>JAOPJY010000003.1:19366-271966 GCA_025517425.1 Halobacteria archaeon AArc-dxtr1 | reverse complement strand
TGGACTCGCCGGGGTATCACCCACTGTCTGCACGCCGCTGCGCAGAGTCCGTTCACTCGGTGGTCGGTTCGGCGTTCGGTTCGGTCGGCTGTCGGTTGGGTGGTGATGTGGTCGCTCATGTCTCTTTGAGGAACTGCCGTCGGAGCTCCATTTTCTCGCGCTCGGTCCGTCGGTCGTAGTGCTGGTCGAGAACGTCACCGGAGACGTTCATGCGGTCCGAGACGATCTCCTCGGGAGTGCCGTCACGGAGATGCTGCGTAATCGATCCGCGGCGGATTCCGTGCGGAGATCGCGAGCTCGGACACTGGCTTGCCTTATTGTGGAGCATCGCCTCGCAATCGTCGGGGTCACGGTCGTGCGGGCAGATGCCGTACTGACACGGCCTCGTTGTCTGGTAGATCGTCCGGCGGATCGCCGTCGCCGAAAGGCGGCCCTCGCGGCTGGTGATCAGAGGCCGTCGGCCGTAGTCGTCGAACACGTCGTCACGATGGACGTCGATGTAGTCCTGGATGACGCGGCAGAACGTCTCGCCAACGGCAATCGATCGCTCGGCCCCTTTCCCGTTCTTGAGTGGTGTCCCGGTATCTGGTCGGTGACAGAGATCGAGACAACGGGCGTCGGGGTCGAAGTCCGACAGGTCGAACGCGCGCAGGCTTCCCAGGCGGATGCCGGTATGCCAGAGGATCGCGACGACGACGTGCTCGCGCGACGCGTACTGGTAGCGTTCGAGGTAATCGAGGAGATCGTTGGCGTGACTCTCCTCGAGCTTCTCGTCTTTCGACGCCTCTTCAGGATCGACTTCGGGCAACAGCACGCGCTCGCGCATCCCGGGCTCGACAGCATCGATGTTCGCGCAGAACTCGAGGAAGACGCGGAGCGTCGCGAGCTGGCCGCGAAGCGTCACCTTCGCGATACCGTTCTTGCGCCGCCAGGTCCGGAACCGGTGGAGGTCCCGCCCCGTCAGGTCGTTCAGGTTATCGATGCCGCGTTCGTCACACCACTCGACAAACGAATTAAGTCGGTAACGGTGGTTCTGGACGCTCTTCTCGGAGAGGTCTGGCTCGCGGTGGTTCAGGTAGAGGTTGACCGCCTCTGCCGGCTCGATCGGCTCGAGGTCGCTCATCGGTCAGCCCCCGCGTAGAAGTGCCGCGTGTTCCAGACAAGGAAGTCTGTAAATTGCTGGTGTTGCTCGTCGGTCGCTTCTGGGAGGAAAGCGTAGCACTTCGAGCATCGGCCTTTTCGAGCGTCGTAGTGGTGTGCATGACCGCACTTCTGACACTCGATTACTGGGCACCTGTGCGGACCGAGTCGGTGGGCACTAACGTCAGATGGAGTCACGCCGGCTCACCCCATTCTTCCGTCGGATCTGCATCGATCCAGCAGCTATGGTGGAAGTAGTACGTCGTTCCCCACGGCTCTTCTCGGGGATCGATGACAACTTCGACCTCAACGTGTTCGCCGTCGGGGGTGACGGTTCGTCGGCAGACCGCGCAGTATGGTTCTGTCATCTGCAACCACCCCACGCGTGTTCCGGGCAGACCGGCACCATATTCGGGTAGTACTCGTCTTCCGCCGAGAGGTCGAATCCTTCGACGGCTTCGGGTTCCCACGTCTGACCGCAGAAGTGGCACTCGACAATTTCGGCCATCGGATCGACGAAAGCCGGGCGGTCAGTGTCGTCTTTGGGAGTACCGCCGTCGGTCGGAACATCGCGACCAACATCCGACTCCCTGTCAATTTCGGTCAGTCTGATCGCGGCCATTCCGTGTTCGATCTCGCACGCGGCGACGGTCGCAGTAAACGACTCCTCGTCGTTCTCGACTTCCACGGACACATGACGCCAAATGTCCGTGAAGTCGAACCCTTCGTTAACGGCTCTGGTTACGTCGGTCGAGAGAATTAAATCGGCGTCGAACTCGTCAACCTGTTCGACCGGAACCTGTTCGCCGTTGATTAGGTAAGTCCCGTCTCTGGGTGTACCGCCATCGGTTCGGATCTCCTGAGTGGTCTGGTCGCCCAGAACTTCGTCGACGCTCGAGTGGCGATCGGGACACGACCGGGTAAGGCATCGGTCACCGATCTTATCGATACCGCAGGTCTCACAGATTCCGGGCCCGCCGTCGGCCACAATGTCACGATCGTCGCGAAGCGGTGGCTCCTCTTCTCGGAGGTCGACGAGTTCGGACTTCGGCCACGAGGTCGTCTTGCGACTCTGGTTCCGACAGGTCTGACAGCAGAACCGCTGCGCACTGGGCCGAACCGAGTGGTGGCCGTGCGGACAGACGAACGGCGTGATCGATTTCCCTGGCGTGATTCGGTCACTCGGCATCTGAAACCCCTCCCAGACCAGAAAGCGGACGCTCGAACAGCATGTTCTCGTACGGGTGCCACACCAGCCGAACGACCTCCGAGTAGTGCTTGTCCCCGGTCGCACTCACGCGGACATCGAGAACCTCCTGGACGCGTTTCGGCAACTCGTCGACGTGGACCACGATCGATCGTTCCTTGATGCGCGTGAGTGCGAGCTGTTCGCGCACGACCTCAACTAACTCGTCGAGGCTGCTGGCCGAGATCAAGACGACGTCCCCGGGCTCGGTTTCGGGAACAGACGCCAAATCGGTCTCGTGCACCTCGCCGTCGTCGGTCAGCAGGTGGGCGATCCGGTCGGCAAGCACGCGCCCTTCTGGCGGGTCGCGCTGTGTGTCGGCTTGGACCCAGACGCTCGTCGGCCGGTCGTGCGCACGCCGGCGCAGCGCAAACTCCTCGAGGGTGGGCTCATCGCCACTCTCGGTCTCCTCACTTGGCATCTTCGAACACCTCGTACAACAGCTCGCTCCCGTAGGGATCGAAGTCTTCGGGAACGTCCTCGGTTGTGATCTCGTCGACCTCACGCGTCTGCGTGTGGACGACGTGACTGTCCGCTGGCCTCGCATCCAACCGCCACTCTTTCGCGAGGTCTTTCGCTTCGTGATCGCTCCAGGCGGGGATGCGGAATCGGTAGTCGACCGACACCGAGATCGTGACGTCGTACCACGCGCCCACGCGTTCGGGCTCGTCCGAATCGTCGCCGACGCCGGAGTCGTCCGGTTCGGACGTGTCGTTCAACTCCTCGATGTGGGCCTCGGGCGACTCGTACAGCTCGTACGGCCAGTCGAAGCGCAGCGAGCGAAGCACCCACTGATCGGTTTCCGGACACCAGAGGAACGTCTCGGGGCGCTCGCGTTCGTTGTCGGTTTCGTCGCCCTCGAGGGTGATCTGAACGACGTTACTCGCCGTCATGCTTCCACCCCGTTTTCTTCGAGGAACTGAACAGCAACACCGCCCTGTGCCGAATCGATCCGTTCGACGACTACATCATCACAAAACCACTCGTCATCCGACCAGCCCTGAACTGTGACCGAGTCACCGTTAACATCGGCATCGAGGACTGTCTCGGGAGTGTCTTCGAACCGTGCAACGAATCGGGTTACACCATGGCAGCAGTGCATCTCGAAACCGTCTGCAAAGTCCTGCCCACCATCATCTCGAACGACTCCGAGGAAATGCGAACTCATTCCGAATCACCCGGCAAGTAGTTGTATCGCGGACCGTGCGGGCCGACGCCGTAGACACGCTCGACGCGGCCAGCCTCGAGGAGCCGTTTCAGGTAGTTCTCAACGGTCTTGCGTGCGAGTCCGGTCTCTTCGGCGATCGCCGTCGAGGGCGCCCCGCCGCCGACAGTATCAGTTACCTCCGCGGCGACGAGGTTCTCGACAGCTGAGACGATCTCGGCTTTGCGATCAGCGGCCGGCTTCGCCTCAGCTGCCGACATTGTCCCCTCCAAGATGGGCGCAGTTGATTCGGTAGCGCTGACAGCGCGGGCACCAGGTCGTCCCGGCGTCGGCGATCCACTCGCTCACGTTTGACCACCTCCGACCGCGTGCAGCTCGGCGGCGTCAGCAAGACGCTCGGCGCGCTGGATCAACACCGCTCGCGCAGAGTCCGTCAGCCGATACTCGTTCGTCCGCCGGTCAAGCGTCGACTTCTCGACGAAGTCCAGATCTACGAGCGTATCCAGATTCGGGTAGAGGCGGCCGTGGTTGATCTCCTCCCCACGCGTGGATTCGAGGCGGCGCTTGATCGCGAGGCCGTAACAGGTCTCGTCACCACGCTCGACGCGGGCGATCGCCTCGAGGCAGTCGCGCTGGAAGCCCGTGAGATCCGTCCAGGACATCCCGCCGTCGGCGATGATCTCCTTATCTTCGCCGGGCAGCGGGCCGACGTACCGGCAGCGGGTCGCGCCGCAGGTCGGACACTCACTTGCGGTCGTCCCGCGGTAGATCTCGCCACAGTCCGTGCACTCGAGTTCCTGGGTCTGGGACTGGCTGTCCGACGCCGACCCGGAATCGGCGAAGAAGCCCTGGCGCTCGAGGCGCTGACACTGCTTGCACAGTCGCGGCTTCGTTGTCCGCGCGCCGCAGTTGCGGCAGCCGCCGCGCGCCATCAGGCGTCACCTCCGTCAGGATCGATGCGCGCAATGGAGTCGTCGACGATCTCCTCGCCGAACGCAGCGTGTCCGCTCGCGATCAGTGCGTCCGGGTTCCCGCCGTCGATCTCGAACGACGCGTCGAACAGTTCTTCGAGGACGGTCGCGACGACGTCGTCCGGAAGGTCGTCGCCGTCTCTAAATGTGTTACTCGTTGTCGATGCGTGAGCCGTGTCGAGGTTTTGATTACCCCGGGTCGTTTCTTCCAACATGGCTGTCGTGCCTGATTCACGAGAGCCGCGCGGACCCGGTGTCATCAGCACCAGTCCGCATTTTACTGCCGGACCCGACTGATAGTCAGATCCGCGTGAAACTCTCGTTGACTCTGAGTGTATACTACAGTGACTTAAATCCTCGCCATATACAGAGTTGAAGACCGCCAACCAGATATATACAGGTTCTAGGAGCCCCATATACGTAGGAACTAAGGTCGATGGCCTGGTTTGATAGGATGACAACTCCCGGACAACGGTATGCGGGAGAGGGCACCATGGATGAAACCGACTGATGACGCAATCCTTGAGTACGTCAGGGATGCCCGTGAAGTTCCTCCTGCGGTCATCGGGAGAAACATCAGCTCCCACCCCGATTACGTCGGACAACGCTGTCGCACTCTTGCGAAAAACGACCTTCTCCACCGGGCAGACGACGGATACTATTCGCTCGCAGAACTCGGGCGGCGGTATCTCGACGAAGAGATCAGCGCCGACGAACTCGAGATCGACGAAGACTAACCTCATTCTGCGATCCCCTCGAGGCCGAGCCGCTGCAGGAGCGGCTCCATCCAGGTTGGGATCTCAGCATCGACAACGCGGCCGCCGTGCTCTTGATTGAGCGCCATGACGAGCCCGGCGGTATCCTCTTGGACCGCAAAGACCCACTTCAGACCGCCGTCGACGCGGACATCGATCCGCCGTTTGTTCGTGGCCGTTCCGGTGATCTCGATCTCGACGCCGCGGCCGTCGTCGAGCTCAGTCTTCAGCCGCGGTCGGTCGCCGTTCGCGTTGGAAGTCCTGACAGACATGATCTGATGAAACTCGAGAATGGGGATAAGACTACACCGGCGGTGGGCAGATAACTTGGAAATCCGCGCTCGCAGACGAAATCACGACGTAGAAGCGCGCTACCCCGATGGGCAAAAGATGGGCAAAACGGGCAGAAGTTTATATTCCAGTGCGAACATAGCGGCAGATAATGCC
This sequence comes from Halobacteria archaeon AArc-dxtr1, assembly GCA_025517425.1. Lineage (NCBI taxonomy): Archaea > Methanobacteriati > Methanobacteriota > Halobacteria > Halobacteria archaeon AArc-dxtr1. The sequence goes on along the minus strand of JAOPJY010000003.1, from coordinate 266,242 downwards.
CGAGAAGAAATCGCGACACGCCGATCCAACGGTCGAGACCCACTCAAACGGCCCGATCACGCTCGTACTTGGGCCGAAGCCCGGCTTCTAACTCGCCCCGGTCACGCGATACACTTTCGCTCTGGTGGATCCGGACGACTCGATCAGCTCGTACTTGTCCTCGAGCGCAGCCAAATACCTTCCGCGAGTGCTGTCGCCTTTCGGATTTGACGACCGTTCTTCGTACGTCTTGCGCAACTCACCCGCGCCGATCTCACCAGCACGCTCAATAATATCGTAGAGAAGGCGCTTGTGTGTCCCGAGCGCGTGGATGTGCTCTTGACGTTTCTCCTCGCGTGCACTGTCTTCGACCGCATCGACGTCGGCGACCGTGATCTGTGACCGTTCGTCGCCAATCACGTGTTTCACCGCTCGGCGCAGTAGGATAACCCCCTCGCGGGCGTCACCGGCGGCCAGATCGGCCATGTGAGCGATCACGCCATCGCCGACCACACCCGGCTTCAGCCCGGCCTCGACGCGCGCCCAGAGGATGTCCTCGAGCTCGTGTTGACGATACTTCCGAAGTTGGATCTTCTGCGAGCGCGAAAACCGCGACTTGACGCGCCCGTTGAACTGCGAACTGGCGAAAAAGTCGTCTTCATCGATGGTGATCGCGACGATCGTCACGTTTCCCAACTCCGAGAGGGCAATCAGCGTCGTGGGATCGTCCAGGACGTCAACCTCATCGAGGATCACGACGACGTGCCCGTCGACATCGCGAAAACAGTCGAGATACCGGCTCGCTGGGACGCCGTCGCGCTGGAGGTGCCGCGCCAGATCTCCGTCGTCGACGAGGCCGTGGAGCACGTCGGTCTTCGAACTTGCCGACATGCAGTTGTGATATGCCGATCGCACGTCGATGGCTTCCTCGGTGAGCTGGCGCGAGGCAAACTGCGCGAGCGTCGTCTTCCCTGAGCCGCTGGGGCCGAAAATAAAGGTATGGTCGCCCGACAACCCCTTCTCGATCGGCCGCAACTCGGCGGCCAGCGTGTCGATCTGCCCGTCGCGGTGCTCGAGATCCTGGGGGACGTGCCGAACCTCAAGCGCCCGCGCGTCTTCAATCATAACCAGTCATCGTAACGGACACTCAATAAAACGGACCCACGCGGAGCGAAAGTAAACGGACTCAGAACGGAGCCAAGTGCGTGGATTTTCCGAACGTCATCTTCACGATCACCGTGGCACCGAGCATGAACAAGCCGACGCCGATCAGAGACACGACCTCGTCGGGCCGGAAGTAGAGACCGCCGACCTCGAGTTCGGGGACGGTAGTCCCGTGAAGCGACATCTCGGTGGCGACAGCGGTCGTTCGTCGGCCAACAGCCATCAGATAGATGCCGATCACGATGACGCCGAGTGAAATGAGCATCAAGCCGGTCGAAAAGAGGGATCGGATTCTCACGAGCACCGCGTGAAGGCTGAGTGATGGAACGAAGCGACCAAGATTCCGTCCTGACCGAGATTCCGAACCCGCCGCGTTCTCCCGTCTGATCGATCCATCGATAGCGACGTCTGGGCTGCTCGCCGAATCGGAAAGGCTGGCCTTTCGGCGACAGGATGCGCAGCGATTGCGGCTCGGAGGTACGTGTGTGGAACACTCAGAACACGTTTTCCGCTCAGTCATGATCTGAAACTGACAGGGTAAGATAATAAGCGTTCGGTAGAGACGCGAATCCCCCATTTGCGTCTCTCCGAATCGCCCGACGTGGCTTTGTCGGGTTCGGTTACTGTTTTTAATTTCGCTTCGCTACTGGAGAATCACCAGACATCGAAGGGGCACCCGATCGTCGTTTCTCGGGAAGTAGTCTGGAAAACCGTGACAGAATTAGAGCCAACTCACTTTCGCCTGCTCCTGTTTCTGTTTCTTCATGGAATAGGCGCCGAGGTAGTGCTCGCGGAAGGTCTCCCAGTCTTCCCAGCCACCCCACTCCATGATGATGCCGGGCTCGACGTCGTCCTCGACGAGCAGCGTACCCCAACTACGTCGGAGATCGTGAGGCGTGACGAACTTCCAGCCGTCGTCGCCGGTCTCGGCGCGGACGCGATCGGCGGCGTGGTGCACCCAGCGCTCGAGCGTCCTGGTCGCGCAGTCGACGAGCGGATCGTCGGGCTCGAGGCCGCCGACGTCGGCGTACGCAGAGATACGCGAGGAGAGATCCTGCGGGAGGGGCGACTCGCGGTACTTGTCGCCTTTGCCCTTCCAGACGCGGACGCGATCGCCGGCTTCACTCTGGACGATATCGGCGGGGGTGACCTCCGTGATCTCTTTCGATCGTAGCCCGCAGCGCGCCCCGAGGGAGATCGCGATGGTGCGGCGGGTGTCGCCGGCGGCCGCGATCAGCTGGTCGACCTCCTCGAGGGAAAGCCAGACCATTTTCCCGTCGTCCTCGGGGTAGTCTTTCATTCGCATCAGTCAAACACCCCGTTCTCAGTACCCTCTGCCCAATCACGGGTCTCTTCCTCGAACACCTCGATATGCTGATCACACCACCACTCTTTGGGATCACGATCTCCCATTGCCACAGCCCTCATCGTCTCGATCGCGTTAGTCTCATCAACTCGGCAGTCAGCGCACGAAGCAGATCGTTTTCCGAAAGGCTTCTCAGTACCGCCTCTGTCGTTATCGGGTCGCATATGTCTACAAACACGCCAACAGATTATGAAGGTTCGGGCATCCCGGACTGTCTGGAGTATCGATATGCGTCGATCGTGTCGGAGACGACAGGAGAGTGCGACACCGAGTCAGGAGAAGACGCGTAGGTCCTGCAGCGTCAGCGCTGTGTAATTGAACCAGTTGCCGAGGAGCCACACCCAGACCAAGAAGTGGAGCTCGGGAACGAACCCGATCGCAAAGGCGAACAGCGCCGCGCTGCCGACGAGACAGCCGATCAACAGCGGCGCGACGTGAGCGCAGAGGATCGCCCACGGGGGCGCATCGTCCCAGTGCATGATGACCATCGGGTGGTGCCAGTCGATCTCGACATCGGCCCAGGGCTTCGCGACGATCGCGTGCGTGAGCTCGTGCAGCGGGAGCGCCGGGACGAGCAACCAGACGAGCCACCGCCACGTCCGAACCTCTCGGTGTGCGATCGACATCAGGTGTCACCCCAGACCGAGAGCAACGAGATCGTCACTGCAGTCACGACCATGAGCGTCCCGATGATCGCGAGCTGGGGCGGCGCCGCCATGATCATGATGCCGCCGAACAGTGCCAGGATGATTGCTGGAATGAGGAACGTCCCCGTCCAGGCGTAGAGCGAGAGGATCAGCGGCACTCCGATAAGCATCGCCAGACCGGCGGTTCCGACCGTGTCGATGTGTGGCTGAAAGAGCGCATCCCAGAACTCTCCCTCACCGAGATACCGGTACCACTCGCGATCGCCTCTCATGTTCCGAACCTCATACCACGGATGATCTCGAGCATCGTGACCAGGAGCGCGAGCGCGACGACAGAGTGGATCGCGTACGCGATCGGCGCCGGGACCCCCAGATTCGTCAGGGCTGACCCGGTCTGCACTGTTAACGTCCTGAGGGTGTTGATCACGTCGTTGACTGCCCCAATGGTGCCGAGGATGCCTTCATCCCGGCTGCTCTCTCCACCTGCTTCGACCTCTTCAGCCTCTTCTTCGACGGCGTCGGTGTTGTCGATCCCGGGATCGGGCTGCGTCCCGACGACGTCGAACCACCCGAGGCCGGCGAGTAAGCCGATCGAGAGGCTGAAACAGAACACGAAGGCGGCGATCTGGAGTCCCTTCATATCGTTTCAGCCTCCCTCGCTCGTAGGATGCCCAACGCCGCGATCGTCGCGGCGACGAACCAGGCGGAGACGGGGATCCCAAGCCAGCCAGCCATCATGGCGAGACCGGCCATCGAGACGACGACGGCGCCGCCGATGGAGGACAGTGGGCCGGGGAACGCCGCGGCAAGCACGACAAGCGCGACGATCACGAGCGTCTGGAGCCATTGTGCGTCCATGGGGAGGGGGATGTCCTCCGAAGGCCCGACTGGCATCTTGGCTTGCCGTACTTCTCCGTCGACGGTTGCGCTGTAGTTGATAACCCATTGTGTGTCTGTTTGGTCCTCCTCGAGCGGGAGAACGAGCCGGTAGTCACTTGGATCGGCGACGGACTCGTCGTGGATCACGTTCGAACTGTTGAATCGGTCCTCGACGCGGACTTCCAAGTCCGAAACGCGATTCTCGGGATCGCCGAACTCGAAGATGATATGATCGACCTCCTCACCGTCGATCTCCTCGGTCGTGTATCGTGCCTCGGTTGCGTAACTCTCGTCGTCGCCGAGACTCCACGATGTGGATCCGATGTCGATCGTTCGAAGGCCGTCTGTCCGTGGGGTGTATGTCCCGACGGATCGGCGCTCGCCGTCGTCGTTGACGACCGCAAGCTGGTAGCGCTGCCCCGTGGCGAGTTCGACGGGGAAGACACCATCTGCACCGAAGTAATCGCCAGCAACGACCTCGAACGTGCGCTCGTCAGTGTCTTCATCAGGGATCGGGCGACTGATCTCGAGACGCGTTTCTCCGGTCTGGAAGCTGCCGGTCTCGTCGTTGATCTCGAACTCGTTGAGGACGGAGTCTTCGTCTTGGTCGAGCATCCAAGCGGTCTGCTGCTCGAGGATGGAGGGAATGATCGTTGTCCGGCTGTGGTAGCCTTCGGCGTCGATGGAAACGATCAGGTTCTCCTCAACCGGCACACCCCCCATATCGATGACGCCGTCGGTCGTCTGCGCCTCAGTCACTAACTCGCCGCTGAAGAACTCGACTGTGACGTTCGCCTCGTTGATGACCTCGGCCGTGGTGACGTCGCGGATGATGAGTTCGTCTGGGAAGGCGAACTCGAACTCTTCAGTTGACGACTGTCCAAACTCGTCGGTGACGGTCACCGACCAGGTGTGTGAGCCACCGTCCTCTTCGTCGAATGGGACTGACGCAGTCCCTGATCCGTCGAAGCTGTCGGTGCCGACTGACTCGCCGTTGAGCTCGAACTCGGCCTCGAACTCGCTCGCAAAGTCTGTTCCGGGTGCGATGTCGACGCTGAGGTCGTCGGGCATCGTCGAGAGGTCGCCGACGGGCTCGGCGCTGTCGCGATCGATCTCTGGTGGTGTGTCGTCGAGTTCGAACTCGAACTCTTCAGTCGACGTGTCGCCGAATTCGTTCGTAACGGTCACTGTCCACGTGTGTGTTCCGACGTCGTCGACGTCAACTGAGGTGGATGCCGTCCCGGAACCGGTGACGGTATCGCTGCCGACGTCTTCACCGTTCAGCTCGAACTCGACGTCAAGGTCTTCGTCAATTCCGGAGCCGGATTCGACGTCAACCTGCAACGACTCGGGGAACTCGTCCTGGTCGCCGACAGGTTCGGCGCTGTCGGAATCGATCACAGGCGGTTCTCCCGATAACATCTCGATCGAGCGGTCACCGTCGACGTCGAACGTCACGATCCCGTCGTCGGGCTCGACCCACTCGATAATCTCCTGACTGTCCGAGTCGATAACAGCGACGAGTTCGTCGTCGACACCCCAGATGGAGATCTCGCTGGTGCCCGACTGGGTGACGGTCATCACCTCGCCCGCGTCCACGTCCGGATCGTTGAACGCGATCTCGTCCGCGTCGCCCTGGATAGCCACGCGCTCGCGATCGCCGACATCGATCTCGAGCTGGTGATCAGAGACGTTCAGATCCGAGAGCTGTGTCTGTGACCCGTCGTCGCCGAACTGGTCGACGGTCGCCTGAGTCGGGCCGTCACTGTAGAACTCGGCCTGCGGGCTCATGTCGACGGTGTTCTCTTCGGGGAAGGGCTCGGCGGCGTCACTCTCGAGTTCGGTCGCTAACTCGATCTGTGGGCCGTCGCTGGAATCGTACGTAATCCCGGGCTCAGCGGTGTAGAGCGATGAGAGTGCTGCGTTGACGAGAAGTGGAAGCACGAGGACGAAAAGCGCGCCAGCCAGGACTAAGAGGACGCGCTGTTTCCGGCTGAGTCCTGTGTCAGATCCCATCGTGTCCCTGTGCTGGCCGCCTTAGCTGTAACATGTGAAAACGGTCGAAGCCATGCGCGGGCAAACATCAAGTAGACTCTCAAAACATCGGATCAGTGGTAACTCGCGTGGTGGCTCAGGTGGTGGATCGAACGTTTATTCCACGACAGTCAGGAATGAGTCTCGTGCAAAGTGCGCCTCAGGAGTCAACAGTCGTTGTCAATTCCTTCATGAAGTTTTCCCCCTCCTCTCTGAGTTCGTCCAATTCGTAGTCGTAGTAAGTCCATGTCTCGCTCAACACTCCCGGTCTCCCGTGCTTCTCATACCACCAAGTAGTCGTTCCCCCCTCAGTGTCCCATGCTTTCGTGTCGCTCATCGATAGCGATTTATCGGCCACAGCCTCGATTATATCCATCTCGTCAGCGTTTGGAGCATCGGGATGGTATAGAGCTGCGTCCTGATCGGTGTGCGTTGCACAGTGGAGATCGACTAACCAATCTGGCTCTCCCGGCATATCCTCGATGTCCGAGCGAATGTCATCAATCGGGGCAGGGGGAGTCTCCTCTTCCCAGACCCGATTAAAGTCCCTTTCGTCGGCATCGTAGCGGTCCCAACCATGATACATTCCATCGGGATGTAGATGCGGGTAACAAAGGAAATTGTAGTCCTCCTCGAACTCAATATCAGGGTCCTGGAAGACGTCAAGGATGTAATCAACCATACCCTCAAAAGTGTAACTTATCAAAGATTCACCCGGATGGATTCTTGAGAATATTGGGAATTTTAATTTGTCACTGTCAGGAACTTCAGGGTCTGAGATAGCCATTCGGTAGACATCACGCCCCTCCTGGCTTTGCCCTATAACATCAAGAGTTACTTCGTCGTGTTCGTCGAGTTTTTGGGCATAATCGACTGTGTTTTGGTAGTTCAATGACGGCCATATGAGGACGTAAACCGTGTTTTCGTCTGGACCAAATGACTTGGACCAAATAGGGGGACTGTCCTCGAATCGTTGCCAGCTATCCGGGTCATCCACATCTGTCGTCCATAGGAGATTATAATCACTCGGAACGCGGTCATCCCGGATGTCATCCACATTGTCCCAGACAAAATTAACCGTCTGTCCTGCGACTCCATCCAGACGAAACATTCCGTATGAGTCGTATTCTGAGGGGGGTGTCCCGTTTTCGTCGTAAGTTTCAAACTTCACATTCATAATAATACGCCCCCACCACCGTCGAAATCAGTGGTGGCATTCATCAGTTTCCCAAACCACCATCCACGATTAAAATTTGGAACTCCCAACTGAAATCACTATCACTCGACGGATCGTTATTGGTGACGAGACGGATTTCGTCCTCTTCTTTGGTTCCACTTAATCCGCCGGCTGTTAGAGCTTCGTGCTCTTCGCCAAACATATCATAGCCACTGCCTGATATTTCCGCAGCATCGTTTGTTTGACGAATAGTCCACTCGCCAGATGTGACATTGCGGTCCCCATCGTGATGCGTGAGCAGAGCCCATGATGTGGCATTGTCCTCTCTATCAGTCTCCCCTTGCTCATTCCGATGGAGGAAAGTATAGCGGTCGCTCTGCCTGTCTCCCCACTGCAATCGGATCTCGACATTGCCAGTCTCATCGTCGATATCTTTTGCCCTAACAATCGTTGTGACTCCATCAGAGAGAGGCACATCTATTGTCTCGTCAAATCCTCCTTGTCCCGTTAATTCGATAGCATAGACTTCGCGCCGATCAACTCTGGCTTCGCCGTCCCTCAAAAGAGACACTAATGCCTCGTCGACATCTGCCTCCTCTGTACTGACCGATCCAGCGTTCTGGATATCGTACCCGTCTGCGTCGAGATCTCCGTCCAGCGTTCCGGCCTCGAGGACGCTGTCAACCTCGTCGACGTAGAGTGTCTCGACGCGATCGTCTGGTAGCCCGATCTGATCAATGCCGTAGAGAGCATCACCGTTGTTGGCACTGGCCTGGCCGATACCTCCGCGTCCAACTGCCGTTGCTGCGAGGGATCCGAAGCCGAAGAGGCCTGCCCCCTGCAAGATGTTTCGCCGGCTGTATCCTCCGCTGTCTTGTTCGTCTGCTGTCGATGCATCTGCCTTCTGGAGCTCGTCTTGGACGATCTCCCGGATCTTCTGTTCGTCAATCATTGGTCTGGATTCGTGTGCGTGCCGCAGCGTTCAGTTCACGATTCGCCTCTGCGAGCGCCTCTTCCTGGAGCCGTTTCAGGTCATCTGTCGTCATGATCAGTACCTCCGGTGTCCGACGTCGTGTTTCAGTCCAGATGTGTGCAGCCAGATGAGCGCCGCCACGCCGAGCAGCGGCAGGACCATCCCCATACCAATCATCATCGCAACGCGCAGGCTCTGGTCCATCCCCATCGACTCGACTGCATCGTTGGCGATCACCTCCTCGAAGAGCGGGTCGACGACGAGCCCGACCATCAGCCCCATCAACACGAGCGTGAAGAGGCCGACGATCACGACGATCACGCGCAGGATCAGCATCAGACTCCCCTCCGTGAGGCCCACAGGATAGTGAGACCGATACCAGTCAGGCCGAGAATCAGCGCAACGTCCCACATCGCCAGAAGACGCTCTCGTCCGGCCATCGTCTCCTCGGATCCATCCTGCCAGGCCGATGTCCCGACGATCTCGGTGACGACCGGGTCCAGGACAACGTAGAGGTAGGTCATCAGGACAAACGACACAGCTCCCAGGAGCAGCATGTACGGGAGCGACGTTTGCGCTCTATCCACGCTGGCCACCTCCTCCGAACAGGCCCTGCATCGGCGATTGGCCAGGAGCGCCGATGCCAAGGATCTCTCCCGGCCCAGCGAACGGGTTGAAATAGTCGCCCTGTTGCCAGCCGGGGACCTCGCCTTCAGCCCCGTCTTCGGCATCGAGATCGGGCATCGGCACCCGAAGCGGCGGGCGACCCTGTCGACCAGTCTGATGGACCTGAGGGGTGACGAACGGCGTCTCGAATGCCACTTGGTGTTCTTGTGGGTTCGCGACCTCGGTGTCGGCCTCAACCTGAGTGGGTGAGAGTGGGCTCACGAACTCGTCGGATGGTGCCACTCCCGTCCGAAGCTCAGGTGCCATTGGCGCACCGACGTCCGGCTGTTGCTGCTCCATCGGTGGCACATCGACATCGATGCGCCCCTGGGGTTGTTGGACGACGTCGTCCGCGAGGCGCTCGTGTAAACCCTCTCGGAGATGAGAATCGACCCGCTCGCGTGGCGTTTCCGGAATTGCTGACGGCTGTTCGTGGACGATTTCTTCTCCGGGACCGAGCCGCACGGCATCATCAACCAGCGGCGGGACCGCACCCCGGTCGAGGATCTGCTCTTCGAACGCGGGTTGGTCTGGGAGTACTGGCGCTCGAGGGCCGCTACCGAGTCCTGGACCAACTGCGATGCCGCCAACATGATCGACGGCATCGGTTGGCTGCTGAACGATACTCTCAGACACGCCCTGAGGCGCTTCGGTCGTGGCGTCGTCGAATACTTCCGGCCGGGTTTGCTCGATCAGCTCGAGTGTATCCTCGATGGCGTCGGGTGTCGGCTCTTCAGCGAGTTGCTCACCAGCGACGCGGCTCAGTGTTTCGCTATCATCCCAGATCGCCTGTCCGGGCACGTCTCTAAACGTCCCTCCTTGCGTGAGTTCGCCAGTGACATCTTCGAAGACCTCTTGCTCGGCCAGCGCATCGTCCGATAGCGTCTCTTGGATGCGATCGAGCTCGAAATCGGCTTGGTCGAACTGCTGGTCTTCGAGCTCGCGCTCGACGCCTTGGTGCATCTCGTCGGGATCGACGAGATCGTCGGCGGTGATAACGCCGGCACTAACGCCTTCGGAGACGGGTTCGATGTCCTCCTCGAACTGGCGATCGAGACCCGCAAATTCGGCAGCTTCGATCGTTGGAATACCGACCTCTGCCCGTTCATCGATGACGTCCTCCGGAACTCCAACTTCCTCTTGGTGCCACTCCAGACGATCTTCTGGGATGTCGAGTTCTGTGGTGTCCCATTCGACGCGTTCTCCAGGGGCTTCAAACTCAGTCGCATCCCACTCAACACGCCCTTCAGGAGCCTCGATCTCGGTTACATCCCACTCTACACTGTCTTCTGGGATGTCGATTTCGGCGCCAGTCAGACCTGGTGTCTCTTGTTCGATCTCATCAATCTCAGTCTCTGTTAACCGCTCGTGAGCGAGCACGGCTCCCCCTGCAAGCGCGCCGCCGGTCAAGATCGCAGCGCCACCAATGTCGGTCACTGGATCTGGTGCTGCCAAGAGGCCACCGCCAGCGATGGCTGCTCGCTCGTCGATTGGAACAGTGTCGACAGCGTCTGACACGATATCTTGCGGGCTGTGTGCTTCCTGTCCAACGTCTACAACCGTCTCGGCGGCCCCAGAAACAGATTCTCTGATGTTGGAGCCGATATCGACGACACCATCGGCGATGCCTGAGGCGATGTCCTGGGGCGTGTGCTCTTCGCGACCGATCGAGACAAAACGATCGACAGCCATGTCGAACGTGGACGGCCCCTCAACCTCTGCAACCAATTCGCCGTCGTCTTCGACGAAGCTGACGTCGTCTGGATCGACACCGGGATCTTCATCTTGGATCTGCTCGAGCAGCAGATCCTCCTGAGCACCACGAGATAACTCAAGTTCGCCTGTCGATGGGTCGACTCCCTCGACCTCACCGGGATCAATGCCGAGCGTCTCGGCTGCATCGTCTCGGAGCAGCTCGCTTTCGACATCTGGATCGATATCGATATCGACTTCTTGGACGTCGTCAGCGTCTAACCCCATTCGAGATCGACGAAATCGCTCTTCAGCAACGACTTCTTCGTCACGGAACGTCGCCTCGAGATCGTCGGCACTGATGCCGAGATCCTCTGAAACCTGTTGCTCAACCTGCCCAAGTTGGGCATCTTCAGATATTGTGAACTGGTCGTCTTCTCTCACCACGTCTCCAGGTTCGACGCCGATCTCGGAGGCAAACTCCTCGCGTTGTTCGTCGAGATGTTGGCGCTCGACGAGCGCCTCGCCGCGAGGTCGAAGATCGAACTCGACAGCACCATCTTCGATATCGGCGCTAACGAGATGTTCATCGATGCCGAGCTCGTCAGCGACATCTTGGCGTTGATCTTCGACAGCATCGATGGCAAACGGATCTGCATCGTCCGCGAGTTGGACACCAGTCAACTCTCCTTCGAAATCCATCGTCTCAGTGGCGTCCTCGAAGCCGTCGAACCGGTCGGCCACGCTGAATCCAATCTCTCCGTTTTGCTGGCTGACGTCGATTGCATCGGGCCAAAGCCCAACTTCGTCGGCGAAATGACGACGCATCTCTTCTACCTCGTCGACGTCCTGAGGATCGACGTCGGTCAGAACGAGATCGTCAGGAGACACGCCAAGCTCACCAGCCACTTCGTCAAGTATCAGTTGCTCCTCTGCAGCTTCTGTTGGTCCGAGCGTGATCTCGTCGTCGACGGTTTCGATATCGATCTCATCTTCCGAGACGCCCAACTCCTCGGCAAAGTCTTCTCGAGCATCCTCTACGCCGGGGACGTCGAGTGGATCGCTGACACGACCGGGATCAACATCGAAGCCCCAGTCTTCGACGTCTCCTTCCGTATCGATCTCAAGCGCCCGATGATCTATTCCGAGATCGCGTGCGACGTCGTAGCGCTGTGTATCGAGCTCTCTGCGTGTGACATCCTCGATCGCCTCATCCGTCGGATCAAGAGAGATCTCGCCACCGACCGCGTCGATATCGATCTGGTCTTCTGAAACTCCCAAATCGTCGGCTAATCCCTCGCGTGCGCTGCCAACGCCTGGAAGGTCTGCAGGATCATCGACGTGGCCAGCAACGGAGGGGTCCATATCGAGTCCCCAGTCATCAACATCACCGTCCATTTCGACGTCGATCATCTGTTCACGGATGCCGAGCTCGTCGGCTAACTCCGAACGCTGGTCAAACAACCCTTCTCGAGCCAGTTGCTCGCGGCCATCTCCAACAGGCTCGAAGGCAACCTCTCCATCCTCGGTGGTGATGTTCAGATCCTCAACCTCAATTCCAAGTTCGTCGGCGAACTCGTCCCGCTCGTCTTCAATTCCAGGGAGGTCTGCAGGATCATCGACGTGGCCAGCAACGGAGGGGTCCATATCGAGTCCCCAGTCATCAACATCACCGTCCATTTCGACGTCGATCATCTGTTCACGGATGCCGAGTTCGTCGGCTAACTCCGAACGCTGGTCAAACAACCGCTCTCGACCAAGGCGTTCCTCACCGTCTGATGTGGGTTCGAGCGAGATCTCATCGCCATCATCGATAACGCGAAGTTCATCTGGATCAATGCCGATATCGTCTGCAGCCTCTTCTCGGTGCTCTTCGATCTGCAGATCTCGGATTCGGTCCTGGGCGTCCGAGGAGAGGCGAATCTCGTCATCTTCGACAACGACATCCTCATCTGCGTCGAGACGGGTACCGGCGGGAACATCTGTCCGAAGATCAGAGACAAACTCCTCGCGTTGCCGTTGTTCAGTGGCGTCCTGGAGTTGCTGTTCCGCACCGTCGGCGAGTTGGATCTGACCATCGTCGATAACGACATCCTCATCGGGATCTGGATCGATGAGATCGGTAATCTCATCGTCGAGACTGGAGACAAATTCCTCTCGCTGTTCTTGCTCGCGTTGCTGTTGGATCTCGTCAGTTAAGCGAGCCTCGCCATCCTCGATAATGATGTCGTCATCCGGATCCACGCCAGTTTCATCAGCGATTTCCTCACGTATCTCTGTCTCTGCCTCGTCAACGAGGATCTGCTCTCCCTGTGAGGTTGGTTCTGCGGTCAGACCATCATCGGTCTCGATAACGCGCACGTGGTCTGGATCCAGCCCGAGATCGTCCGCAACGTCATCTCTCAACTCGCTCCGAGCTCGATCAACCTCTGCATCGCGGAGCGTCTGCTCGCCCTCTTCGGTGGGTTCGGCCACGAACTGTTCGTCTTCACGCTCAACTGCAACTTGACTCACCTCAAGACCAAGATCGTCAGCAACCTCTTCTCTAAGTTCCTGACGGGAACGCTCTCGCTCCTGGTCAATAAGGGTCTGCTCACCTTCGTCTGTGAGCCGTGGGATGATCTCTCCATTCCTCTGCTCAACCTCAACGTGAGCCGGGTCGACTCCCTCAGCTGCAGCAATCTCTTCGCGGAGCCGCTCTTCTTGCTCTTCTTGACGACGGCGCTCGATTGCAGACTCGCGTCGCTGCTCTCTGGCCACAGATCGATCGAATTCTGCCGGCGGATCAGACATCGGTTACCTCCTCCCAGATTGAGTCATCGGAATACCCCCATACTGTTCACCATCGCAGGGATGACGTTCCCCCCTTCTTCACCGCCACCGATCTGGCCAAGCAGCCACATGAGGACGATGAACAGAAGGATGGCGGCGAAGGCGACTCCGAAGCCGATCAGGAATGTCTTCAACGTTCCCGCCGCGTCGGCCGCGGCACTCTTCGCGTGCTCGACGGCTTGGTCTGCCTCCTGACGTGAGACGGGATACGGGTCATAGTAACCCGCGAGACGACGTTTGATGATCTCGCCATCGTACTCCTCTGGTGCTGACAGATCGTACGCGAGATCTACATCGTCGATATCCATCGCACCGCCATCAGAGGCGACCGAGCTATCCACATCGTCAGAGTACGTTACTTTGATTGGAGCGCCGTCTTCGTCTGTCTCCACAACTTCGAGTGCGTTCCCGTCACTGTCGACGTAGTCGTAGTCATCCTCTCGGGCAGCTGCTTTCGCAGCCTCTCTGGAGACGACTCCAGCGTTGCTGGCGTCGACGTGGACGATCGGGACTCCGTTCAGGATCCCGGGGTCGCCACCGAATCCCTTCGAGTAAAACCGCTGTTCGTCGGGTGTTTTCCAACAGGATTCAGTTGAATCCCAGTCCGCAGGCTTCATCTGCTCGGTGCCATCAGGATACTCGATCTGCAGGAGAACCTCGTGGTTTCCACGCTGTCGATGGAGTGATTCCGCGTATAACCGCTGGCGGCGGGCCTGCGTGAAGGGGATGTATTCCTTCATCTAATTACCCCCCATTAGGCCGCCAGTCATCCGGCTTAGAAGCCCGCTTTTGCCACTTGATCCACCCTCATTCTGAGAGTAGGTGACCGCGTGAATCTTGGTGAGACCGTCGAAGCCTTTCGCACCGATCGACAGGCTTTCAAGATTCGTCTTCTCGTCGAACATCGCCCGAACCTCGCGCGAGAGGTCGTCGTCACGCTTGGGGAGCGGTTCGTCTTCGTCAGTCCACGCCTTTCGGATATCTTCCCGGCACATGGAACCGAGGCCGTTCGGACGGCGGTACTCCTGGAGCGCGAGGATTGCCCGAGCCCTGTTGAGGTGCTTGCGGTCTTCCCACTCTTCTCGGGTGATGTTCCCAAGGCCAGCGTGACGACCGAACTCAGCAGCATAGCGCTCCTCGAGGCGGTTGTTCTCGAACCCGGGGACTCCATCGCCACGGTTGACGTCCGGCTCGAAGGCGGTCTCGATGAACTCCTTACTCTGGAGCTCGGAGAGGTCGGGCGTGCTCTTGGCCGCCTCTTGGGCGGCGGTCTGTGTTGCGGCGGAGTGCTGGGTCTGCTCTTGACTCCGTCGGTGCTGTTCTTCTGGATCTGGTCGCTCGGGTTGTTTGCGCTTGCGCATCATGGGTGTTCAGTCGGATTGTAGGGTTCGTCTATGCCGGTCTGTTCGCCAGCGCCGTACTGGCCAGCGACGGCTGCGACCAGGATGATCAACGAGATCGCGGCGTTCCCGAACGCGAGGATAGCCAGCGCTGGCTCGTTGACTGTGTGCGTGACGACCTCGTCGTTGGTTGCGAGAAGGACGTCAACTGACGTCGACGCGTACGCGACGACGAGCCAGACGGCCATACTCATCATCGCCGAATACACGGGTGCGACTTTGAGCGCCATCGCGGCGGATGCGAGCGTGCCAATCGCGAGCAGCGCCAGCAAAACCTCAAGGATCATCGGTAACCACCTCCGGAACCGGATTTGACGGTGTTCAGAAACCACGCAGCCGCGCCGATCAGGCCGAACACGGCGACGAAGAGGACGATCAACGGAAGGAGTGGCAGGACGGTTTCGGCGACCGGGTGGAACGTGTCGAGAACGTCGGCCTCGCTATCGGCGCCGTCGTATGCCAGATCGGCGGCTGCGATAGTCGTGAGAAGGCCGACGAGCAACACGCCAAAGCCGAGCGCTGCCCTGCTGAGTGCTTGTGACATGGTCTAAATAATGGACGGTGTGTCCCGCGAGGGGGAATGCGGATTAGCGCATTCGCTGAAGGCCGCCACCGATCATGCCGCCCATCTGCGTCCACAGATAGCCGACAACGGCAGCGGCCGGGATCACGAGGATGCCAACGCCGAACAGCACGAAGGCTGTCGAAGCGTTGGACTCGATGTCGCCAATCGACTCCTCGATCGGAGTCGGATCTTCAGTTGGGACCTCGATAGCATCGAGGAATTCGCCACCGACCAGTGCGGCCACGGCGAGGATGATCAACACGAACAGGAGCGTAAACGCCCCGTCCGCAAGCCCCGCAGCTCGAGTGACGCCGCTGAAGCCGTCTTCACGGCCCATCTCCCATCCTCGATTTGCGTTATGCTTGAGCTGGTCCAGCATCGACGCTCACCGGCCCATTCGCTGAAGGCCGCCGTTCATCATGCCGCCCATCTGCGTCCACAGGTAGCCGACGACAGCGGCTGCCGGGATGATGAGCAGGCCGACCGCGAACAGCGTGAACGAGGTCGCAGCGTTGTCCTCGAGCGTGTCGATGGAGTCTCCGAACGCTCCATCGGACGGGATTGCTTCGAGGAATTCGCCACCGACCAGTGCGGCCACGGCGAGGATGATCAACACGAACAGAAGCGTAAACGCCCCGTCCGCAAGGCCAGCGGCTTTACTGATGCCACTAAGCCCATCTTCACTACCAAGCTCCCAACCCTCGCGGGCTGAGTCTTTCAGTACGTCTGGCATTAGAGCCATGCGCGGCAGGATACCGAGCAGGCTAACAAAACGTTGCATCAGTGGTGATCGTCGTGGTGAATTGAGCAACCACCCAGCTGGTAGTTTTATCATAGAGGGACGAAACGAGGCGGTCAGACACCGCATGAGCACCCAAAAGATGGACTCGGCGCGCTCCGCCGCGAACGCTCTCGACGATGGCGCAGTCATCGGCTTGGGCGAGTATCTGACTCAACCAAACGGATCCTCAGATTCGCTCAAAGCCACGCTCCCGATTCAGTTCGTTCGCCACCACGAGCTGGAAAGCAAGGATGAACTGAACACATGGATGGACTCGAAAACAGGCGCGCTGATCGTGATGCCGGGGGATAACCGATGAGCTCGAGCGAGGATCAGATCTCCCGAAAAGGCGCGATCGCGACGCGGATCATCACGCGAGCCCAGCAGCGAAACCATCGGGCCCGGTCCGATTACATCGAAGCCCGACAACTCTCGCCAGACGTGCCGTGGAGCATCCACCACGAACTACAGGCGGCAGTGATGGAATTCTACATGGCGCTCAAACCGTTGCGAGAGCACACGTCGGTCGAAGAGTTCTGGGAAGAAGCGGAGATCTGCCAGATTCAGGATGGCTGGGAGGCAGTCAAGAAAAACGGCGAGGTGGTTAATTACCGGCCGAAGATGCAAACGATGACTGGGTTCGACCGGCTGGAGTCACTGACAAACCAGCCGACGGACGAAGTCAAAGAAATCGAGGACTGCTTCGGAAAGCGCGAGATCCACACGCAATCCCGAGAGCTCGTCGACGGCCATGTGCTCCTGAACGCATCGCAGAAACTCGACGATGCAGCGAACAAACTCGGGTTCGGCCCCGATATCGACGAATCGACGCCGCGAACCGAGATCGATGACGAACTCCTCAAGGAGGTGGAAGAATGGCGACAAAAGAACCAGTAGACGACGGACCGGGGCCGTTCGACGATGTGTCGGCCCCGATCGACATCTGGCACAAGTTCCCGGGACTGACCGACTCGAAGATGTTCCACGAGTTCGCCTCGAGGCTGACCTCGGGGCGAGACATGCACGTCATCATCACAGCAGCTGCCGAAACGGGCGTCGGCAAGACGACGCTCGCGGTCACGCTGTCGCTTCTGTGGGATATGAACTGGTGGACAGCCGAGAAGGCGACGCTCGATCCGCGAGACTATGAGATGATGTACGACGAGGTCGCGCCGGGTTCGGTGCTCCTGCTCGACGAAGTGCAGGACGCTGTCGACTCACGGCGTGCTGGATCTCGAGACAACGTCAACCTGAGTCAGGCGTTCGCGACAAAGCGCTACCGGCAGGTATTCGGAATGATGACAGCGCCGTCGAAGGGCTGGGTCGATGGGCGAATCGGCTCGGACAGCGCCGATTACTGGATTCAGTGCCAAGAGACCGACAAAGGAGAGCCCAAAGGCGAGGCGAAAGTCTACCGACTCAAGAACAACGAACACTACGAGGAATCGTACTCGAAGCGAACGGAGACGATCTCGTGGCCAAAACTGGACTGGCATCCTGAATTCAAGAAGCTGCATCGGAAGAAAGTCGAGTCCAAGGAGGGCAAAACCCAGTCGAACTACGTCCATCGGTCGGAGCATGTGGATGCGCTCGAAAAAGCTAAAGAGCGCACCCGGCGGGCCCGGGACAACTGGTGGATGATGAGGCTTTATCAGCAGACCGACCTGTCGCAAGGCGATATCGGGGACATCGTCGGGATCAATCAGGCCACCGTATCTCGGCGCATAAACGAGGGTGAGATCGATGACGCATAGGTATGGCCTACAAATCGCCAGACGGGGTCGAGATGCTGCATTATGCATAATGCGCAGAGAGAGTATAATAGAATACCCTCACGCATTACGCGCGAGCACACCCGGTCTGTGCATACCAAAGGCTGGTCGAAAGCAGGGGCAAACTCTCGAAATTGCGGGGGTATTCAGCACTCCTCGAGGTGATCGGCGTGAGTGATGAGATCGAGATCTACCGATGCAAGGAATGCGGGAAGATCTCGACAAGCCTCGGCTGGTTGCACGGACACGCAGGGAAGCATCGCGGCTGGGGGATCAGCTGGCTCCGGATCGTCCCGCCGTGGAAGGTCGGCGATGCCGAAGCGCTCATGGAGATGACCGAGACGCTGCAGATAACTGATTACGAGGTCGTTGAGGATGCCTCCTGAAGAGCAGACGATTACGACGAACAGACACCTCTCGCTGCGAGATCGTGTGGCCCATGTGTTCTTGCAACCGGCCGGGGATTACTACGAGGCGTCGAATCTCGTCAGCGCTGGGTTAGGTACTGGAGGGATTCTTATCATCGTCGGATTCGCGTTTCAAGGACTTGGTGTTGAGCTCCTGGTTACGGGCCTGTTCATGCTGTTTCTTGCGGTCGTGCTCCAGTTTGATGGCGTCGAGCTCTACGTGGATCGGGAGCACTTCGAATCGCGGCACACGCAGTAGGCCGACCAAGGAGAATTTTCGCTCACCCGCCCACCTGGGGCGGGGTGCGTTTCGACTGCTTCGAGTGGAACAACTGCAGTTTGAGCAGCCGCCGCGGTTTTTTGTTGAATGTACCGTTAGGTACACGCCCTAAGGGGGGCTGCCCAACCGGTGGGAACTGACAGATACCGAACACTGGGCGAAGCAACCAGACAGATGTCTCTCGCGAGTCTGAACACAAGTAGGCTTGGATAATCTGCTGAAAATGAAAACTCAGATTGCAGAAAACAGCCCGTGGAAGAGTGTTGCCACTCAGCAGGCCTTAGCGAAGTGACCGACCAAGGACAAGCACGGATCCGCCAGCTGTCGTGAACGGATGCTGATCTTCGCGGCGCTCGGAACCAACCTGGTAGGTGAAGTCCCCGGAGATGAAGCGGGCTGCGACGTTCGCTCCAGTGTCGCGGGCGGCCTTGAGGCCGGCCCGAAGCACGCGACGCAGCTCGTACTCGGAGTAACTACCGGTGAGTTCAGCGTCGATCTCGTCGTAGCGCTCGGAGAGGTGAACGCCGTGCCGGCGCGCCCACTGAGCGAGCGGGGAATCGCCGGCGATCTCGTCGTTGGCGTCGACGATCGCCTCGATGCCGTCTTCGACCCACTCGGTGACGTCCTCGAGTGCCTCGAACACGTCTTCGACTTTGCTTCGGACGACGTCGTCGGCGAGATCGTACTTGCCACGACCAACCTTGTCGATGAGCGTCCCGAACTTATCGACGGCGCGGTAGACGCTGCTCGAGGAGGCGTCGGCCTCGTCGACGATCTGCTGGTAGTGCATCTGACCGCCGTCGGCCAGCGCCCTGATCACGGCGCGATCGGTCGACGTCGTGTCGTCGCGAGCGAGTTGCGCACGCGTGAGGTCCTCCTCGGCCTCGCGAAGCTCCTCGGTCGGATCGGCGTGGACCGGGATATCGCGCTCTGACTCGGTGACGTCCCAGTACTCGTCGGGGACGTACACGGTGGGATCAGCGCGAAGCGGTAACTCGGCTGCGTTCAGCGCGAACATGAGGTACTCGTCGAGCTCGTCGCGGAGGTCCTCGAAGTCGTAACCCTCTGGATCACTCCAAGGAATCGCGTTCCCGCCCAGGTAGTCCGAATACTCCTTGTTCCACTGGACCTCGATCTTCGGCTCCGCCGTGGGTCCGCCCTGCTTCTCGGGATTCTTCATCAGATAGCTCTTCAGTAGCTTCCCGACCTCGTGGCCGTTGGACCGGTAGAGCTTCCCGAGCGAGGTTTCGTTCATCGCGACGGCGTGACGGTGGCCGATTATCTCCTCGTTGTCCCACTTGTACTCGCCGCGGCCGCGCCGGACGCTCGAAAACTGCGAGAGGCGATCCATCAGCGCGCCAGTCTCGACGACCTGCTTCTCGACGATCTCGCGGATGCAGCGCACGTAGAGCTCAAGGCCGGTGACGCGGGAGTGATCGTGGAGGTTGTCGGGATCGAAATAGGCGGCGTCGATGTCGATCTGACGCATCAAGTCCTGCAACACCTCGAAGATCTCCGCGGGTGTGACGTTCGCGCTCTCGACTTGAACGCGAACGCCCTCGGGGAGATCTGCGGGCATCGATTGGATTCGCTCGCCGGTCTCGACGTTCACTGCCTCGGGCAGCGAGGGACGGAATTGAAAGTTGATGCGCTTGCGCCCGACGGCGTCGTCGGCGACGACGTTGACCTGATACTCGTAGTACGCATCGCCGGCGTCTCCAGGGCGCGTCTCGATCTTTCCCGGCCAGTACTTAACCTTCTCTTCGTCGTGATTCAGCTTCCACGTATCACCAGCCGAGTCGAAGGTGCCGACGTCGTCTTCGCCGTCGTCGCCCATCTGACAGTGATCGAACTGCGAGACGATCGCGAAATACGGCGCCATCCCGTCCTGCGAGCCACGCAAATCACCGAGGCCGGGAACGAATAGGAACTGGCCGCCGAACTTGTGGAGTTGGGGATCGATCAGCTTGCGTGCGTCCTGGACGAACGACGCGGGCTTTTCGCCACAGCGTTCCTGTGAGTGGTGACGGCGTTCAGCGACGACAGTCCGGAACTCGGTCTCGCAGAACCGACAGACCGAGCGCGCGTCGGGCTCGTCGACGTCGTCCTCGTCGAACTCGAGCTCGACGCTGCCGTCAGCCTGGTCGCCGCCAGCGGTGGGAGTGTCCTGGTCGATCGCGCCGCCGACGCTATCCTCTTCGGCGCCCATCGGCTCGGCGGCCTCGAGGAGGTCGAACTCGTCGTCGACGCGATCGTCGCTCACTCGTCGTCACCCCCATCATTCGCGAGGAGGCCCGACAGGACATCTACCGGATTCCAGTAGGTCGCTGTCTCGCAATTGTAGCAGACGTGCTTGAACGACGTGCACTCGGAAGCGTCGATCGCGTCGGGATCGATCTGCGGGTGCTGGCCGACCTCCTGAGGACGGACGTGTTTGACCTTGGTCTGCTTGCAGCTGGTGCAGATCGCGTCGAAGGGGATGGTGGCACCCGTCATCGGTCGCCCTCCGTTTCTTTCACGCCGGTTTTGTCTGACCTCTCACGGTCAGTGGCCGCGTGTAGTGATGGGTAGACCCCAATCGCATCGTCGTTCATATAGCGCAGATTATCGTAGCAATCTGGGCACATCCGTTCTCCTGCACAGAATTCTCCGTGACGATGGCACTCTCTCTTCCCCCACGGAAATTGCTCAGTCCCGTCACTCGGCATCTCGCTCACCTCCCGGGTGTAGTTCGCGGACACACTCGACACAGAGATTCCCGGCGATCCGGGCAACCCCTTCAACTCCGAACTCTTCACTATCGTCTCCGACCTTTCCGCATCGCGCACACTCACGGATTCCGACGACCTTGATTCGGTCAATGCCGTTCTCAGACATTTCGATCACCTCCCGTGCGCACGTTGCTTCCGCCGTCGGCGATCGCGTAGTGCCCGAGGTCAGCCTGGCCGGGTGGGTGGTAGGTGTCAATCTCCTCACGGAGCCATCCCATCTGGTCTCCGTTGCCGCCGAGGTCGTCCGACCGGAACGGGAACGCGACGTGCCGGAGTTTCTGAAGTTGCTCTTCGATGTGGCCCACGTAATCCTCGCCCGCCAAGACGACGTAGTGAGTGTGGATCGCCTGGAAGGACGCGAAGAGGCTGATTGACTGGGATGTCTGGACGGACCACTTCCCGGCCTCGTAGTCGCCGATGTAACTGTCTGAACTCGGTTTCAGCGACGCGTCGTAGGCCTCAATCTCCTCGTCGGGTTGGAGAAGTCCGTGTTCCGCTGAGAGAATCCGCCACTTGTTGCAACACTCCTCGGCGTACTCGCGTTTGAGCTGGAAGTAGTTCGATGTATAGAGGTCTTTTGCGGCGATCGTCTCGCCAGGATCGAGCTCGACCTTTGCCTTTCCGCAGCCGACGAGGGCGATCTGGGGCGTCGCTACGCAGTCGTAGCAGTAGTGACCATCCTCGCGGGAGAAGGCGCTCTCCAGACCGCCATCCGGCGGAAGTAGGCCGTCGCAACCGATGCAGCGGGCGCTCTCAGACATCCCGATCACCTCCCTCCTTGTCTGTCACGGCGAATCGGCGGTACAGTTTCCCGAGTGTCGGATTGATCGCGAGCAGCCCGCCAGCGAAAAACATCAACATCAGCACGTTCCCTGCGGATTCCTGATCGACGCCCACTTCGACGAGCGTCAGGAACGCAAGCATCCCGGCGATCGCGCAGAGCATCGCCATGATATAATCGACTGCGCTCATTGGGACCCCTCCGATCGGTCAGTGACGCTCACGAACGTAGCACCTCCACACGACCGGAGATCTTCTGCAGACCGTGCTCGCGGATCTCGATCACGTCGTGTTCGGTCCACTCGGCGGGGACTGAGTCGTCGTCCACAGACTGGACCTCGTGACGAACGTCCGCGCAAGCGCCGCCGTAGTGCTCGATGACGACGCGGTGCTCGATCTCGTTACTGCGGCGGTCGTAGGACGTGAATGGGTACTCCGACCAGCGGGCGATGACGTCGCTACTCATCCCAAGGAACCTCCGTTAGAGCCTTGGTGTACGATTTACTGAGCGCGAAGGCCTGTGCAGCCAGGAACACAAACATCAGGATTCCTCCAGCGATAAAACCGAAGAAGAAACCATCCAACCACGTCGGGTCTGAGACATCGAATTGCATCGCGTACGAGATGGCAAGTGCCGTCAGAAGTAGGCCGCCAACTACGTACATCCCGACGAGGTTCGTTTCGTTCTCAGTCATCGCGCTCACCTCGGTTGGCCTCGAGGTCGCGCAGCGCTGGGTGGGAGACCGCGGTCCGACTCTCGACGTCGTAGAACTCGTTGGCGGGAACGAACGCGGTCACGCGTCCTCACCTCCGTCGGTCGCGATGACGCGAGATTCGACGGCAGACCGCACTCGCGTCGGGAGATCTTCGAGTGTGCTGTTGAACCGGGTCGGATCGTCGAGCGGGTCGGCGAGGACGACCTCGAGGCCGGCGGCCGAGCCCTGCGAGAGGCGTTCGGCAGTATCGCAGCGCCGGCACCGGTGTGCGACGTCGTCCTGATCGCCGTAGCCGCGACGGAACTCAGGGGTAACGTGACTCTCACACTCCTGACAGCGCTTCGCGCCTACCGGATCGGAATCGAGACGCATCATGGCCGGCACACCCCCTCGTCGAGCGCAGGACAGTCTCGTTCTGCTGTCTCGATCGTGGTCCCGCAGTAGGCACAGACTGGGAGGTACTCGACGCCGTGCCGGGAGACCTCTTTAAGACTCATGCGGACCACCTCCCTCTACTGACCGCTCGAGGGCGTCGAGGTGCGCAACGGTCCGTGGTGGACTCTCCTAAAAATGGACGACTCAGAAATGGGGATTCGGCGGTATTCGTGGCGAACAGCGTTCCTACTGTCGGTTTCGGAACCCTCGGAAAACCACTTAATTTCGAGTGGACTCGCCGGGATTTGAACCCGGGGCCTCTCCCATGCCAAGGGAGTGATCTACCACTGATCTACGAGCCCGCACTACAAACACTGCTTTCCTTCGGGTATAGATAAACCCCACGAATCGGCCGGACTACGAGACGGAGGCGCACGGCCGACGGAACCGAGGTAGAAACCCTTTAGTCGCTGAGGCGGGAGGCTCAGATGGGAAGCGCACGGCCGCAACTCCGACCTGTCCCGTGTCGTCTCGCACGCTCGTGTGGGCGGTTGCGGGCTTGGGATTGCGGAAGTGCACGACTTCGACGAGAGTCGGATGTACGGCGGTCAGTGCGATTCCTATCCTCACTAATGGCACGAATGCACACCCGCCGTCGTGGCTCGTCCGGATCGGACAAGCCGACGGCAGACGAACCACCGGAGTGGAGCGACGTCGACCCCGAGGACGTAGAGTCGCGGGTCGTCGAACTGGCAGAGCAGGGCTACGACCCGAGTCAGATCGGGATGAAGCTGCGCGACGAGGGCGTCACCGGAACCCCGGTTCCGGACGTCTCGCTCGCGACCGGCAAGAAAATCACCGAGATCTTAGACGAAAACGACGCCGGCACCGAGCTTCCGGAGGACCTCCGAAAGCTGATGGAGCGGGCGATCCGCCTGCGAGAGCACGTCCAGGAGAACCCCCAGGACGCCCAGAACAAGCGCTCGCTGCAGAACACGGAGTCGAAGGTGCGTCGACTGGTCGCGTACTACCGCGGCAACCAGCTCGAGCCCGAGTTCACGTACTCCTACGAAACGGCGAAGGACCTGCTCGAGGAGTAAGTACGCATGTCCGCCGACGGTCGCCTCGCACCAGCCCCGATCGCCGACGCGCTCGAGAGCGCCGGCTTCGTCAGGCTGCTCGCACGACCGGACGGCGACGCAATCGCCGCAGGCGGCCTGCTCGCGACCGCGCTCGCAGACGGCGGCGTGCCGTTTCAGGTGTCCGTCGGCCGGCCAACAGAGAGGTCGTTCGGAAACGGTGAACCCGACCGCGAGAACGGTCAGTCCACCGGCTCCGAAGACGACGTCGTCCTTCGAATCGGACGCTCGAACGTCGATTCGCCGGCGCTCGACCCGACAGCGGGACCCGTCTCTCTGGCGGCCTGGGAACTGGCACGGGAACTCGGCGGAGCGCCCGATCCCGTACTGGCACTCGCCGGCAGTGTCGCCGCTGGCGTCGACCCCGGCGCCGCCGAAGTCGAGGCGCTGCTCGAGGCGGCCCACGAAGCGGGTACGATTGAGCGCCGTCCCGGCGTCGCGGTACCGACAGCGGACCCGATCGACGGCCTCGCACACTCGACACGTATCCGGGCTCCGTGGTCCGGCGACATCGAGGCGACGCGCGAGGCATTTTCCGACGCGGTCGCAGACGATCCGGAGTCGGATGAGACACACCGTGCCGTCGCCTCGCTGGCCGCTATCGACGCGGTTGCGACAGACGGCGCGACCGACCGGGCCGCACGCTCGGTGTCGACTGCCGTTCGACCGTACGCGACGCTGTCGGCACCGTTCGAGACGGTCGGCGGGTATGCCGACGTTCTCGATGCGGTCGCCCGAGTCGAGCCCGGAACCGGCGTTGCGCTGGCGATGGGACACCAGGCCGCAGAGCCGGCGCTTACAGCGTGGCGCGCCCACGGTCGGCGTGTCCACGCCGCCCTCGACGGGGCCCGGACCGGCCGATACGACGGCCTGTTCGTCGTCGACGTCGACGACGGCTCGGTCGAAAGCGTCGCTCGGCTGGCGGCCGACTACCGGTCGCCGGAGCCGGTTACGCTCGTAGTCGGCGACGGCGAGGCCGCGTTCGCGGTTCGAGATGGCTCATCCGTTGGCCCGATCTTCGCGGGGGTCACCGACGAACTCCGCGAGGGTGACGTCGAGTGCGAGTGCGATCCTGGCAGCCGAGGCGGACACGTACGATACGACCGAGACGGCGACAAGCAAACGCTCATCGACGCGACGAGGGGAGCACTATGACGCCGACCAGACGCGCGACGATTCGGACGGCCCACGACGACCCCGAGGCCGTCGCCCACGCGCTCGCCCCCGACAACACCGCCGAGATGGTGACGACCGTCGAGGGCGGCGAGGAGACCGATTCCGTGACCGATCGAACCGAATCCGACGGCGCGGTGGTCACGCGGATCGACCGCGAGACGACCGCCGGACTCCACGCCACAGTCGACGACTACGTCGTCAATCTCGACGTCGCAACGCGAGTCGCACAGCACGCAACCAACCCGGCGGACGGAGAGGCGGACGCGACCGACGCGACCTCGACCGCCGCCACAGAGACCAACACAGACACGACACACAATGAGTGAACGATCAGTTTCACGTGCGAAACAGGAGAAGCGGTGGTACACCGTCCACGCACCGGAGCAGTTCGACCGACAGGAACTCGGCGAGACCCCTGCGGACGAGCCCGAGAAGGTGTACGACCGAACCATCGAAACGACGCTTGGCGAACTCACGAACAACGCCAGCGAGAACAACACGAAGCTCACGTTCAAGATTACGGACGTCGGCAGCGACGCGGCATACACGGAGTTCAAAGAGCACGCGCTCACCCGTGACTACCTGCGATCGCTGGTTCGACGTGGCGCCTCGAAGATCGAGGCCTACGTCACCGTCCTGACGACGGACGACTACCGCGTCCAGATCCAGCCCGTCGCCTTCACGACGAAAAAGGCCGACGCGAGCCAGGAGAAGGCCATCCGCGACCAGATGGTCAAGATGGTCAAAGAGGCCGCAGCCGAACGCGACTTCGAGGAACTCATCGACAGCGTCGTCGAAGGACGCCTCTCCTCGGCGATCTACGGCGAGGCGAAGACGATCTACCCGCTGCGCCGCGTCGAGATCCAGAAGACGACCCTCGAGGCTCGCCCCGAGGAAGTCGCCGAAGAGGAGGCGACCTCCGTCAGCGTCGACGAGGACGACGTCGCAACCGACGACTAACGGTTTCGAAGACGACGATTTTTCGCGACGAGACGGATACCACCGCGGCTGTCGGGTAGCACCGCAGTCAGGAAAGCGTTCGTCGTTCGCTCGCCGAACGTGAGTAGCTGACAGGATTGCTGGTCGCAGAGCGGTCTACTCGACGTGGATGGTGCCGATCATACCGCCTTCCTCGTGGGGAAGACAGACGTAGCTGTACGTCCCAGGCACGTCGAAGGTGTGCTCGAACGTCTCCTGCGTGCCGAGCCGCCCCCCTCTGGAGCCCCAGAACTCCTCGAAGGCGGTGTCGAAGTCGTCGTATCCCCCGGTTGCGAAGTACTCCGCGCCCTCCTCTTCGAACCGAACGTTTTCGTAGGCCGTGACTGTGTGGTCTGCCTCGCTGGTGTTCTTCCAGACGACGGTGTCACCAGCGCTCACCGTGTACTCCTCGGGGACGAACTCGGTTCGGGTCATCCCGATGTCACAGTTGTCTCCGTCGCAGGGCTCACTATCGAACGCGCTCAGAACGGTCGAACAGCCCGCCAGGGCAGCCGTGGACGCGCTGGCAAGCCCAGCGAGGTAGACGCGGCGGTCCATATCGACCGTTAGGACAGGGGCGATATAACGCCCGCGATTTGTCCGATTCGGCGCACTCGAACGCACCCGCTCCTTGGCCAGGGTCCACCGTGTCCGCCCTACGTACCAGCAGTGGTCGCACACGCAAGGGAAACCACGACAACGCCGACTAGTGTGGATAGGTCCGGATAATGACACTCGGCTACGGAGAGGATGGCTTCGACGAGGATTCACACCCGCCACCTGCCGGATCCGTCTCCGCCGGCCGCGCGGATGCGTCGCCGCGCGCAATTCCAGACGGTGGACAGGTGGTCGAGTCCGACTCTGCAGAGGGCGATGACGACGAACCGGAGAGTGAGTCTGCAGCGGACGACGAGAGCGAGGACGAGGCGGAAGACGGCGAGAGCGCAAGCGAAGACGAGGCAGAAGACGAAAGCGAAGACGAGGCGGAAGACGAAGGCGAGGAGAGCAAAGACGAAGGCGGCGGGAGTGAAGAGAACGAGGAGGACGAGTACCACGTCGAGGATGCCGAAGACGTCTACGAAGGCGACGACGCATCAGGCGTCCTTCACCTCGACCTCGACGGACTCTTCTTGGATCTCCTCGGTCTCGAGGTGAACCTGAATCCAGTGACCCTCGACGTCTCGGCGCGGCCAGGCGAGAGCAACCTGCTCGGCAACCTCCTCTCGACCGTGACCGGACTGCTAGACGGACCGAGCACCGTGGCAGATCGCGTCAAGTCGATGCTCGGGAGTGCCAAATCCCTCCTCAAAACGCCGCTATCGTGGCTCCAGGGGCTGAAAGACCGGACCGTGGGCGGACTTCGAAATCTCGCCGGAAAGCCAATGTCCTGGCTGCAGTCGCTCCTCGGGGCACCCGCGTCGCTGCTCGGCCTCGGATCGGACGAGGGAGAAGAGAGCGAAGCCGACGAAGAAGCCGCGGAGGACGAGGAGGCCACGGACGAGGAAGACACCGGGGAGGAGAGCGATCGACCGTCGATCCTCGGCCGGCTCAAGTCCGGGCTCGCCGGACTCGTGCCGGGGTTCCCGCTCGAAGAGATCATCGCTACAATCGTCAGCAGCGCGCTCGAACAGTTACTTGACCAACTCGAACCGGAAAACGAGGCCGAGACGGACGCCGACGCCCCCGCAGAATCTCAGGAGGCCCACTCATGAGTGACCAGACATTGACACAGCGGATCGACTACGAGAAGATCACCGAGAACATCGACGTCGACGAACTCCTCGAAGGGACGCAGTGGGAGGGTGAAATCGACGAGGACGAACCGCTCGGCGCCGCCCTCGGCGCACAGGTCGGCGCACTCGTCGGCCGGAAGATCGGCGAGTCCCTCGGCCGCACGTTGGGGTCGATGCTGGTTGAGGAGCTGTTCAGCGACGACGATGTGGAAGCCGAGGAGGACGAAGAGGCAGCCGAGGGTGAGGAGTCGGCAGAAGACGAAGAGGCCGGCGACGAAGAGCCCGACGACGATACAGAAGGCGAGGAGTCTGGAGAGGATGAGGAGGCGGCGGAAGACGAGGAGTCGGAATCGGACGCTGAGGAGGGGACGGACGAGCAAGAGGCCGACGACGACGCAGACAGTGGCGACGACGAGACAGACGACGCGAAGGGATCGGAAGCATCAGACGAATCGGACGACGATGGGGACGAGGAAACGGAGGAATAACCCGTGAGGACGGCTCTGCACCGCAGCCGACTGCGACGAGGTGGGACCGATGAGTGACGCAACCGGGCTGAAAGCGCTCGTTGTCGAGGAAGTCTCCGAACAGCTCACGGTCGACGAGCTACTGGGCGACGGGTCGGTCGGGGACGGCATCGACGGCGCCGAACTCGGTTCGGCGGTCGGGCGCCGACTCGGCGAACAGCTCGGACGCCAGCTCGGCGAGGCGATCGGCCGGGAGATCCACGAGACGATCGAACGCGACGACGAGGAGCGCCGGGATCTCGAGACACTTCGAGCCGACCTCGCGCAAGCGGTTCGGGACGCGATCGGCGGCGTCGTCGAGGACGCCAGCGAGGAGCTCGAGATCGGCGACGATAGCGGAGAATCAGACGCTGAAGCCGACGAGGAATCAGACACCGAGGCCGACGAAGCGGATGACGGTAGTACCGACTCTGCCGAGGACCAGTCGCTGTCCGATCAAGAAGCCGAAAGCGCGGCGTCACAGGATGACGACGAAGGGGTGGAGTCAGGTGAAGAGGGGACTGACAAAGAGAGAGCGGAGTCGGACGACGAGCCGTCGGCCGACGACCTCGAGGGACTTCGCCGCGAGACGCTCACGGAGTTTCTCTCGATCATGTCCTACTCGGATATCCAGTCGGTCGCCAAGGACGTCGGCGTGAAGGCAAATCTCAGTCGCGAAGAGATGACCGAGCGGATCGTCGAGGAGGTAAGCGAGTCGACGGACGAACTCGCGACCGCGGAGGGAAACGGTGAGTGATGCAGATCGGCTCGCCGAGATCCTCTCGGCGGTCAGAGACGAGCTGGCGAAATCGGATTCCGACGAACCGGACGTAGATTCAGACGAGGCCATCGAAGACCTCGATCTCGGAGCGCGCGCGAGCGAGGTTCGCGACATCGTTGAGCACGAGCCGGGCGCAGCCGTCGATGCCGTTGGATTGGGTGAGTCGTTCGAGGACGACAAGACGGAGTCCATTCCAGCGGCAATCGCCCGCGGCTCCCCGGATCAGGTTCGGGAGCTTCGAGCCATCGCGCAACTCGCCTCGCTCGCCGACGAGTCGGGAGCATCCGACTCCGAGGTGGCAGCCCTCGCCGAGACACTCGGCAGCGCGGATGGACGTTCAGACGAGTCCACAGCGGACGAACCGGCTGACGAGGGATCAGGGCTCGAGCAACTCCTCTCGACGGCTGGCGACGACGTCGAGGCGCTGGGGGATGAACTCGACTCCCTGAAGAATCGACTGGTCGACCTCAGAGATGACGGAGCCGAGTCCGAGGCCGAAGACTCCGCGGACAGCGAGGTCGAAGCGGACGACGGCGACGTCGAATCGGGTGACGTTGACGCCAAACCGGACGACGCCGAAGAAAGCGAGCGGGAGGAAGACGCCGCCGACGAGGACGGGTTCCTCGGCGACACGCTCTCGGGTGCGGACGACTCAGCCGGCCAATCGAGCAGGCATTCGACGATCCCGTCGTCCGATCGCGCCGACATGCGCGCCGTCCGCCGTCACTCGACGATGCCACGCAGAGAGTAAGCCGAGCGTAGCTGTGAGACTGGCGATGCTACAGGCGCCGGAGAACGAGCACCGCGGCGATCAGGGCGAGTGCGGTCGCACCGAGGGCGAATCCGGGCGTCCGGTCGTCGTCACCGGTGTCGTCCCCCTTCTTCTCATCGTCGCTCTTGTCATCGCTTTGTAACTCGTCGATCGTCTCGTTTTGCTCGGCGATGGTCTGTTCTAGATCTGCGATGGTGTCGTTCTGTTCGGCTATCGTGTTGTCCTGCTCGGCGATGGTATCGTTCTGTTCGGATATCGTGTCGTCCTGCTCGGCGATGATGTCGTCTTTGTTATCAATCATCTTGTTCAGCTCGTCGATCGTCTGGTTTTGGTCCTCGAGATCCGTCTGGAGGGTTTCAATTTCGGATTCGAGATCCGCCTTCTCAGCTTGCAGAGAGCTAATTTCCTCCTCGAGATCGTCGATCTCTGCCTCGAGGTCCGCGACTTCACTATCGTGTGAGTCTTTGAGGTCGTCGATCTCGTCTTCGAGGTCCGCTTTGTCGGCTTCGAGGGTGCTGATCTCGCTCTCGAGGTCAGCGACTTCCGTTTCTAGGTCGTCGATTTCGTCCTCGAGCTCGGCGGTCTTCTGCTGTTCTGCGTGGAGATCGTTCTCCAGGGAGACGACCGCGCTCTCGAGTTCGTCGACGTCTTTGAGCGCAACGTCCGAACCCTGGCGCTCGATAGTCACGTTCCACTCCTCTTCGGATTCGCCATCCGCGGTGAGCTGGATGCAGGCGTAGCCGTCCTCTTGGGGCCACAGCTGGAACTGAGCTGGGGCGTCGCTCTGGAGCCCCTTCAGGACGCCACGGTCGACGTTGATGTTCTCCTCACCACGAACCTCGTACTCGATAGTCGATCCATCCCGGTCTGCTTCGTCGTGGACGAAAATATCACCCGAATCGGTCTCTGAGACGGTGTCGAGCGTGATCGTCACTGGCTGGTCCTCGTAGAGACGGACGTTCGCGCTAGCGTCGTCGTCCGCATCGTCGAACGAGCCCGAGTAGGATCCCTCGGAGACCACGGGGGCACCGAATCCACAGCGATCGGATTCGAAGTCATCACTTCCAGTCGTCATCCCGGCGACGCCGACCACCGAGATCAGTGACAGTGCGACCAGTGCGGCCATCAGGTGTGCGGCTCTGGACATAGGCCACATGCACCGAAGACAATAATGTTCTTTGTCTGCTTTCTACGAAACTGAATTCGGGGTGATGGTATTACGTGTTGATCTGTTGTAAGTACGCTTCTTCCGCAAAACCGAGGCGTTCGGACGATCACAGGACATCGCTCGCTGGAAAATAACAGCTTTTGATATGTATATCAAATTGATAAAACCATCTGCGGCGCTGCAAGCACCGATCGACGGATCCGACGTTCGAAACGTCGTGACGTCGTTGCCGAGGGGTATGGGCGTCGCCGCCTGTTACTGGGCGCTCGTTGCCTCGGCCCGGGGGACATCCGTCTGGACTGAGAGCGGACGCACGTCGACGCTACCGTCGGCGTCAACGGTGACCTCGCAGTCTTCGTACTCGAACCTAATCGTTCCCGTCGACCGGGTGGCGCCGCCGCTGGTGGGTTCGAAGAGTGAATCGAGGCTTTCCGGGTCCACGACCCCAAAAAGCGGTTCGAGTTCCAGGGGATCGGTGTCAGTCTCCGTAGCAACTGCATGCACGACTCGCTGACTGACCGGAGCCGACTCCGTCGGAGTGAACATCGTCTCTGACATTAACGATCATTCGTACACGGTGGACGGGGGTATGCGTTACCGATATCATTCTACCGTCGCAAGTACGGTGATACTATGATGATAGCCATCTTACCGTCAGCGGCGACTACCGCCCGTCTTAGAGCTGGTCGGGGTCGTCGTAGATCATCGAGAGCAACCGCCGCTGGCTCGTACGGAGGTGACGGCTGACTGTCGGCTGTGCGATCCCGAGAAGATCGGCGAGTTCGCCCGATTTCGTTTCCCGGGGCCAGTCGAAGTAGCCCGCGTAGTACGCGGTCTGCAAGACCTCGTTTTGTCGGTCGGTCAGCCGCTCGCGAAACTCGACGCCGAACTCCTCGGGAGTCAACACCGGCTCCTCGTACTCCCGTCTGGCGACGAGTTCGACCTCGTCGACGTATTCGCGAAGGAGGCTCCCGAACGACCGGGCGTCTGCACTGCTCGGGATCCGGATCACGACCCGACTCGACTCGACCGCGGCGGTAGCGTCCCGAACGGTGGCACCTCGCCGGAGGAGTTGTGCCCAGACCGTTGCGTCCGAGAGCGTCGCCTCGATCAGTGCCGTCTCCGTACGCTCTGAGAGGAGCTGTACGGCCTCGACCTCCGGTCGGTCTGTGGCCCAACTGTCGATCCAGTCGCCCGCTCCATGGGGAACTGCAACGAACATCGTCACGGTACCGTCGGGACGCTCGACGAGATTTTCGAGCTCGACCGATCCGCCCGCCCGCTCGGGTAGGCCAAGCAGCGCCCCGTCGCCGACGATATCGAACGCGAGTTCGATCGACCGGTCGCTGGTCAGTGCCTGCTTTCGCTCGGTTGCGTTGAGCGCGTAGCCGATCGTCTCACCGAACTCCTGGAGGGCGGCCACTTCCATCCGATCGAATCCGTTCGCCGTACCTGCATACAGCGAGAGGACCCCGTACCGCGTCTCGCCGTAGACGATCGGGACCGCGATGTGGGCGTGGTAGCCGCGCTCGATCGCCGCCTGGCGCCACGGCTCGAACGGCGGATCTCGGTAGAGATCGTCGCGCACCTGTACCTCGCGCTCGACGATCGCTTGCTCGACCGGCTCGCCGCCGGGCTGTCCGTCGTCGAGGACCGCGAGGTACTCCGCTGCGCCCCCGGCGGCGGCTTCGGGTTCCACCGCGCCGCTGGCGGGGTCGACAGAGCCAAACCAGGCGGCCTGGTACGACGACGCCAGCCGGGTACAGATCGCCTCGAGCATCTCCTCGCGGTCGGTCGCGTGCGTCAGTACCTTCGTCAGGTCGCGGATGACGTCGTTGGTCCGCCGAACGCGGTCGAGAGACTCGGTCTTTGCTGCGAGCTGGTCGCGCTGGTTGCGCAGTGTCCCCTCCCGGTCGACACGCTCTAAGGCGGAGTAGGTGTTTCCAACCAGAATGCTGGCCGTATCGGCGTCCTCGTTGTCGAACGCGTTCGGCTCGGTCGAGCCAGCGACGAGGACGCCGTGGGAGCCAAGCGGGTAGCAGATCGCGCTCCGAAGGGGCGTCGCGTCGGCAGCGTCACCGAGATCGTTCGCGATCGTCGGCTCCTGGTTGACGAACGTTTGCCAGGGGAGCGACTGGTCGGCGCCGAATAGCGTCCCATCATCGACGAGATCATCGACTGCCGACGTCCACGTGTATGCGTCGAGTTGGCCTGCGTTGGCGTCGTAGCGTTCGATTGTCACCAGCGGATGACCGAGCGTCAGCTGTGCGGCGGTGGTTGCTCGCTCACAGACTGCTTCGACCGATTCGGCCCCACTCAGGTCCTGGGCGAGCCGATTCAACTCGGCCAGGCGGCGTTCCCGGCGCTGTTGCTCGCTCGCGTCGCGCAGGATACCGGTGAGATACCGCGTTCCACCGTCTTCGAACTCGCTAATCGAGATGCTAACCGGAATCTCTCGACCGTCGCGGTGAACTCCTAAGAAGCGAATATCGTCCCAGTCGAACGCACGTTCCCCAGTCTCCCGGTATCGAGCCAGTGCGTCGCGGTATACGCGCGCGTCATCCTCCGCCATGAGATCGAAGAGCGAGCGGCCGACGAGCTCCTGGGGTTCGTAGCCGAAGAGTCGCTCGATCGCCGGGTTCGCGTATCGAATGGTGCCCTCGACGGTGATCGTGACGATCCCATCGCGGGCACACCGAGCGATCGTCCGGAAGTGTTGTTCCGGATCCGGTGGCGTCGACATATGTACCCGACCCACCGCGAGGTTCTTGGGTGTTTTTCTCCCCAGAAATCGTCTGCCTCAACGGCCAATAGAGCCCTCATACCGGGGACGAACACCGGAGTTAACCATGTGTTTCTCGTCGAAACAATGCGTATAGACGCGGGCAAGCCGTCGCGTCTGCTCATCACTCAGTGTCTGAGAGATCTCGAGAGAGCCGGTCAAGGCGCTCACGGACGGTTTCGCGTCGCTTTTCGGTCGCCTCCGACCGGTATTCGGCCGCCTCGAACGCGCCGTCGACAACCGTGACCGCGAGCACCCCGCCCGCCTCGCGCGCTGGCTCCGGAAGTCGGTCTGTGGCAACGTCGAACTGCTCGGTCACCTCGCCGTCTTCCTCGATCAGAACGACCGCCGTCTCGCCGTCGACGATCCGATCGACCGTCCCGCGAAACTCCCCGTTCATCCGATGAGGGTAGACGCCGAGGCACCATCAATGATTCTCGACGCGAGCGGGGTCGAATCCATCGCCGGTGCGCTTGGGGGTGGCGTGATGGCGGGCGATTCGTCCTCGTCGTCGGGCGTTTCGTCGAGCAGGTCGGCCGCGTCGGTCGAGAACGACTGGCTCGTCGAGACCTCGATCGACTCGCCGTCGGTCGTGAGGACGATGTCGCCGTGGACGCCGGTCCAATAGGTTTCGATCCCGCGGTCGGCAAAGCGTTCTACCACGTCGTCGTGTGGATGACCGTACTGGGAATCGTAGCCACTCGAGATCACCGCGATCTCGGGATCGACCGCGTCGACGAAGTCGGGCGTCGAGGACGTCGCGGAGCCGTGGTGGCCGGCCTGATAGATGTCCGCATCGATCTCGTCACCGCGCTCGTCGACCAGCCGCTCCTCGGCGTCGGCTTCCGCGTCACCGGTCGTCAGGTAGCGAACCTCACCGAACTCCACGACGAGGGCGACGCTGTTGTAGTGGAGGTCGCCGCCCGACTCGCCCGACGGCGGGTTGACGACGTCAGCCGTGACCGCCTCATCGTCGATGGGGAGGGTGTCGCCTTCCTCGACGATCAGGAGTTCGTGGCCGTACGCTTCGACCGCGTCGAGGTAGCTCTCGTAGGTCGCCGAATCGTGGGGAACGCCGGAGTCGTAGATCGCGCCGACACCGTCGTGCTCGGTCTCGAAGTGCTCGATAACCGCCGCGTGGCCACCGATGTGGTCTGCGTGCGCGTGGGTGGCGACGAGGTGGTCGATCCGGTCGATCCCCGCCGATTCGAGGGCGTCGATCACGTCGGCTCCGTCCTGGCGCCAGTCACCGGTGTCGACGAGGATCGTCTCGCCGTCTGGCGTGACGAGCAGCGTCGAGTCGGCTTGTCCGACGTCTACGTGGTGGATCTCGAGTTCGCCGTCGGGGACCGTCGCGTCGCTGTCGTCCTCGGGGACGCCACCTGTGCCCAGACAGCCGGCAAGCGCCACGAGAAAGACAACACAGCCGACGATCAGGGCTCGCCTCATACGTCACGCTCGGGGAGCCGACAGTTTACTGTACCGACTACGCGACGGACCGATCGATCGGGCAGTGACGGTAAGAGCTGTTAGTCGGACGAGGAGCCGGCGTGGGTGAGATGGCGACCGCGCTCACAGCAGTTGCTGATCGTCTCGTAGAGGCGTCGGTAGCAATCGGTGAGGTCGACGGTGCCCGGCGCACGCAGCCAGACGATCAGCGACCACATCACGCAGGTCGCGAGCGCGCCGACCGCAGAGAAGGTCATTCCGAGCGTCGAGAACGTAACGGCATAGACGCCACCGATCACCATCGATGGAATGCTCGTCGCGCGAGGGACGCGCGAGGCCTGATTTCGCAGCGTCGGGAGGAGAAACAGTACCGAGAGCATACTGCCGGTAAGGAAGACGAAATCTTGCCACGCCATTATCGGGTCACCTCGATCGTTGGGAAACGAGTTCGTTGTCTCATGCACTTCCGGATAATAGCTGGTTACGAAAGTACAAATCGGGCATTACGATAGGGGGGCGTCTCGTCGGACGGGCTAGATTGATACCGTTGGGTCGTGCTCTCACGAAGACCGCGAGGGTCGAAACAGCGCTCGTAGCGCGCTCTGACGGAGTCGCCCGAAATCGAAGAGGACGCTATCAGAGATGACCGCGATCCCGTCGTTACCGGCTGAAGATCCGCTTCTTATCTTCGGACTGGCGATGCTCGTCTTCCTGATTGCACCCCTCGTCCTCGGGCGGTATCGGTTGCCGGGAATCGTCGGCATCATCCTGGTTGGTGCAGTAATCGGCGAGAATGGCGTGGGGCTGCTCGCGCGCGACGAGACGATCGTTCTGCTCGGCGAAGTCGGCCTCGTCTACCTGCTGTTCGTGGCGGGTCTCGAGATCAACCTCAATCAGTTTTTAGAGGAGACAGATCGCAGCGTCGTCTTCGGGCTCGCCTCCTTTCTGATTCCCCAGATTGTCGGGACGGTCGTCGGCTACGCGCTGCTGGGTCTCTCGCTGCCGGCGGCGTTGCTGTTCGCCTCGATTTTCGCCTCCCACACGCTACTCGCCTATCCGGTCGTTGCACAACGCGGGATTACTGGCGACGAGAGCGTCACGGCGACGATCGGCGGCACCATCATCACCGACACGTTCGCGCTGTTGGTGCTCGCTGTCGTCGTCGCCCTCGCACAGGACCAGCTCGGCCCGGACTTCTGGTTGCAACTCGTCGGCGGGCTTACGGCCTTTTTCTTCGTGATCTGGTTTCTGTTGCCCGCGTTCGCCAGGTGGGTCTTCCGACGGGTCGGCGAGGAGAGTTACTTCGAGTTCCTGTTCGTGATGACGGTCCTGTTCGGTAGCGCCTACGCCGCACACGCCGTCGGCGTCGAGGCGATCGTCGGCGCCTTCCTCGCGGGGCTCGCGTTGAACCGGCTCGTCCCGAAGAGCGGTCCGCTGATGAATCGCGTCGAGTTCGTCGGCAACGCGTTGTTCATTCCCTTTTTCCTCCTGTCGATCGGGATGCTCGTCGACGTTCGCGTGCTCGTCAGCGGCCCACGGACACTGACGCTGGCCGGTTCGATGATCGTCATGGTGATCGTGACGAAGTACGTCGCCGCGTGGACCACCGCCCGCGTCTACGACTACTCCGCTGACCAGCTCCGAACGATGTTCGGGCTCTCGCTCGGCCAGGCCGCCGCGGCACTGGCCATCGTCCTGATCGGGAGCCGGCCCGACGTCGGGCTGTTCGGTGAGGATATGCTGAACGCCGTTATCCTGTTGATCCTGGTTACGAGCGTCCTGAGCCCGTCGATCGTCGATCGCTACGGCAGCGCACTCGCCCGCCAGCGACGTGAGAGCTACGATCCCGGTGCAGCGCCGGGACGCGTGATGGTGCCGTTCTCTCGGGGGTCGAGACACCGTCGCCGGCTGATCGACCTCGCCTTGCTCGTCCGCGGGGAGGAGTCGACGGAGCCGTTGTACGCCCTGAGCGTGGTCCGCCCCGGCCGGGACGCGAGCCGTGAGATCGCCTCGATCGAGGAGGCGTTCGACGACGTCCGTGAGTACGGCGCCGGGGCGGACGTCCCGGTTCAGGTACAGACCCGCGTCGCCCACAACGTCGCGACCGGAATCGTTCGCGCGGCACTCGAGAATCGCGCACGGACGCTCGTCCTCGGCTGGGATGGCGCCGCCTCTCGTCGCCAGCGGACGATTGGGACAGTCATCGACCAGGTGCTCGCGCGCACCGACCAGCTGACGCTCGTCGCTCGGGTCCGCGAGCCCCTCAACACCACCACGGACGTCGTGGTCTTGCTCCCGCCAGGAATCGGACACACCGAAGGCGTGCTCGGGGCCGTCCACACGATCGAGCAGCTGAGCGAACAGCTCGGCGCGCCGATCCGCGCGGTTGCGGTCGGCGGCGACCCCGACCGGTGTCGCCAGCTGTTCGAGGCGACCGAACCGTCGGTTCCCGCGACCTTCGAGCGCGTCGAGGGGTGGTCCGAGGCGCTCTCCCTGCTCGAAACCGAGGTCACCATCGATCAGCTGGTAATCGTCGTCAGCGCCAGGCGGGACGCGACCGGCTGGCAGTCGTCGCTACAGACGCTGCCCCGAAGCGTCGCGACGGCGGTCCCGGGGAACGTCATCGTGGTCTACCCGGCTGGCGAGGGTCGCGATGACGACCGCCAGTTCCTGCGCCTCGAGTGAGACGGTGAGCGTGACGCCGACGGAAACGAGCGCCGAATCCGAACCCACATACTTCCCCGACTCAGAAGACGAGTCATGGACGAGACGGTCGCTTCCGAGGATGCGCCGGCGGAGCTCGCCTCCGAGGAGTTGCCGAAAGACGGTCGAGAGGGGCACGCCGCAGCCGAGGTGGTCGTCCTTCGGCTCGGCCACCGGCCGGGCCGGGACGAGCGAATGACGACCCACGTCGGGCTCACGGCGCGCGCGCTGGGCGCCGACCGGGTCCTTCTCCCGGACAACGCTGGTCAGTCGGCCGCGACCGTACGCGACATCACCGAGCGATTTGGTGGCCCGTTCGGTGTCGAGCTGACGGACTCTCCCCAGGGCGTCGTGCGGAACTGGACGGGGGTCGTCGTCCACCTGACGATGTACGGCGAGCGCGTCCAGGACATCGAAGGCGCGATTCGGACGGCCCACCGTGAGGAAGCGCAACCACTCCTGATCGTCGTCGGCGCCGAGAAGGTTCCATTCGACGTCTACGAGGCGGCCGATTGGAACGTCGGCGTCACCAACCAGCCCCACTCCGAGGTCGCGGGGCTGGCAGTCTTTTTAGATCGGCTCTTCGAGGGCGCCCAACTCGAACGCGAGTGGGAGGGCGCCGACCGCGAAGTGATTCCCCAGGCGACGGGCAAGCGCGTCGAGCCGGTGGACAACGACCGCGAGGCCTGATCGCACCCACGTCGACTCGAAGGACGGGACCGCTACGGATGGCGGGGCCGAGGCGCAACAGATGGCGAGGCCGCAACGCTACGGGCTGACCAGCGAACGGCCTCGTTCGCCCTCTTCGAGCGCGCCGATCAGGACGCCGAAATTCGATCCCGGCTCGATCGCACCGCTGTCCTGGTCGTAGGCGACGACGTCAGCGTCGTCGAGTTTCGGGAGGTGCGTGTGGTGCAGCGAGATGTGGACGACGCGAATGCGATCTTCCGGCGGATCCTCGTAGGTGCAGTTGGCGATCAGCGCGGCAACTTCGCGGGCCGTCAGCGGCGACGAGAACTCCTGCATGAGCCGGAGGAGGAGTCGACGTCGGCGGTGTGAGAGCAGTGCGTACGCGGTGGTTTCCGAGAGGGGTGTGGACGCATCGGATTGCATGACATTCAGTCACACCAGTCAGTACCGGACGTATCAAGGGGGTGTACGGTCGTGGTTCGTTCAAACGCTCTCCGTTCGTTTACGAACGTCGTTCAAACGCTCCCCATCCGTTTATCATCGTTCTACACCGGTAATATCGTATTACCGTCGACACGGGCGGGCGGTTATGGGGGATCGCCGACTCATCGGGAGGTCATCCCAGCGGTGCTGACCGATCCCCGGAAATGGTGTCGCACGTTGCTTGGGCCCAGCAGTGGACAGGTATATGAGAGCGTGTCTCATTCTGGGAGATATGTGCCGGGAAATGAACAGAGAGCCCGCCTGGGTAGCCTCGATTCGACTCGCCTTCCTCCGGGGAGAAGTCGACGTCGCGGGCGTGATGGCGGAGGCGAATCTCGAACCCGGCCGCGAGCGAACGGTCGAAGACGTCCTCGAGACCCTCTGCGAGCGCGACCTGCTCGACGAGACCGCAGACGAGGGCCGGTACGTGCCGGGGCGGGTGCTGATCGAATCCGACCGCTACAATCTCGACTTCTCGAAGGCCTCTGACGGCGGCGCCCACCGGTGGCGCTCGACCGGGTAACCTGCCACAGAGAGCTACGCGAGGTCGTAGCGAAAACTATGTACTGACTACGCGAGTATCCACGGGCGATGGGCATACTCACGGACACGAAAATCTCCGAGAAGAACCTGACGACGGTCCCAAAACCCGTCCGAAACTTCCTCGACGTCGGCGCGGGCGACCGAGTCGAGTGGCACGTCGAGGATGGCCGGATCATCATCGAGAAGCAAGCCGGTGACGAGGGAGGCGAGTAACTGCACCTCAGGAGCTGTCCGCCAGGTCCGCAGGCGTGTCGATATCTCGTCTGACGCCGGGGTCGTCGACCGCCACCAGCGCGCCCGCCTCGCTCTCGAGTAACAGCTCCCGGCCACCGATATCTCCGTCGACGGCAGTGAGATCGTCGAAAAAGCGCGCGTCGAAGAGGACCGGATTGCCGCGCGCGCCGTCGTGGGCCGCGGCGAGCGCGTCGCCGGTACCAGCCTCGTAGCTCGCGACGAGCGCGTCGACGGTCGCCGGCGAGACGAACGGCATGTCCCCGAGCGCGATTAGGACGGCGTCGGCCCGGTTGCGGACGGCGCGAACTCCGACGCGAACCGAGGAGGCTTGCCCCGTTTCGTAGGCGTCGTTGTGTACGATCTCGACATCGAGATCGGCGAGCGCGTCGCGAACGTGGTCTGCCTCGTGGCCGACGACCACCGTGACAGATTCGACCCGCGCGTCGAGCAGCGTCCGGGCGGCCCGGCGGACGAGCGGTGCGCCGTCGTGGGTCGCGAGGAGCTTGTTTCGCTCTCCATAGCGGCTGCTCGTCCCCGCCGCGAGCAGAACGGCGGCGACGGTCGGGGTCGTATCCGAGCCCCCAGCCACAGCCGACTCCGGCGGCTCGACGACGGGAAGCGCAGACGAGTCAGCTGGCTCGCTCGGTTCCGTCATCGCTCGACGGCCTGGTAGGGAACGACGTCGACCGGCTCGCCCGCCTCGAGCGCAGTCTCGGTGAGCACGAATCCGTCCGCCCGGGTCGCGCGCGTACTCGAGGAAAGGACGCTGGGGTCGAACGTCTCGTCGTAAATCGAGAGCGCGGAGTCCCGGTGACCCAGCGGCATCGCCCGCCCCGCTGTGAGCGTGACGGGAACGGCATAGGCGAAGTCGGGATTCGGCAGCCCCACGTCGCGTTCGATCGTCGCCGGAACGGTCGGGAGAGCAGTCCCGTCGTCCGCGCCGTCAGCGGTGCTCTGCTCCGCGTCAGGCCCCGCGAAGAAGGGGCGCGCGACCAGCGTCGTCACCGTGTAGGCGCCGAGGGGTTTGCCAGGGATGGCGAACGCGACGGCATCTTGGTCCGGTAGCCGGGCGACGGCGATCGGCTTTCCGGGGCGCAGCGCGACGCGGTGGAAGAGCACTTCGCCGAGCGAGTCGAGGGCGCGGATCACGTAGTCTTTCTCACCGACACTGGTTCCGCCCGTCGTGATCACCACATCGTGGCGTTCCGCAAGTTCGGCGATGCGGTCTTCGACCACGTCATACTCGTCCGGGACGGTCCCCTCGTAGGCGGCCTCGTGGCCCCACGACCGAACCAGTCCCGCC
The DNA here is from genome assembly GCA_025517425.1 of Halobacteria archaeon AArc-dxtr1. Classification (NCBI taxonomy): domain Archaea; kingdom Methanobacteriati; phylum Methanobacteriota; class Halobacteria; species Halobacteria archaeon AArc-dxtr1. Next base: position 224,546 of record JAOPJY010000003.1, on the reverse strand, counting down.
AACATCGGCGAGTCCAGATCGCGCATCCGTCCCTCGTGGATCTCGGTTCCAGTCGCCAGCAGTACGGTCGAGAGCCGATCGCGGACGCGCACGGCCTCGACGTCGAGTTCCCCGAGCAGCAGGGCGTCTTTCGGGCCGAGACGCTCGCCGGCCTCGAACAGCACCTCGCCTTCGGCGACGTTGCTGCCTTCCTCGTAGACGTAGGTTCCCGGCTCCAGTGTCGGGCCGGAGAGCCGTTCGGTTCCGGTCTCGGGCTCCGTCTCGACGGTCGCCTCCTCGCGTTTGAGCACGACGTTCGCGCTGTCCGGAACTGGCGCGCCGGTGGCGATTCGCACCGCCGTTCCCGGCTCGACCGCGGGCGGCTCGTCCTCGGGGAAGACCCCGTCGACGACCTCGAGGGGGTAGTCGTCGGTCGCGTCGAAGGCAAAGCCGTCCATCGTGGCATGGCTCGCGGCCGGAATCGGCCGTGGGGCGGAGAGATCCTCTGCGAGCGTCCGTCCCGCAATCTCGTCGATCGAGACGCGCTCGGTCCCCAGTCTCGGCGTCCAGTCCGCCCGAAGCTCCCCAACGCGAGCCGCGGCTCGTGTCCAGGGCACCAGATCGGCGTGGGTGTCGCTCATGTCTGAGAGCGTGTGCCGTGGCTCCAAAGTCGTTCCGCCGCGCACTCGATGGCGCCTGCGATTGGCCACGTAGGACCGGACCCAGCACCGGCGAGATAGTTAATGAACAATAATCTTTATCACCGTGTCGGACGACATCATAGGACGTGGTAATAGTATGCCCATAGGACGAGGTTATAAAAGATGACGGGTGACGACCGACAGTCGTGGCGCCGGAGGGGATGGTAGATGGAGTTCGACGGCGAGTTCGAACTCGAGGCCGTGGCGCCGGAGAAAGCGTGGGTCGTTCTCTCGGATCCGATCGCGGTCCGGGATGCGCTGAAAGGCTGTGCGTACATCACGCCGAAAGACGACGAATTCAGCTTCGACGACTACGAACCCGACGAGGACGCCGAGACGCTTCCGGAGGCTGATCCAGAGGCCGTCGCGGAGCGAGCATTCGAGGAAGGACAGGAGTACGCCGCGCTGATGCAGGTCGGTGTCGGCAGCGTCAAACCCCGCTTCGAGACGACGGTGACGATCCAGGAACGCGACGACGAGGACTACCTGATGACGGCGACGGGAAGCGGGGACGCCGGCGGAAGCAGCTTCAGCATGGAGTCGGGAATGCAGATCCACCCGCTCGACGATGGTGAGGGGTCGCGCATCGAGTGGTGGACCGAAGCCGACATCTCGGGACGGATCGCCCAGCTCGGCTCGCGGGTGATCCAGCCGGTCGCGAACAAGATAGTCGGCAACTTCTTCAGTAATATCGAACAGCAGATGACCGACGTCGAGGAGACGGATTCGGGGATCACAGACCGGATCCGCGGGATGTTATGAAAGCCGCCCAGTTCGAGCACCACGAGCCGACGACGGTCGACGAGGCCGTGAGCTTACTCGAGAGCCTAGATAACCGGGCGATTCTGGCCGGCGGCCAGAGCATGGTCCCGATGCTCCGATTCCGGCTCGCGGTGCCCGAAACCGTCATCGATATCAACAACGTCGAGGGGCTCGACACGCTCGAAGAGCGCGACGGATATCTCCGGATCGGCGCGCTGGTCCGCCACGCAGACGTCGAGGACGCCGAGATGATCGCAGATCGGTACGGCAGCTTCGCGGACGCGGCCCCCCTCGTCGCCGACCCGCAGATCAGAAACCGTGGCACGGTCGTCGGCTCGATCACGCAGGCCGATCCGAAAGGGGACTGGGGCAGCGTCCTGCTGGCCCATCACGGCGAGGTCGTCGCTCGCGGTCCCGACGGCGAGCGGGTGATTCCTGCAGCGGAGTTCTTCCTCCTGCCCTACGATACGACGCTAGACGAAGACGAACTGGCGACCGAGATTCGGGTCCCGACACCTGAGCCGAACGAGGGGAGTGCCTACCACAAGCTCAAGCGGAAGGTCGGCGACTACGCGATGGCCGGCTCGGCCGTCCGGCTCGTGTTGGACGACGACGGGAAGATCGAGACTGCGGGAATCGGCCTGACGGCCGTCGACATCACGAACGTCCGGGCGACCGACGCCGAAGAGCACCTCGAGGGCGAACACCCGAGTACGGAGCTGTTCAGAGCGGCGGGCGAACTCGCCGCCGAGCAGTCGAATCCGGAGTCGGACGAACACGGCGACGCGAGCTACAAAGAGCGGATGGTAAACGTCCTGACCCAGCGCGCGCTCGTCGATGCAGCCGAGCGGGCGGGCGTCGCCACGCGGAGGGTGAGCCAATGACGACACAGATCAGCGCGGAGGTGCGCCAATGAGTACACAGAGAGAGATCACGCTGACGGTAAACGGCACCGAGCACGAAATCGAGGTCGAGCCGCGCACGCTGCTCGTCCACGCGATCCGCGAGCAACTGGATCTGACGGGGACCCACATCGGCTGCGATACGGGCAACTGTGGTGCCTGTACGGTCCTCAAAGACGGGGAGCCGATCAAGTCCTGTCTACTGTTCGCCGCCCAGGCCGACGGGAGCGAACTCATGACCGTCGAGGGGATGGAAGAACTGCCCGAAGCGCGCGGCGAGCTGCATCCCCTACAGGAGGGCTTTCGCGAGGAGCACGGCCTCCAGTGTGGCTACTGTACGCCGGGGATGATCATGTCGGGCAAAGCCTTGCTCGACGAGAACCCGGACCCGAGCGAGGACGAAATTCGAGAGGCGATCAGCGGCAACCTCTGTCGGTGTACCGGCTACCAGAACATCGTCCGCTCGATCGAGTACGCCGCCGACGAGCTGGAAGGAATCGCGGCCGCAGACGGCGGCGTCGCCGTTGAGCGTGGCGAGAGTACGACGACGGAAGGCGGAGATCCCGCGTCCGCCGAGTTCGACTGCGGCGCGGAGAACTGCTGTGGCGGGCCGGCGACCGATCGTACGCACACAGGGCCAGACGCCCCTGTAAGTGCCGATCCGAATTACGGAGGTGATGCCGAATGAGCAGCGACTCCGAGCGGTTCGCACAGGCCGAAGACGGTGGTCCCCAGCCCGAGAAACACTGCGGGCACGGTCGCGGCGGGATGGGTGAGGAGGTCAAACGCAAAGAAGACCAGCGCTTCATCACCGGTCGCGGAAACTACGTCGACGACATCAAGAAGCCGGGGATGCTCCACTGCGAGATCGTCCGCAGTCCCCACGCCCACGCCCGAATCGAGGGGATCGACAAATCCCGCGCGATGAAGATCGATGGCGTCGTCGCCGTCCTCACCGCCGAGGACCTGGCGGAGTACGATCTGGCGACGATGCCGACGCTGATGGACGACACACAGGACGTACTGGTCAACGACAAGGTCAAATTCCAGTCCCAGGAGGTCGCCGCGGTCATCGCCGAGGACCGCTACGCCGCCAAAGACGGCGCGGAGAAGGTCGTCGTCGACTACGACGTGCTGGACCCGGTCGTCCGCGCCGAGGATGCCTTAGAAGATGACGCCCCGGTGATCCGCGACGACATCGAGGGTAAGGAGGACAACCACTGTCTCGACTGGGAGACGGGCGACAAGGAGGCCACCGAGGAGGTGTTCGCGGAGGCCGACGTCACCGTCAAAGAGCAGATGCTCTACCAGCGCCTCCACCCAGCGCCGATCGAGACCTGCGGCGCCGTCGGCGACTACGACCCCGGAAAGGACAAGCTGACGGTCCACATGACCTCGCAGGCGCCCCACATCCACCGGACGCTGTTCGCGATGGTCTCGGGGATCCCCGAGCACAAGATTCGGATCGTGAGTCCGGACGTCGGGGGCGGCTTCGGCAACAAGGTGCCGATCTACCCCGGCTACGTCGTGGCTGCAGCTGCGTCGTACGTGCTCGAGCAACCTGTCAAGTGGGTCGAGGAGCGCTCGGAGAACATCCAGTCGACGGGCTTTGCCCGCGACTACGACATGACCGGCGAGCTCGCCGCCAGTGAAGACGGCGAGATTCTGGCGGTCAGAACCGACGTGCTGGCAGACCACGGCGCCTACAACGCCGTCGCCCAGCCCTCGAAGTTCCCGGCCGGCTTCTTCAACATCTTCACGGGATCGTACGACGTCGACACGGCCTACGGCTCGTTGACGGCCGCCTACACAAACAGCGCACCCGGCGGCGTCGCCTACCGGTGTTCGTTCCGGGTGACGGAGGCGGTCTACCTCATCGAGCGGATGGTGAAGGTGCTCGCGGACGAACTCGAGATGGATCCCGCCGAGATCCGCCGGAAGAACTTCATCCAGCCCGAGCAGTTCCCCTACGAGAGCCCGACGGGGTGGAACTACGATTCGGGCGACTACGAGAAGGCCTTAGACAAGGCCCTCGAGATGGCCGACTACGACGAGTACCGCGAGGAGCAACAGCGCCGGCTCGAAGACGGCTCCGACAAACTGCTCGGCATCGGCATCTCCTCGTTTACCGAGGTCGTCGGCGCCGGCCCCGGCAAGACGTGTGACATCGCAGGCGTCGAGATGTTCGACTCCGCGGAGATCCGGGTCCACCCGACCGGCAAGGCGACGGTTCGCGTCGGCGTCCAGACCCAGGGACAGGGCCACGAGACGACGTTCGCCCAGATCGTCGCCGAGGAGTTAGGGCTCGACGTCGACGACATCACCGTCGAACACGGCGACACGGACACCGACCCCTACGGACTGGGTACGTACGGCTCGCGGAGTACGCCGGTCGCGGGGGCGGCGGCCGCCGTCGCCTCCCGGAAGGTCCGCGAGAAGGCCAAATCGATCGCGGCCAACGAGCTCGAAGCCAGCGAGGACGATATCACCTGGGACCGCCAGAGCGGCGAGTTCCACGTGGCGGGCGCGCCAGACCGGTCGATCTCGATGACCGAGATCGCCGCGGGTGCGTACATGAACAAACCGGCCGGCGAAGACCCGGGGCTCGAGGCGATCAACTACTACGATCCGCCGGAGATGACCTACCCCTTCGGCTCGTACATCGTCGTCGTCGAGGTCGATCGCGAAACCGGCGAGGTCGACTTCGAGAAGTTCGTCGCGGTCGACGACTGTGGCAACCGGATCAACCCGATGGTGATCGAGGGCCAGATCCACGGCGGGCTCGCCCAGGGCATCGGCACCGCGATGATGGAACACGTCACCTTCGACGACAACGGCAACGTCACCGGCGGGGACTTCATGAACTACCTGCTCCCCACGTCGATGGAGATTCCCGAGTTCGAGACGGGCCACACCGTGACGCCCTCGCCACACCACCCCATCGGGGCGAAGGGGGTCGGCGAATCACCCACGGTCGGCTCGCCGCCGGCCATCGTCAACGCCGTCGTCGATGCGATGAGCCACGCCGGGATCACCCACGTCGAGATGCCGATGACCCCCGACGTCGTCTGGGAGAAACTCGACGAGGCCGGGCTCGCGGTCGATCCAGCGGAGAACGTCGAGATCGAACTGCAAGCGGACGACTGAGACGGGATCGACTCGGTCGACCGGACGGCGATTTCCGGTCGCGTGCCGATTCCCGACACGACTAATGGACGGACGCACCTACTACCACGGAACGAGACTGAACGTAGCGATGAACGGCGAGGAGAATACCGACGGCGGTTCGAACCGGGCGGAGCCAGGGCGCGCGGGCGGAGACGCCCCGACGGACGCGGAGGACCCGGGGGCGCTCGCAGAGCGCCTGCGCCGGGCGCGCGAGCCGTTCGCGACCGCCACGGTCGTGCGTCGGGAGCCACCGGTCTCGACGACCGTCGGCGACAGCGCAGTCGCCACCCGCGACGGCGAACTCCACGGCTGGATCGGCGGGCTATCTTGCGCACAGTCGGCGGTGACCGAAGAGGCGCTGGCCGCGATAGCGGACGGTGAGTCTCGACTCGTCGGGATCGCGCCTGAGCCAGACGCCATCGACCGGCCGGGCCTCTCCGCCCACCCGATGAAGTGTCACAGCGAAGGGACCCTGGAGGTGTTTGTCGAACCGGTTCGGCCGACGGCCCGGATCGTCGTGGTCGGCGCAACGCCGGTCGCGAATTCGCTGCGTCGACTCGCCACCGAACTGCCCTTCGAGATCGTGACGGTAGATCCATCCGCCGAGAGCGGGCGTGCCGCCGAATCGCCGGCGGGGTCGGACGACGTCGAGGGCAGGCCGACCGACACCACTGATGAGCTGACTGACGCCGATCCCGTCCAGGAGGCCGCCGATGGCACCGTTCTGGCGACGAGTGATCCCGACGCCATCGAGGCGCTGATCGACGACCGGACGCTCGTCGTCGCAGCCTCGATGGGGGAGTGCGACCCCGAGGGGGTAGCCGCAGGAGTGAGTGCGCGAGCCCCCTACGTCGGCCTCGTCGCCAGCGAGAAGCGCGCCGCGCGCGTCACGGAACGTGCGGCGGCGCTGCTCGACGCAGACCAGGGAGACGTCCGCGAGCGCGTGACGAGCCCTGCCGGACTCGACATCGACGCCGGCTCGCCCGCCGAGATCGCAGTCAGCGTGCTGGCCGAGCTCGTGGCGGTTGCAAACGGCGATGCGTTCCGGTCGGGCGAGGACGAGTCGGCGGCCGAGGAGAGCGGCGGGTTTTGCGAGAGCGAGGACGCTGGCGCTGATCGAGCCGATGGCTCGGAGTCGGATAACTCCAAGTCCGAGTCACCGGAATCGGGAAGTAACGCGACCCCATCGGAGACGGTATGAGCGAGTCACCGTCGCCGTTCGCGTCCGTGACCGAGTCGGAGCTTCGCGAGCGGTTCGAGGCGGCCGAGTACGTCGCCAACGACCGCATCGTGACGACTGCCTACCTCGCCTTACAGCTGGGGCGACCGCTGCTCGTCGAGGGACCGCCGGGAAGCGGGAAGACCGAGCTGGGGAAGGTGCTGGCCGAGGGGTTTGACACCGAGTTGATCCGGCTGCAGTGTTACGAGGGGCTGACAGCCGAAAACGCCCTCTACGAGTGGAACTACACCAAACAGCTGCTGGCGGTTCAATCCAACGAGGGAGCCGTCGCGACAGAGGCAGGTGGAAGCGGGGGCGCAGTCGAGAGGGACCAAAACGCAGTCGAAGGTGGCGAAAACGCAGCCGAGGCCGTCGCGCCGCGGTCGGTCTTCGACGACGAGTTCTTGCTCGAACGACCCCTCCTGCGGGCGCTGTCAACCGAGGGCGACCGGCCGCCGGTGTTGCTCGTCGACGAGATCGACCGCGCGGACGCCGAGTTCGAGGCGTTCCTCCTCGAACTGCTCTCTGACTTTCAGGTGTCGATCCCCGAACTCGGGACCGTCGCGGCCGAGCACCCGCCGATCGTCGTCCTCACCTCGAACCGGACGCGGGGACTGAGCGACGCGCTGAAGCGACGCTGTCTGTATCTCCACGTCGAGCCACCGTCGTTCGACACGGAGTACGAAATCGTCCGCCGGAAGGTGCCCGAACTCGACGCGGCGGTCGCCGCCGAGGTCTGTGCCGTCGTCGAGAACCTCCGCGAAGAGGCGTTTCTCAAACAGCCCGGCGTCGCCGAGACCTTAGACTGGGCGCGGGCGGTAGCCGCGCTGCGAAACGGGGACGGCGAGGGATCGCTCTCGCCACAGGAGATCGAGTCGACGCTCGGTTGCCTGCTGAAAGAGGCCGAGGACGTCGGCCGAGTCGACGCCGACCTCCTCGGTCGGCTGCACGAGGCCGCCGAGGCGGCGGCAGCTCCCCCGGAGTAATATGACAGAGGAGTCGCCAGACGAAACGACAGACGCTGAGCCCGACAGCCAGTCGAACGTGCGCCCCGAGTGGGCCGTCGGCGGCTCCGTCGACCGAACCGGGGGTATTGCCCGTCCGGAGGTCTCCCGTGGCGTTCCGGACTTTCAGGCCGCCCGCGAGCACGTCCTCACCGAAATAATTCGGTTCGCAAGCCAGCTTCGGGCAACCGGCGCTACCGTGCCGATTACGGGCGGCTTGGACGCCGCCCGGGCGCTCGCCGTCGTCGGTCTCTCGGACCGCGAGCGCGTCGAGAGCGCGATGCGCGCGTCGCTAATCGCCGAGGAGACGGATCTCGAGGCGTTCGACGAGTACTTCCCGACGTTCTGGCACCGGCTGCGGACCGGGATCGACCGGATCTCCTCGCGGCCATCCGAGGAGCACGACGAAGACGAGGGGGAGTCGGTGACGATTCCGGCCGACGTCTCCGAAGAGATGGCCGGCGAGTCGGGCGACTCCCACGAGGAGGAATCCGACGCCGAGGTTCCGGACGGTGAGACGGGAGACTCCGAACGAGCAGCGGTCCGGATCCGGACGGGGCGGCGCCACGCGACCGGCGAGCGCCCCTCCGAAGGCGGTGACGAGGACGCCCGCCGGTTCAGTACCTCGGGCGACCGGAGCGAAATCGACGCTCCCAGCGTACTGCTCGGCGACCGCGAGCGCGCGGCGATCGACCGCTTCGTCGACGCGCTCTCGACGATGCCTGGGCGCCGGGAGCAGCCAAGCAGGGGACAGAGAGGCCAGGTCGACGCCCGCCGGGCGCTCCGGGCCGCCCTGGAGACCGGCGGCGCGCCCGTCGTCTTGCCCCGACGCGAGCGCGCAGACAGCGAGCGCCGGGTCTGTCTGCTGCTCGACGTGAGCGGCTCTGTCCTCGATACGATCGACCGGGCGACGCTGCTCGCGTTCGCCGAGCGCGTCCACGAGCGCAGTCGACGCGGCCGAGTCTTTCTTTTCGACGACGAGTTCGCCGACGTCACCGCGCAGTTCGATCGTACCGACGGCGATCCGGCCGCGACGCTGCGGGAGGCGTCGGTCCGCTGGGGCGGCGGGACGCGAATCGGCGCGGCGATGGAAGCGATCCGAACTCGCAATCCGGACGCGGTCGACCGCGACACCGTCCTGGTCGTCGTCAGCGACGGGTTAGATGTCGGCGACGACGCGGCCCTCGAGTCGGGGATCACCTGGCTTGCGACGCGGGCCGGAGCGATCGTCTGGCTCAACCCACTCGCAGTCGCGGCAAGCTACGAACCGGCGACGAAGGGAATGCGAACGTGTCTCCCCTACATCGACGCCCTCTTCGGGTTTGCCACACCCGCAGACCTCGCGGAGGCCGCCCGGCAGCTAGAACAGCGCGGACTCTCGGGTGCGGTGGGATACGAACACGATCCGCGACGGTTCGAGGTGACCGGTTCGGATTCAGTTTCCAGCGGTGGGCCGGCCTACGCATCCGACGGTGGGAGATCGTGAGCGATCGAATCATAGCGGAGGTCGCCGCGACACTCAGACGTCGGATCGACGTCGAATCGGCCGAGATTGATCGCGTAACGGTCGGCGACGGGGCGATCATGGTCGAACTCGACGGTGTGGAGGTACGAGAGACAGCAGGCCAAAACGGGGAGGCCCGATCGACAGCTGCACTGGCCTACCGGCCTTCGGGGACGCCCCCGGAGATTCCGACCGGCGCCGGCGCCGTCCTCGGCTGGCTCGACGCCAACTGGCGGCCGCCGTCAGACGCCGACTCGCGGGTCGCCGTCGCAATCGCGATCGCGACCGCAAACGCCCTCTCTGCGCCCTTGCTCGACTGGCGCCGGGGCGATCCGATGGAACTTCTGGACGACGACGTTGGGACGATCGCGACCGTTGGTCTCTTCGGACCCGCGTTTCGGAAGTTCGGCGACGTTTCGGTGCGCGTCATCGAGCGCCGCCCGGACCCCGACGCCGTCCCGGAAACGCCATCGGACGTCGGGGTCTCGCTGTTCGAACCCGGCGAGGCCGCGTCGGCGATCGACGGCGCCGACGTGGTCTTCGTCACGGGTTCGGCGCTGCTGTACGGCGGCATCGATCACTATCTCGAGCTCGCCACGGACGAGCAGGTCGTCGTCCTCATTGGCGCGACCGCCTCGTTCGTCCCGGAACCGGCGTTCGACGCGGGCGTCGACGTGCTCGCAGGGGCCTCGATAGCGGCTACCGAGTCGGTTCGGCGAGCCGTCACGTCGGGGGCGTGCGGGACGTCACTGCACGACGCCGGTGTCGAGAAGGGGTTCCTCGTTCGCAACGATGCCGAAGGCGAGGATCCGGTGGCGGTTGGCGGGTCGGGCGACCCATTGAAGGCGCTCGGGACCGAACGAACTGATAACAGGGAACACCCGGAAGGCGACAGCTGACGGGTCAGACACGCACGACAACACGACCAGACCATGACACGACGCAACTGGAGCGTACCGGAGACGGCAGTGGTACAGCGCGTTCGAGAGCGTATCGAAGCAGCGTCGGACGAGGACGTCCTCGCGACGATCGTCGACGTCGAGGGCAGCGCCTACCGTCGGCCGGGCGCGAAGATGCTCCTTGACGAGGCGGGGGGAATCGGCAGCATTACCGCGGGCTGTCTGGAGGACGAACTGCTGCGGGTCGCCGAGGAGGTCCGCGCCGAGGGGCGACCGAAACTCGTCACCTACGACCTGATGGAAGACGACGAGGACGACGTCTGGGGGCTTGGCGTGGGCTGTAACGGAATCATCGAGGTGCTACTCGAGCCACTCTCTGAGACCTACCGACCGGCTGTCGCGGCCTTCGACGACGGGCGCGACGTCGGTATCTGCACCGTGCTCTCGACACCCGACGGGGACCCGCTCGAGCGCGGCGACCGGGCGTACTACCACCCCGAAAACGAGGGTCGCCTATCGACGCCCGACGGCGAGCCCGCGACCGACTGGCCGTCCGGACTCGAGAGCGCCGCCGCCGAACTCGCCAGTTCGGGGAAGGCCGACGTGGTCGACCTCGACTCCGGGAACGGGACCCTCGAGATCTTCGTCGACGGGCTCGCAGCGCCCGAGGAACTCGTGATCTTCGGCACCGGCCACGACGTCGGTCCCGTCACCGAACTCGCGGCCAAAAACGACTTCCGCGTCACGGTGGTCGGCTTCCGCGGTGCGGTCGACCTCGCCGAGAAGTTCCCGGACGCAGACCAAACGCTTACGACCTCACCCGGAACGATCGCGGCCGATTTCGACGCTGCGGGCGTCGATCTGGACGAGCGCACCCACGCCGTCGTCATGACCCACAACTTCATCGACGACCGGCTGGCCGTCGAAGCGCTGATCGACGCCGACGTCCCCTACGTCGGGCTGATGGGGCCGAACGAGCGCTTCGCGGAGATGGTCGAGGTGTTCGAAGAAGAGGGGCGAACGTTCGACGAGGGCGAGTTAAAGGCACTGTACACGCCGATCGGGCTCGATCTCGGTGGCGGCTCGCCGTACCAGATCGCCCACAGCATCGTCGCGGAGGTGCTCGCGGTCTCGAACGATCGTCAGCCGCGACACCTCCGAACGCGGGAGGGGCACATCCACGACCGGGTCGAGGTCGAGGCGGACGACTGAGAGAGCGACAGCGATCCTACAGCAGAAGCAGTTACCGAAGCGACTATCGATCTATCCGAAGTATGCCAAAAGTCGCCTACTAAATATAGAGGATATATCTGGCACGTCAAATCGATCTCACGCCGATAGTACTGAAATAATCACGGTGCAGCAGCACGGTCGTGTTTAGTTAAGACTGAAAGTTGAGGCGAGACGAGTTTCGGCTGGTCAATGGCAGAAATCGCTCGCCTCAGCGGTCGTAGCGACTGGATCGACTTGGATTTTGTGGAGCGAGAGCGGACACCGCGCCGACTGATGGAGCTCGGTATTCGGCTGCACCTTGCCGGATTATCGCTTTCGAATACCGTTCGAGAATTAGAGAAGTTCGGTGTCGAACGCTCGCGGAAAGCCGTCCACGACTGGGTGCACAAGGCCGATCTACAGCCCGCCAGCGGTGCGAGTCCGGATCACGTCGCCCTGGACGAGACAGTGATCCGAATCAATGGACAGCAGTTCTGGCTGTACGCGGCTGTCGATCCCAAGATAAACGAATTCTTGCACGTACGGCTCTTTACGACGACTACAACAGCACTGATGCAGCGATTCCTGCAAGAGCTTCGGGAGAAACACGATGTCGAAGACGCGGTGTTTCTCGTTGATCATGCCCATCATCTAGCGGCTGCATTGCAACGAACAGGGCTCCGATTTCGGCCCGAGCGACATGGAAATCGGAACGCCGTTGAACGTGTCTTTAGAGAGGTAAAACGACGTACCTCCTCGTTTAGCAATAGTTTCAGCCACGTCGATCCAGCAACCGCCGAAACATGGCTCAGATCGTTCGCCGTCTGGTGGAACTCGCGTAACTAAACACGATGAGCAGCACACGCCATTCTCACTCGACATTCTCGGGAGAGACATCGTATTTGGGAAATATCCTGGCTTAGGCGAACTGCGCTCGGAGTATCCTTGCCTCAACTTTCCGCAGGTGTTCAGCAATGGTACTTGGCGCACAGTCCAGTTCCGCAGCAATATCTTCCTGATTGGCGCTCCGAGGGATGTCGTAGTAGCCTAGTTGTACTGCCGTTTTGGTAACTTCGCGCTGGCGGTCGGTGAGGGTGGCCTCTATAGTAGCCGCCGTGCTAGTGAGACTGCCCACCTCTTCGATAGTCACGTCAACTGGCACAGAGAAGCCTTCGATTGCATCCTGTATCTCGTCGTCAGGACCGAATATTGAGAAAACCACCGTCCCATCAGGTTCGTATTCGATAGGGGGGACGGCGATAAGGCCGCCGGAAGAGAGCGGACTGAACATCGCTTGGAGTGAATCAGTTGTCGCGTCTCGGACGTACACGTAGCATGACCGCTCGTCGATACGTTCCATGTCGTAGCCGATGACCTCCGGAATCTCTTGCATCGCTTTTTCGAGTGCCTCGGCGTCGCCAACAACGTAATGCAGGATGCCCAATGCGTCTCCGGTATAATTCCACTGTACTGCCGTCGCTCGCTCAACGAACGATACCTCAGTCAGTACGCCGTACATCGGGTGGATGTCACCTGCTCGCCCATGAGCCGTAATGCGCACTCGGACGTGTTTCATAGGTGACGATACGTGATCAGTCAATTAAACCACCCGAGTACACTCGGCCATAGTTACTCAGATCGGTATGGCCAATCATCACCTATGATCCGGACGCTGCTAGCAGGCGCAACAGGTACGCTCGGGACTGCACTCCGACCGCGACTCACAGCGGCGGGTCATACTGTCCGGGCAGCGAGCCGTTCGCCTCCCGAAGAAACGAAAGAGAATCTCAACTGGGTGGAACTCGACTTGATCGATGGCACGGGCCTCGAGTCAGCGCTCGAAAACACCGATGTTATCATCCACACGGCGACGGCCCCGCAGGGTGACACAGCGGCGGTTGATGTGGAGGGGACGAAACGACTTGTTGAGGTGGCCGAGGCGGCCGACGTTGAGAACTTTCTCTATCCTTCTATCGTCGGTATCGACGACATTCCCTTCTCCTACTACGAAGAAAAAGTCACTGGTGAGATGATAGTCGAAGAGAGCGATATACCGACGACTATCGTCCGTGCGACGCAGTTCCACTCGTTCATTGCGGAACTGTTGGATTCGGTGGCGAAACTTCCGCTATGGCCCCTTCCGACGAACGTACAGATCCAGCCTGTCGATGTCGGTGAGGTCGCAGATGTCATAGTGGATCATGCAACCCTGACAGCGAGTGGTCGAACTGGCCCAATTGGTGGACCCAACATCCATTTAGTAGGTGAGCTAGCACAGATGTACCGCAATGCGCGTGGCCTCCGACATCCGATAATGAGACTTCCAATTCCCGGCAAAACTATGGCGGCGTTTCGAACTGGCCATGCGACGTGTCCCAATCAAAGGGTCGGGACAGTCACTTGGGAGGAGTGGCTCGCGGAGCGATACACGAGTGAAGCGGATGATACCGTATCTTGTGCGCAATCACCAGCGTGATCGTCAATGGAGCAAAACATGTCGCAGGCTGACCGGGTTATTCGCGGTGTGAGTGGGATCTGGTTGCTGGCAATGTCGGTTGGTGCATTACTTGATCGGAGACACGTGATTGGAGCTATCACGGGTATTGCGGGACTGGGTCTGCTCTCGAATTCGTTGACGGGTCGCTGCGGCGGAAATGCATTACTCGGTATCGATACTTCTTCGGACAGATCCTGCTCAGTGGAATAGCCCTCTGTGTCAAGACGTGTAATTATCGACGAAATCTGCGGTGTCACATTTGCGCTGTATATTCAGCAGAGTCTGAACGTTCTATTTCTGTCAGAAACGCCCCGAGCTGAATCCAGGTGGCGTAGTCAACGGATGGTTCGTACGAACTGAACCCGGGGTTTTATGTAAGTGTGTAAAGTACACTTTACTGTAAAGCAGACTTTACGGAAAGCGAGGTTGACACCAGTCATGTCAGAACTAGCATCCACCACCATACAATCCCGATCGCCGGAAGCGTACAAACGACTGATGGTAGCCTGTTTCGTGTTTGCAGGAATTGCCCTTGGTGTAGGAACCGCGCTTGAGTTCCCGCTAGTTGCCGTCGGGCTCTACGTTCTCGGAGTGACTGGGGGCATGATGATCCCCTATACAACGAACTACACCTTATTCGACGAGCGAGACGACACGATCCATCAGCGTGCCAGCGGCGTCACACTCGCTGTGTTTGGCTGGCTTGCAGCCATCGTGTTCCCATCGCTGGTGGCGCTATCGACGACCCCGCACTTCGAGTGGGGGCCAGTGACGACAACTCTCTCAATCACGACCGCAGTCGTGTACATCACCTACGGGCTTCTCCTCGGGTACTACCGATAGCGATGGACTCGAAGATCCGCGAGAAACGACAAACACGCGACGAGAGCCAGGCAACCCTCGCAGAGGCCGTTGCCGTCTCTCGTCAAACGATCAACGCCATCGAACGTGACCGGTACGATCCCTCGTTGGAACTCGCGTTCAAACTCGCAGATCACTTCGATTGTGCAATCGAAGACCTGTTCGATCCCGACATCACCGACACCAATGAGTCCTGAATACTGCATCCACTAGCAACTGTTGAGCCATTGCACTTTGACTCGTCGTCGTGCAAGATATGCGCTGTGTATTCATCACGACTTTTTGAAATGGTACGCTGGCTGATAGGAGTCTCTACGGTCAATACGCACGTTTACTAACCGGACTCAAGACGAACAGGAATTTCCCGTGTAATCGACGTCCAGACCGGAGCTACGACTCGAGTTCGGCCCGCAGCAACTGGTTGACGTCGCCGGGATCTGCGCTGCCGCCAGTCTTCTGCATGACTTGTCCGACGAGGAAGTTGATCGCGCCGTCGTCGCCGGATTCGTAGTCGGCGACGGCGTCGGGATTCTCGGAGACAGCTTCGGTGACTGCCTGCTCGACTTCGTCGGCGCCGGTCTTGCCCAGCCCCTCGCGATCGACGATCTCGTCGGGCGCGTCGCCGTCGTCGAGCATCGATCGGAGGACGGTCTCGCGGGCGTTCTTGGCGGTGATCTCGTCGTCGGCGACGAGGGCGACGAGGCGGGTGACCTCGTCGAGACGGCCCTCGAGGTCGGTGATCGCCATGTCGCGGTAGTTGAGTTCGCCGAGCAGGTTGTCCGCGACCCAGGTCGCAGCGAGATCGGGATCGTACTCGGCGGCGACGTCCTCGTAGAAGTCGGCGACCTGTTTGGTGGAGGTGAGCTTCGAGGCGGACTCCTCGTCCAACCCGTACTCCGCCTGGAAGCGTTCGCGGCGCGCGGTAGGGAGTTCGGGGATGGAGATCTCGTCTTTCCAGTGAGAGACCCGAAGCGGCGGGAGGTCGGCCTCCTCGAAGTAGCGGTAGTCTTTCTCTTCTTCTTTCGAGCGCATCGAGACGGTGATCCCGCGGGACTCGTCCCAGTGGCGGGTCTCCTGCTCGACGGCGCGGCCCCGACGGACGGCGTTTTTCTGTCGGGTCTCCTCGTAGGCTAAGGCCTTCTCGGCGCCTTTGTGACTCGAGATGTTCTTGACCTCGGTGCGGTTCGCGGCCGCCAGCGCCTCGGCGCCGATCTCGTCGATATCGTCGCTCTCGATCTCCTCGGCGGGGATAATCGAGAGGTTCGCGTCGATCCGCAGGCTCCCGTCGCGCTCGGCGTCGAAGACGCCCAGGTACTCCAAGACTTCCTCGAGTTCGGCGAGGAACGCCCGGACCTCGCTGGGGCGACGGAAGTCCGGCGCCGTGACGATCTCCATCAGTGGCGTGCCGGCGCGGTTGTAGTCGACTAAGGTGTAATCGGCGGTGTCGATCCCGCCGCCGCCGCCGACGTGCTGGAGGCTCCCCGGGTCCTCCTCTAGGTGGGCGCGCTCGATGGTGATCGTCCGGCGCTCGCCCTCGACGCTGACCTCGAGGTTGCCGTCGGCACAGATCGGTTCGTCGTACTGCGTGATCTGGAAGTTCTTCGGCAGGTCGGGGTAGTAGTAGTTCTTCCGGTGAAAGCGGGTCTCTTCTGGGATGTCGGCGTCGATCGCCTTCCCGATCTTTACCGCGGCTTCGACGGCGCCCTCGTTCAACACCGGGAGCGCACCCGGCAGGCCGAGGCAGACGGGGCAGACGTGCTCGTTTGGCTCCTCGGCGGACTCGGTCGAACAGCCACAGAAGATCTTCGTGTCGGTCTCCAGCTGGACGTGGACCTCGAGCCCGATGACGGTGACGAGGTCGCCCTGCTGGACGGTCTGGGCAGTCATTGAGACCCGATTCGAGGTCGGCGGGGTAAAACGTAACGGGACGCCCTCGGGAACGCGGCGATTATTCGAGGATTGGGCAGTGCTGTCCCGTCCAACGAGAGCCGGCGCCGCTCGCGCGAGAACCTGACGGAATCGATATGCGTGTCTGACGTACGTTTATATGTCGCGACGGTCCCCTAGCAGGTATGTCGAACAACCGCGTCGAGGTACTCGAATCGACGGTCGCGGAGCTCGAGTCCACAGTCGAGGGGCTCACGGAAGAACTGGTCGAGGCCAAAGAGCGCATTCGCGTGCTCGAAGCCGAACTGGACGCCGAGACGCCGACTCGGGTCCCAGAGCGCCGAAGTGATGGATCTGAGGCCGTCGGCGACCTCGTCGAGTCGGCCGAGATCGAGTCCGCAGACGGCCCTGCTGACGACGGTGGGGCCGAGGCCGACGACGAGGCTACCGACGATCTCGACGCGGCCGGCGAGGACACAGACGCCGCCGACGAAGCGGAAGACTCAGGAACCGACGACATCATCGTCGCATAACGACGGTCTGTACCCGCCACACCCTCCTCGCGGGAGCGGACCGGAACCGAACACGGAGGTCCCGAGAAGACGATGTATATCAAGGCGCTCGTACTGGACGGCTTCAAGAGTTTCGGCCGACCGACCAGGATCCCCTTCTACGAGGATTTCACCGTTATCACGGGTCCAAACGGCTCCGGGAAGTCGAACATTATCGACGCCGTGCTCTTCGCGCTCGGTCTCGCCAGGACACGGGGTATTCGGGCGGAGAAGCTCCCGGATCTCATCTACAACCCCGGCCACGAGGACGGCGAGCGAAGCGGCGGCACCCGCGAGGCCAGCGTCGAAGTCGTCCTCGACAACGCTGACGGGACGCTCACTCGCTCGCAGGTCGTCAACGCCGCCGGCAGCGAGGACGTCGGCGACGTCGACGAAATTCGGATCCGCCGGCGCATCAAGGAGACCGACGACAACTACTACTCCTACTACTACCTGAACGACCGCTCGGTGAACCTCTCTGATATCCAGGATCTGCTGGCTCAGGCCGGTGTCACGCCAGAGGGGTACAACGTCGTCATGCAAGGTGACGTCACCGAAATCATCAACACGACGCCCTACCGGCGTCGTGAGATCATCGACGAGATCGCCGGCGTCGCCGAGTTCGACGCGAAGAAGGAAGACGCCTTCGAGGAGTTGGAGGTCGTCCAAGAGCGCATCGACGAGGCCGAACTGCGCATCGGCGAGAAGCGCGACCGGCTCGAGCAACTTGCCGACGAGCGCCGGACTGCGATGCGGTACCGACGGCTCCGCCGCGAAAAGGACGAGTACGAGGGCTACCGGAAGGCAAGCGAGTTAGAAGAGAAACGCGAGGCGCGCGAGCAGGCCGCGGAGGCGGTCGACGAGCTGGCCGACGAACTCGAGGAGCGCCAGCGCGAACTCGACGAGCGACAGGGGCGGGTCGTCAGACTCGAGGAGGACCTAGAGGACCTAAACGCCGAAATCGAGCGCAAGGGCGAGGACGAGCAGCTCGAGATCAAAAGTGAGATCGAGTCGATCAAAGGCGAGATCTCACGGCTCGAAGACCGGATCGAGGCCAGCGAAGAGCAGATCGAGGCCGCCGAGGCGGATCGCCGCGAAGCGTTCGTCCAGCTAGATCGCAAGCAAGAGCGCGTCGGCGAACTCGACGACGAGATTCGCGAGGCGAAACTCGAGAAGGCCTCGATCAAAGCCGAGATACAGGAGCGCGAGGCCGAGCGCGAGGCCGTCCAGGAGGAGATCGAGTCGGTCGACACCGAGTACGACGAGGTCAAAGCCGAACTCCAGGATCGGAAGGCCGCTCTGGAGGAGGCCAAAACCGAGAAGAACGACCACCAGCGCGAGCAAGACCGACTGTTAGACGAAGCGCGCCGGCGCTCGAACGCGATCGAAGAGACCGAGGCGACGATCGAAGCAAAACGGGAGACGCTCCCGGAGCTCGACGACGAGCGCGCCGACTTAGAGCGCGAACTCGAGAAGGCCGAGACGAACCGCGAGAATATCGCCGCTGTCGTCGACGACCTGAAAGCCGAGAAACGCCGATTACAGAGCGATCTGGACGAGGTCGACGACGAGATCCAGGCGAAACAACAGGAGTACGCCGAACTCGAGGCCAATGCGGGCGAGAGCGGCGACTCTTCGTTCGGTCGGGCGGTGACGACGATCCTCAACTCGGGGATCGACAAGGTTCACGGCGCGGTCGCCCAGCTGGGCAGTGTCCCCGGCGAGTACGCGACGGCTTGCGAGACCGCCGCCGGCGGTCGGCTCGCCAACGTCGTCGTCGACGACGACGTGGTCGGCCAACAGTGCATCGAGTACCTGAAGTCGCGAAACGCTGGCCGAGCGACCTTCCTCCCGATCACGAAGATGCGCGAGCGGGGCCTGCCCTCGGCGCCCTCGGATCCGGGCGTCGTCGGTTTCGCCTACGATCTCGTCGAGTTCGACCAGGAGTACGCCGGGATCTTCTCGTACGTGCTCGGGGACACGCTGGTCGTCGAGGACATCGAGACTGCCCGGGCGTACATGGGCGACTACCGGATGGTCACCCTCGACGGCGACCTTGTCGAGAAGTCGGGCGCGATGACCGGGGGCTCCCGGAAGGGATCGCGGTACTCCTTCTCGGGCGGCGGCGAGGGACAACTCGAGCGTGTGGCGAAGCGGATCACCGACCTGCAAGACGAGCGCGAGGAGCTTCGCGAGGAGCTTCGCGGGGTCGAGGACCGGCTCGAGGACGCCCGCGACCGTCGGACCGATGCGGCCGACGAAGTGCGGTCGATCGAAAGCGAGATCGAGGGCATAGACGATCGGCGCGAGCAGACCGACGCCGAGATCGAATCGCTGGAAGCGGAACTCGAGGAGCTCCGCGAGGAGCGTGAGTCGGTCGACGAGCGCATGGGCGAGCTCTCGGAGGCGATCGAGGCGACCCAGGCCGAGATCGAGGCGATCGAAACCGAGATCGACGAGCTCGAGGCCGAACTCGCCGACTCGAAGATTCCCGAGCTGACCGCCGAGATCGAGCGTATCGACGAGGAGATCGCCGAACGCGAGTCCCGAATCGACGAACTCGACGGGCGACTGAACGAGCTCGGCCTCGAAAAGCAGTACGCCGAGGACGCGATCGAGGACCTCCACGACGACGTCGAGGAGGCCCAAAATCGCAAGGCCAACCACGAGGAGCGGATCGCGGAGTGCGAAGATGAAATCGCCGAAAAGCGCGAGTCCCTCGAAGAGCGCCGGGAGGCCGTCGCGGAACTCGAGGAAGAACTCGCCGAACTGAAAGACGACCGCGGCGACCTTCGCGAGGAGCTCTCCGAAGCACGGAGCGCCCGTGACCAGCAACAGGATCGTGTGAACGCCGTCGAGAGCAAACTCGAGAACGCCCGCGAACGCGTCTCGGACCTCGAGTGGGAGATCGAGTCCCTCGAGGCCGAGGTCGGCGAATACGATCCCGCAGACGTCCCCGACCACGAGACCGTCACTCAGATGATCGAGCTGCTCGAGGCGGACATGGAGGCGTTAGAGCCGGTGAACATGCTCGCGATCGACGAGTACGACGAGGTCCGAGCGGCCCTCGATCAGCTCGAGGAGGGCCGAGACACGTTAGTCGAGGAGGCAGACGGCATCCGCGATCGGATCGAGCAGTACGAGACCCAGAAGAAAGCGACGTTCATGGAGGCGTACGAGGCGATCGCCGCCCACTTCACCGAGATCTTCGAGCAGCTCTCGGAGGGAACTGGCACCCTCCAGTTAGAGAACGAAGAAGACCCCTTCGAGGCCGGGCTGGCGATGAAGGCCCAGCCCGGCGACAAGCCGATCCAGCGGCTGGACGCGATGTCTGGCGGCGAGAAATCCCTGACCGCGCTCGCCTTTATTTTCGCGATCCAGCGGCACAACCCGGCGCCGTTCTACGCGTTAGACGAGATCGACGCCTTCCTCGACGCGGTCAACGCCGAGCGCGTCGGTGAGATGGTCGACGAGCTTGCCGGCGACGCCCAGTTCGTCGTCGTCTCCCACCGGACGGCGATGCTCGATCGCTCCGAGCGTGCGATCGGCGTGACGATGCAACAGGACAACGTAAGCGCCGTGACGGGGATCGACTTGAGCGGTGAGGCGGAGGTGCCTGCTAGTGACTAGCGAGGAGCGCGAGGCGCGAAGCGCCTCGGAGAAAGCGAGCGGGGAACGAAGTAACCCGCGAGACGGCGAAGAATCGGACGACGATATCCCGCTGCAGATCGCCGGCCACGAATCGCGTTCACATCCGGGGTCGGATCGGGACGGATCATCGGCGGAGGGTGGTTCGGTCCTCTCGTTCGACGAGGACGACATCGACGCGACGGAGGGGAGCGACGACTCCGAGGAGGACGACGTCGAGCCGGTCGAGTTGCTGGTCCAGCTCGCCAAAGACGGCGAGATCGACCCCTGGGACATCGACGTCGTCCGAGTCACCGACAAGTTCCTCGAAGCGTTAGACGATGCCGACTTGCGCACGTCGGGACGGGCGCTATTCTACGCGAGCGTGCTCCTCCGGATGAAAAGCGACGAGCTGTTCGCCCCGGACGAGCCCGAAGCGGAGGAGCTGCCGCCGTGGGAGGCGCCCTTTGCCGACGACGGGGCGATGGCGCCGCCGGAAGACGACGGCTTCGACCCCGTCGAGAGTCTGGAAGCCGAAATGGACCGCCGGCTCGAGCGAAAGCACGCCCGTGGGAAGCCGGAGACCTTAGACGAACTCGTCCGGGAGCTTCGGGAGGCAGAACGGGGAACCTGGTGGAAGGAGTCCCGGAGCTATGACACGAGTGGGTCGCCGACGGGGTTCGATCGCGGCGTGCAGGAGCTGTCCTACCACGCCGACGACGACCGACGGATCGACCACGAGCCGACGGCCGACGACGTCACTCACACGACCCACGAGGAAGATATCGAAGTCGTGATCGACGACGTCGAGGCAGCGCTCGAAACCCAGTACGGAAACGGGCGTGAGGAAGTCCTGTACGCCGAAATTGAGGGGGTCGGCGGCTCCCGGGTGATGACCTACCTCGCCTTACTCTTTCTGGCCCATCGCGGGCGGATCGTCTTAGAGCAGGACGAGCTGTTCGGCGATCTCTGGGTCCAGCGCCCGAGCGTCGATGCAGAGGCCGAGGAAGCGATCGCGGACTGACGCTCACAGTTCGAACGAGAGTACGTCGCCCGCCTCGATATCGCGGTCGGCAGTCCACTCGTAGCCGACTTCGAGGACGTACTGACCGGTGCCAGGGTAGCGCTGATCGGCGCCGTCCTCGTCGGGCTCCGGCTCGGGCGCGTGGTGGATCTCGGTGATCGTGCCGTCCGCGTCGGCGTAGACGATGTCGATCCCGAAGTCCATCTCGCGCATGACGAACGTACGCTGGCCGGACTCGCCGTAGACGAACAGCATTCCTCGATCTACCGGCAGCGACGGCGTCTCGCTCAAGCCAGTTCGACGGAGGTGTGGCGTGTCGGCGATCGCCGCGGTCACGGAGCCCAACTCGTCGCCTTCAGCGGATAACACGCGTACGTCGGTGGTTTCGTACTCGTCGTGGACGGATGCGCCGTCCGCGTCGTCCGATTCGGAATTGTCTCCACCGTCGGCGGATTGGGCATCGGTGCCGCCGTCGCCGTCGGCGGATTCGGCGTCGCCAGCGCCTCCGTTGTCGGGGTCATCGACGGACGAGTCGGCGTCGTCAGTACCGTCCGCGTCGGCACAGCCGGCGAGCACGGCGCTCGCGAGGAGTGCGCCGGTTCCGGCGAGGTGGGCGCGTCGCGAGCGGAGTCGAGATGGAGCGCGATAGCGCGTCATTCCGGTGAGTGACGGACGCCGCCGGCCGTAAAAAACGCGGGGCTATTCGACGAGGCGCCATTCGCCAGGCGCGGTCATCTCGATGACGTCCCGGCGCTCCATCTCCGTGAGGACCTCGCGCATACGATTTGGCTGGGCGATCTCCATCTCGATGCGCTCGATCTCGTGGAACGCGTCGAGATAGTGTCTGACGTCCTCGAGGGTAAACGTCTCCTGATCTGCTTCGTCCATCACGCCCGAGATCAGGTCGATCATGTCCTCGATGAAGTTCCAGGGGTAGACGACCCATGCCCACTCCGACAGTCGCTCGCCGACGTAGTCGGGCTCGAACTCACTGGTGCCGAGTAACTGGAGGGTCGCGGTGCGGACGCTGTCGGCACCGCGGTCGGTGACGTACTCCTCGGCGCGCTCGATCGAGCCGCCGGTGTCGGCGATGTCGTCGATGATCAAGACGTTCTTTCCCTCGACGGTCCCCTCTGGCATCGGGTACCGAATCTGTGGCTCGCTGCTTTTCTCGGCGGCGCCGACGTAGTGCTCCATCTTCAGGCTGGTCAGGTCGTCGAGTCCGAGGAAGTCACAGAGACACCGCCCGGCGAACCAGCCGCCGCGAGCCAGCGCGACGACGACGTCTGGCTCGAACTCGTCGCGGCGAACGTCCTCGCTGACGTCCCGGCAGAGCCCGTAGATGTACTCCCAGTTCGTCACGGTACACTTGAAATCCTCCGGCAGATCGGACATTGCTCGTGGCCACCTGTCGAGAGACAGGGACGCGCCGGTCTTAAGTCAGGTGACTTCGTCGGCGTGACGGCAGGTTTATAACTGGATAATATTATCTAGTTATCGATGGCACAAACGCAGCGACAGGCCGCCAGAGACGGGGTCGTCACGTCCGAGATGGAGCGAGTCGCCGAGCGAGAGAACCGCGACCCGGAGTTCGTTCGCGAGCAGGTTGCCGAGGGAACAGCCGTTATCCCGGCCAACCGCAACCACGGGACGCTCGACCCGATGATCATCGGCGAGGCGTTCTCGACGAAGGTCAACGCGAACATCGGCAACAGTGCCGAGACCAGCGATATCGAGACCGAACTGCGGAAGCTCCACACTGCGGTCCACCACGGCGCCGACACGGTGATGGACCTCGGGACGGGAAGCGACTTGGACGAGATCCGCGAGGCCAACGTCGAGCACTCGCCGGTACCGATCGGCACCGTCCCCCTCTACGAGGCCGTCAAGCGGGCCGGCAGTCCCGAGGACCTCACCACCGACCTGCTGCTCGACGTCATCGAGAAGCAAGCCGAGCAGGGCGTCGACTACATGACGATCCACGCCGGCATCCTCGCCGAACACCTGCCCCTGACCGACGGCCGGACGACGGGAATCGTCTCCCGCGGCGGCTCGATCATGGCAAAATGGATGGAAGCACACGGCGAGCAGAATCCCCTGTTCCAGGTCTACGACGAGATCTGCGAAATCTTCGTCGAGCAAGACGTCACCTTCAGTCTCGGAGACAGTCTCCGGCCCGGCTCGCTGGCCGACGCCTGCGACGAGGCCCAGTATGCCGAACTCGACACGTTAGGCGAGCTCACCCGAATCGCCCAAGACCGCGGCGTCCAGGTCATGGTCGAGGGACCGGGCCACGTCCCGATGGACCGCATCGCCAAGAACGTCGAGCGCCAGCGCGAGGTCTGCAACGGTGCGCCGTTCTACGTCCTCGGGCCGCTCGTGACCGACATCGCACCCGGCTACGACCACATCACGAGCGCGATCGGCGCGGCCATCGCCGCCCAGGAGGGCGCGGCGATGCTCTGTTACGTCACCCCCAAAGAGCACCTGGGGCTCCCCGAGGAAGCAGACGTCCGTGACGGCCTCGCAGCCTACCGGATCGCAGCCCACGCCGGCGACGTCGCCAACGGCCTCCCCGGCGCCCGCGACTGGGACGACGCCCTCTCTGAGGCACGCTATGCCTTCGACTGGCGCGAGCAGTTCGCGCTCGCGCTCGATCCCGAGCGCGCCCGCGAGTACCACGACCAGACGCTGCCCGGGGACAACTACAAGGAAGCGCGCTTTTGCTCGATGTGTGGCGTCGAGTTCTGTTCGATGCGGATCGACCAGGACGCACGAGAGACGAGCGACGACGGCGAGATGCGGACGCTGTCGGGCGAAACTGACCTCGACGCCTCGCCTGCCGCCGACGTCAACCTGCCGCCGGTGGGTACCCACGACTCGGCGGAAATCCCGACGTTCGACGACGAACCGGACGCCGCCGATCGCGCCGCAAGCGACGACTGATCCGGTTGGCGGACGTGACGAGCGCGCACCCGTCGCGTTCACTCCCGACCGCGGCTTCGGACCGAGGATTGATACCGCGCTCGGCCGACCGACACCGTATGCAGCCCATCCGCGTCCGACAGGTCGACGCGTTCGCCGACGAACCGCTCGCCGGGAATCCAGCGGGGGTCGTCCCCGACGCCGACGGTCTCTCGGCCGACCAGATGCAGGCGATCGCGAGCGAACTGGCGGTCAGCGAGACCGCGTTCGTCCGCGAGAGCGACGTCGCCGACCGCCGGCTCCGGTACTTCACGCCGACTACTGAGGTCGATTGCTGCGGACACGCGACGATCGGTACGTTCGCCCACCTCCACGAAGCGGGAGAGGTGGCCGGAACGACGACCGTAGAAACGAACGCCGGCGTTCTCGACGTGGAGGTCGACCCAGACGGGACGGTCTGGATGAGCCAGGACGAGCCGACGATCCGTGAGGTCGACATTGACTACGACCGCGTGGCAGAGTCCTTAGGCGTCGACAGAACCGCGCTTCGCGGCCCGAGCGCGGACCTGCCGCTCGCGGTCGCGTCGACTGGACTCCCCTTCCTGCTGGTTCCGATCACCTACCTCTCTGACGTCGGCGGCGCCGAGCCGGATCTGGCGGCGATCGAGACGCTCGCAGAGGCGGTCGACGCGGCCGGCATCTACCTCTTTACGTTCGATACACTCGCAGGGGACGCGACGCTTCACGGTCGCACCTTCGTTCCCGGCGCCGGCGTTCCCGAAGACCCGGTGACGGGGACGGCAAGCGGTGCGGTCGGCGCCTATCTAAAACAGTACGAGGCATTCGATCCGTTCCCACAGGAGTGTCGCGTCGAACAGGGCCACTACGTCGACCGACCCGGAACCGTCCGGGTGCAGATCGACGACCCGGTCAGGATCGGTGGAACCGGCGTCACGTCGCTCACCGGAACGCTTTCCGTCCCCGAAGCACCGGACGACGACATCATCGAGGTCTGAGCGCTATCTGGCCTCGAGGTCAGGCCAGCGGATCGTCGTCATCGTTGGACGCGAGGGGATCGTCTTCGGCAGACGTAAACGGATCATCCCCTGCTTTCGAGCCCGATTCATCCGCGTCGGAATCGAAGGCGTCGTCATCCCCAACCGACGACCCACCGGTCTCTGCGGACTCGTCGCCGACTGGTCGAACTGTCTCTGCTGAGCTAAACGGATCGTCGTCGGCACCGGACTCGAACGAGCCATTAGCTTCCTCCTGGACTCCGTTATCGCCTTCGCTGTCGCCTTCTCCCTCCGCTCCGAACGTGAACGAGTCCGTGTGTTCGTCTGGCTGACCCGACTCGTCGGCTGCGGTCGCGCTGTCTTCGCGTCCGGCGGCCAGCAGGTCTCCCTCGTCGAAGGCGGCGGCGTGCTCGGCGCGTTTTAACTCGTGAACGCTGCGTTTGGTCTCGGCGAGGTCCTCCTCGATCTGGGTGAGTCGATCGTCGAGTCCGTCGAGCACCCCACTTTTGACGCGTTCGTGGTCGAACTCAGCGGCCGCTCGCCGGCCGGATGCCCGCGGAAGCGTCCGGAAGAACGCGTAGGTCTTTCCGACCTGCCAGACGAGGAATCCGGCGACCAGACCGACCAGCGTGATAATCGGATTCGCCTCCTCAACCGCCGGCCCCGGATCCAGCGGATCGTCGATCAGGAGTTCGATCGACCCCCAGAAGCCGAGGACGAATCCGAGAACGACGATCCCAGTCGCGGCTAGCAGCGCTCCAATCGTCACCACTCGGTTGATCACTGTCCACTTGATCGCGTTCGAAAGCTCCATACAACCTCCACACAGACGACTCATATAATCACTGCGGCTGAGTGTCATCTCGATGTGATACTCGTCGCTGTTGGCCCTATTGACGCGATGCGTAGACGGCCAAAACGACAGTGCAGTCGCCTCTCGCTCTCGTCTCGGACAAACGCAACCACTAAGCCGATGACGCCCGTGGCCATCTGATATGCAGGGAGAGCCGCAGGCGTTCGACCGGGTGCTGTCCTCGATGTGTACCGAGCCGCACCCGGCCGCACGCGAGGCGGCAGAACGATTCCTCGCAACCAACCCCGGCGATCCGGGTACGTACCCGACGGTCGCCACGCTCGAAGAGGAGGCCGTCTCCGCCCTCGGCGAGATCGTCGGCCTCGAGGAGCCCGCCGGCTACGTCGCAAGCGGCGGAACCGAAGCGAACATTCAGGCGGTTCGAATCGCTCGCGAACGAGCCGAGACGCACGCTCCAAACGTCGTCCTCCCCGAGTCAGGCCACTTCAGCTTCCGAAAGGCGGCGAACGTCCTCGGGGTCGAACTACGAATCGCGCCCACCGACGAAGACCACCGGGTCGACCTCGAGGGAGTCCGGCGCTGCGTCGACGACGACACCGCCGCGGTCGTCGGCGTCGCGGGTTCGACCGAGTACGGCCGGGTCGATCCGATCCCCGAACTCGGCGAAATCGCCCGGGAGGTCGACGCCCTCCTCCACGTCGATGCCGCCTGGGGCGGCTTCGTGCTCCCGTTTACCGACCACGAGTGGAGCTTCGCACACGCCCCGGTCGACACGATGGCGATCGATCCCCACAAGATGGGGCGGGCCGCGGTCCCCGCCGGCGGGCTATTGGCACGCAGCGAGAAGCTTCTCTCGACGCTCTCAATTCAGACGCCGTACCTGGAGTCGACCGCCCAGGTGACGCTCACCGGAACGCGCTCCGGTGCCGGCGTCGCGAGCGCCGTCGCCGCGATGGAGGCGCTCTGGCCCGACGGCTACCGCCGACAGTACCGACGCGCCCAGCGCAATGCCGACTGGCTGGCCGACGCGCTCGCAGCCCGGGGCTTCGAGGTCGTCACGCCCACGCTTCCGCTCGTGGCCGCGGACGTCCCCGCACCGACGTTCGAGGCGTTGCGCCGCGAGGGGTGGCGCCTCTCGCGGACTGGAAGCGGTGAGATGCGGATCGTCTGTATGCCCCACGTCACCCGGTCAATGCTCGAGGCGTTTGTCGCCGACTTAGATCGATTGCAGTGTCGGGCCAGCGTCCCGGTCGTGAGCGACGACTGATTCTCCGGGTCTGTGCCGCCATGGATCGCCGACGAGCGACACCGATACGCGTTTGTGCGAACCGTTCAATGCGGGTACATGGAGCGATTCGACACGGTCGCGGTCGTCGGCATCGCCGCGATACTGCTCGCGTCGACGTGGCTCGGCCAGCCACTGGCCGCGGCGGTGTTCGGCGGCTTTCTGCTCTCACTGTCGACCTGGCAGCTCTATCGAGGGCGACCCTGGGAGGCCGTCGCCTGGTTCGCGTGGGTCGTCGCGGCGCTGTCTGTCGTCGTGTTTCCGCCCGGCGGCCTGGCGTTCTGGGCCGGATTTCTCGGACCTGTCGTGATCGGCATCGTCGTGTTGTTCGCGAGTCGGAGCGGCGCGCGTTCCGAGCCCGGCGTCAATGGCGACGAGTCGGACGCCGAGAGGGCTGCGAACGGCGACGGTAGCTGATCACGGTGGGGCCGGCCGACGAGGCGAAACCGGCGGGTTTTACGCCCGCCGTCGACTTGGTTGGCGTATGAGCCACGACGACTTCCCGACGGACCGCCCCGCGGTCGTGACGTGTGGGTTGCCCTACGCCAACGGGGACCTCCACATCGGCCACCTGCGCGGGTATATCGGCGCGGACGCCTTCTCGCGCGCCCTGGAGACGCTCGGCCAGCAGACCGCCTACGTCTGCGGCTCGGACATGCACGGCACCCCCGTCGCCGTCAACGCCGAAGAGCAGGGCGTCGACCCCGAGGCGTTCGCCCTCGAGTGGCACGAGCAGTACGAGGAAACGTTCCCGCAGTTCAACGTCGAGTTCGACAACTACGGGCACACCCACGACGAGACCAACACCGAGCTGACCAAAGAGATCGTTCGCACCTTAGACGAGGCCGGCCACATCTACGAGAAGGAGATCCAGGTCGCCTACGACCCCGAGGCAGACCAGTACCTCCCGGACCGGTACGTCGTCGGCACCTGCCCCTACTGCGGCGAGAAGGCTCGTGGCGACGAGTGCGACGAGGGCTGTCAGCGCCACTTAGAGCCTGGCGACGTCGAGGACCCGACCAGCTCGATCACGGGCAACCCCGCGGAGTACCGCGAGCGCTCTCACAAGTTCTTCCAGGTCTCCGAATTTTCGGACTACCTCACGGAGTTCCTCGACGACCTCGAGGGAACTTCGAACGCGCGCAACCAGCCCCGTCAGTGGATCGAAGACGGCCTGCAGGACTGGTGTATCACCCGTGACATGGACTGGGGGATCGATTACCCCACCGCCGAGGGAGAAGCCGAGAGTGACCTCGTCCTCTACGTCTGGGTCGACGCGCCGATCGAGTACATCGGGAGCACGAAGCAGTACAGCGATCGCGTCGGCAGCGACGAGTACGACTGGGAACGGGTGTGGACGGACGATGGGGAGATCGTCCACGTTATCGGCCGCGACATCATTCAGCACCACGCGATCTTCTGGCCCGCGATGTTGGAGGGAGCTGGCTACAACGCTCCGCGAGCCATCGCGGCGACCGGCTTCATCACCATCAACGGGAAGGGACTCTCGACGAGCCGCAACCGCGCGATCTGGGCCCGTGAGTACGTCGACGAGGGGTTCCATCCCGACCTGCTGCGGTACTACCTGACGACGACAGGGGGCCTCCAGCAGGACGTCGACTTCTCCTGGGACGCCTTCCAGGAGAAGGTAAACGGCGAGCTCGTGGGTACCGTCGGCAACTTCTGGTACCGCTCACTGCTCTTTGCCTACCGAAACTACGAGGGGACACCAGACGTCGAGGTCTCTGCGGACGTCGAAGACCGAATCGAGGGCGCCATCGGCGAGGTCCGAGAGGCGGTCAACGACTACGACCTTCGGGGGATTGGCCAGGCCGCCACTCGCCTCGCGCAGTTCGGCAACGAGTACATCCAGCGCAACGAGCCCTGGAAGCTCACCGACGACTCGCCCGACGAAGCGGCCCAGGTCATCCGCGACTGCGTCCAGATTGCGAAAGCCGTCGCCGTCCTCATGTCTCCGATCACACCCGACAAATCCCAGGCCCTCTGGGAGCAGATCGGCGAGGAGGGAGCGATCGCAGACGCCCACATCGAGGACGCCCTGACGGCGCCGCCGGGGCGCTTCGACGAGCCGGGCGAACTCTTCGAGAAGATCGAGGACGACCGCGTCGACGAATTAAACGAGAAGTTAGCAGAGCGCGTCGCGGCTGCTGCTGACGGGGAGGACGCGGGCCAAGAAGACGGCGACGCCGACGACGCCGACGAGGAAACCGAAAGCGACGACGCCGAGGCGGACGAAGCCACGGACATGGCAGAACCAGCTGACCTCGAACCCCTACTCGAGGACCGAATCGGCTTCGAGGAGTTCCAGAACGTCGACATCCGCGTGGGCCGGATCGAGGTCGCAGAAGGTATCGACGGCGCCGACGATCTCGCCCGACTCGAGGTTGACATCGGCTTCGAGACCCGCCAGGTCGTCGCCGGCATCAAGCAGCTCCACGACCTAGATGAGCTGCCCGGCGAAAAGTGCATCCTGCTCGCGAACATGGAGCCCGCCGAGCTGTTCGGCGTCGAGTCGAACGGGATGGTCCTCGCGGCCGGCGAGGAGGCAGACCTGCTGACGACCCACGGCAACGCCACCGTTGGCGAGAAGATTCGATAGAACGCGACCTCCCAGATCCGGAGTACGCATCTGTTGACACATCCCGCCAATATCGATCCGAGCAGCAACCCACGGCCGTGAGATCCGGACGAAACGTCGCCCGAATGCGACATCGACACACGAACGCGAAGAAGTCCCTATCTTTTAGAGGATGCTCGGGCAACCCCCCGGTATGAGAAACGCGAAAATCGTCTGTACGCTTGGGCCGGCCACCAGTAGCCGGGAGACGATCACCAGGCTTGCGGAGGCTGGAATGTCGGTTGCGCGGCTTAACGCGAGCCACGGCGATAGGGCGGGGCGGGCCGAGCTGATGGATCGGGTTCGACGGGTCGACGAGACCCACGACCGTCCGGTGGGCGTCATGCTCGATATGAAGGGGCCAGAGATCCGGACGGCGCCGCTTCCTGACGGCGAGACGGTGACGCTCGAGGAGGGGTCGACGGTACGACTGGTCGAGGGCGCGGAGGCAACCCCCACGGAGGTCGGCCTCTCGTTGACTATCGACGCCGTCAGCCCGGGTGATCGGATCTTACTCGACGACGGCCTGATCGAGACGACCGTTCTCGAGTGCGACGAGGACGGGGTCGACGTTCGCGTCGAAGCCGGTGGCGAACTGGGCGGCCGAAAGGGCGTCAACGTCCCCGGCGTCGATCTGGGACTCGACATGGTGACTGGGAAGGACCGAGCCGATCTCGAACTGGCCGCCGAGAAAGGAGTCGACTTCGTCGCGGCGAGTTTCGTCCGGGACGCAGAGGACGTCTACGAGGTCAGCGAGGTTCTCGAAGAGTTCGGCGCGGAGATCCCGATCATCGCGAAGATCGAGCGCGTCGGTGCCGTCGAGAACTTAGACGAGATCATCGACGCTGCCTACGGCGTGATGGTCGCCCGGGGCGACCTGGGCGTCGAGTGTCCGATGGAAGACGTCCCGATGATTCAAAAGCGGATTATTCGGGAGTGTCGCGAGGCCGGCACACCCGTCATCACCGCGACGGAGATGCTCGACTCGATGGTCCACGCCCGACGGCCGACACGAGCGGAGGCCTCTGACGTCGCTAACGCCGTCATCGACGGAACGGATGCGGTGATGCTCTCGGCCGAGACTGCGGTCGGGGACTACCCCGTCGAGGTTGTCGAGACGATGGATCGCATCGTCCGGCAGGTCGAGAACTCTCGGGAGTACGCGGAGATGGTCGAACAGCGCGTCCCTGCGGCTGGTGAGGCCCGCACCGACGCGCTGGCGCGCTCGGCGCGCTTTATGGCCCGCGACATCGGCGCCGATGCCGTTGTCGCAGCGACGGAATCGGGCTACACTGCCCTCAAAACGGCGAAATACCGGCCGCCGGTGCCGGTCGTCGCCTCGACGCCGAGTCACGAGGTCAGGCGGCGCTTATCACTCTCATGGGGCGTGATCCCGCTGTACGCTAACGTCTCCGATCAGGGAGCCGACGCCGTCGTCGAGAACGCCGTTCAGGCCGCCATGG
This sequence comes from Halobacteria archaeon AArc-dxtr1, assembly GCA_025517425.1. NCBI lineage: Archaea > Methanobacteriati > Methanobacteriota > Halobacteria > Halobacteria archaeon AArc-dxtr1. The sequence continues at coordinate 192,608 of JAOPJY010000003.1, read as the reverse complement.
ACGCAGGCGTCACGGACAGTGGCGATACGGTCGTCGTCCTCTGTGGCATGATGACCGACCTCGAGGGGGCGAGCACGACGAACATGATGAAAGTCCACGTCGCCGCCGATGCGATCGCGGCGGGACGGGTGGTCGTCGAAGGCCGGGCCTCGGGACCGATCGTCCACGTGACGGACGGAGACCTCTCTGAGGTACCGGCTGGCAGTGTGTTAGTCCTCGGCTCCGAGTTCGACGCGGAGTTCGACGGCGACGTCGACCGGATCAACGGTATCATCGACGCACGCCGCGGTATGACGAGCTATCCGGCGCTGGTCGCACGCGAACTGGATATCCCGATGGTTTCGGGGGCCGACCTCACCGACCTCGAGTCGGGGACGGTCGTCACGATCGACGCCGAGCGCGGCGTGGTCTATCAGGGCGATCTTCAGGGGCGGACCGACCCGATCTGAGAACTGCGCCACATCGACGACCCCGCCGTCGCGTCGTACCGTTGCGGTAGCCTTTTTGCCGCGCGTGGTAACGTCTCGACTATGTTTGGAGGTGGCGGCGGACTCAACCCGCGCAAGATGGAACAGATGATGAAGCAGATGGGAATCGACGTCGACGACATCGACGCCGAGGAGGTCATTATCCGAACCGGCGAGCACGACCTCGTCTTTACCGACCCCGAGGTCACGAAGATGGACGCCCGTGGCCAGGAGACCTACCAGGTCATCGGCTCGCCCGAGGAGCGCGAGGCTGGTACTGCCGGCTCCGCAGCCGACAGCGCGTCGGACGACGGTGCTGCTGGCGGCGTTGACGAAGGCGACGTCGAACTCGTCGCGACCCGTACCGGCGCGAGTGAGGACGACGCTCGCGCGGCCCTAGAGGAGAACGACGGCGACCTCGCCGCAGCAGTCGCACAACTCGAGTGACGGGCGACTCAGTTCCCGTCTTGCTCGTTCGCGACGACCGTGAGTACCTCGTTGCCCCGGGCGAGGAGCTCGGTACCGATCTGGGCGTCCTCGAGGTCCCCGAGGACGTCGAACCCGGCCAGACGATCGAGACACACCTGGAGAACGCCTTTCGCGTCCGACGACTTCGCGGTCCGGACCTCTTTCATCACTTCGAGCGGACCGGCGCGCCGATGGTCCCCCGAGACGTCGGCCTGGTGATCGGCGAGACCGGCGTCTCGGTCGGCGACCGCGTGCTCGACACGGGCACCGGAACCGGCGTCCTCGCGGCGTCGATGGCCCGCGCGGGCGCGACAGTCGTCACCTACGAACGTGATCCCGAGTTCGCCGACGTCGCCCGGGAGAACATGGCGCTGGCCGGCGTCACCGACGACGTCGACGTTCGGACGGGGGACCTGACCGACGAACTTGATTCGGTCACCGAAGAGGAGGCGTTCGACGTCCTCACCCTCGACACCGGCGACGCGGCGACGGTCGTCGCCGACGCTCCCGACCTGCTGGTAGCGGGCGGGTTCCTCGCTGTCTACAGCCCGTTCGTCGAGTCGACTCGCGAGGTCGCCCGGACCGCCCGGGAGGTCGGCCTCTCTGAGATTCGGACGCGTGAGACGATCCAGCGCGAGATGGACTTCGACGATCGCGGCTCTAGGCCGTCGACGGCGCCCGTGGGCCACACGGGATATCTGACGATTGCCCGAAACGAGTAGGACCACGGTGTTGGTGGCCGGCTCGAGACGATATCCACCGTAGCCCACTATTGGGAGCACCAGGGCCATAGTATCAAAGTTAGAGAATATTTTATATATGTTGGATTTTCGACGTGTGGGACCACCAGCTTGTGTATTCTGTTACATACATAATGAAAAGTGATTTTTACCGTTGTTGAGACCCATCGGTATGGCAAACGAATCAGAGCGAAGCACGGATCGTTCACACCGCGCCGACCGACGTCGGGTCCTACAGGCCGTCGGCGGCGCCGGTTTCGCCGGACTCGCCGGCTGTCTCGGCGACGACGATGAGAACGGCGACGATGAACCAGCCGACGACGGGAACGGTGACGACGACGAGAACGGCGAGGAAGACCCCGCCGCGTTCGAGATCACCGCTCTGACGCCGGGACAGACCAGTCTTACACGGGGAGAGTCTGTCGACGTCAACGCGGCGATCGAAAACACGGGCGAACAAGAGGGGACGCAGACGGTTGCGCTGACGTTCGACGGCGAGGAACACGACAGCGACGAACTCACCCTCTCGGCCGGCAGCGACGAGACCGTCTCGTTCGCGTCGATCGACACCGCGGACTTCGAACCGGGCGACTACGACTACGAGGTCACCACCGAGGACGACGCCGCCGGAGAGACGGTGACCGTCGAGACGGTTCTCGACGACGATCCCGATCAGTTGCTCTCGTTCGAGACCGACGAACTGACGTTCGTCCCGGGTGAGAACACCGTCTCGGGGACGATCGAAAACCCCTATTCGGTCGCGATCGACTCCGGACAGTTCGAGATCGAGCTGCCGGACGGCTGGGAGGTTGTAGACGAGTCCGGGACCGCCCTCGACGGGCTCGAGGGTGGAGCCGAGCAGGACGCCCAGTGGGAGATTTCGACGTCCGACGATGCCGACGGCGAGTACGAACTCACGATCGAGGGCAGCTACGCGGTGTTCGACGAGGAGGCCGACGTGACCCTCACCCTGGACGTGACCGTCACCGAACCCATGTCCGCCCCGTTCGGACTCGACTGTGGTGGTGTCCACACCGAAGACGCAGTCGAGATCGACGGCCTCGAGTTCGCCCCCAGCGCGGAGCAATCCGCCGAACTCGACGCGGACGACCAGTACTGGCCCGATTCACTCACAATCGATCCGAGTCCAAACTCCTCTGACGCCGCGATGGACGAGAACCGGCCGCTCACTGCCGACAGCGGCTACGACACGTCTCCCGACATCGAGGGAACCGACCACGACGAACTCTACTGGACGGAGCACTGGGAAGCGGAGTTAGACTACCACTTCACCATCGAAAACGGTGTCTACGAAGTGACGGCACACATTTCCGAGGTCTGGGACAACGAGGAGGGCGCTCGGGATCTGACCGTGCTGGTCAACGGCGAGGCGATCGTCGAGGGACTCGATCCCTACGCCGAGTACGGACCCGACACCGCAATCACCTACACGACGACGACCGCCGTCGACGCCAACGAGCTTCTGGTTCGCGTCGAAGGGCAGGGGACCAACATCGCCGGCATCGAGATCCGGGAGGCGGGCCTCGAGTCCGGCGTCGCCGGACACTACGATGCGAACGCGCTCGACGTCGACGACGGCGACGCGCTCGCCGCCTGGGCCGACGCCACCGGCGAGGGCCTCGATCTGACCCAGGACGACGAGGATGCCCAGCCCACTTACCACGCCGATGGGGCAGACGGCAACGCCACTGTCCGATTCGAGGGCAACACCGACTTCGGCGAGGGCGAGTACATCAACTCCGAGGGTGTGCCGACGGAGTCGACGGCGGGCGTGACGATGGCCGTCGCGTTCAACACCCACGACGTCACCGCCGAACGCCAGACTCTCCTCTACAACGGCAGCGACGACAACGGCGACGGCTACGGTATCTTTGTCAACAACGAAGGCGGCAGCGGCCCCGATTCGGAGGGCTACCTCCACGTCCTGTACGGCGGCGTCAACTGGTACTGGTCGGATACGGCGGTTGAAGAGGATCAGTTCCACGTTGCGACGCTCACCATCTCAGAGGACGCCCCCGACCAGCCCGAACTCCGGCTCGACGGGCAGCTACTGACGCTGGAAGATCAGGTCGAGGCAAACCCGCCGGTCGCGCCGTCCGACCAGTTCAGCATCGGCCAGGACACGAACGACGGCCACGCTCCGCCGTACTTCCACGGCGATATCGGCGAGGCGGTGGTCTACGACTGGGAACTCCCAACCGACCAGCGCGAGGAACTCGAAAACCAGCTCGGCGAGACGTGGGGTGTCGACGTCTCCCACGAGATCGACGGACTCGCCGGCCACTGGACGTTCGACGAGGAGAGCGTCGAGGACGGGACGGTCGTCGACCAAAGCGGGAACGGTCTCGACGGCGAGATCTTCGGCGACGTCGAGACCGGCCTCGAGAGTCCGGCCGGCCAGGTTGCAGCGGCGTTTAGCGGCGACGAAGACGACGAACAACTGATTCGCGTCGAAGACGAGAACGCGCTCGATCTCGAGGAGTTCACCGTCTCGGCGTGGGTACAGGTCTCTGAGGAGGCAGATGAGTGGCACTGCATCGTCGCCAAGGAGGGGGCGATGTGGTGTGGGCTAGAAGGCGAGAATCAGACCGCCCGGATGGACGCCTACGACGGCAACGAGTGGGACGAAGGTCCGTGGGGCGAGGACTCGCTGAACGACGGCGAATGGCGCCACATGGTCTACCGGCAGGCACCCTCCGAGGGGGTCTCGGAGATCTACCTCAACGGCGAACTGGAAGCCTCCGTTGAGGCTGGCGACGAGTTCGAAGAGAGCGAACAGCCACTGGGCATCGGTGGCAATCCGGACGAGGAGGGCGGCTGGCGTGACTGGCTGCCGGGCCAGATCGCCGACGTCCGCGTCTACGATCGGCCGCTGTCCGAAGCCGAGATCGCCGACCTCGCCGACGCATAAGCTGTTTTCCTCTCTCGATGCGCTTCCTTCCGAAGGCATAAACGGGTCGCTTAAGTCCCTCGGCGCGCCTACCCCGGACACATGGAGTTTTGCGACGACTGCGGCTCGATGATGAAAACCGATGACGGACTGTGGGTCTGTGGGAGCTGCGACGCCACGAAACCGCGCGGCGACGCCTCCCAGTATACGTTGACCGAAGACCAGGAGGCCACCGAGGTCATCGAGTCCTCCGAGGAGACCTCACTCCCGGAGACCGACACTCGGTGTCCCGAGTGTGGAAACGATCGCGCCTACTGGTACCTCCAGCAGATTCGGTCGGCAGACGAGTCCGAGACGCGCTTTTTCATCTGCACCGACTGCGAGTACAAGTGGCGCGAGGACGATAACTGACCGCCGTCTCTGGCGTCTCGGCTCCGGTCTCTCGATTATCACACATACTGCCTGCAGTGTCTCGGTACGGCGACTGACTCACTCAGTCACTGGATCGAGTCTCCGTCGAGCACCGCCTCGTCAGTCCGCTCGACGCTAGCCGGGGAACCGTACTCACGGAACCCAAGAAACGCTGTCGTCGAACCGGCCCCCAGCAGCGTCGCCCACGTGAGCCCGGAGACGATCAGGTGTCCGACCGACGATGGAACGGACAACGCTCCGATGACGGTGCCGATCCCGACCGCGTGGACTGCCGCAATCGCGAGGAAAGCGACCCAGAGGCCGAGCGAACGGATCGCGAGCTGTCGTCGAGAGATCCGCGTTGCATACTGAGCGACCCCGTAGATTGCCGTGACTGCGAGCAGGGTTGTCACGAGAACGACCAAAACCCCACCAGTCGCCGTCTGCGCCGCTCCGACGACCGCAAATCCAGTAAGCGAAGCAGCGAACCGCAGTCGGTTCGAGGTAATAAACGAGCCCACGTCGTACACCGGTTGCTCGGAGGAATAGCAGGGATGGGTATATAGCTGTTGGTGAGCAGTCAGTATGTGTCGTCGACACACGGATGGGAGACGAGGCGGGACCCAGTCGATGATAAGCCTTAATACTCGAACGGGATTGAATTATTATATGGCAGTCGTCAGCGTTTCGATGCCGGATGAACTCCTCGAACGTCTCGATCAGTTCGCCGAGGACCACGGCTACACCGGTCGCAGCGAGGTCGTTCGCGAGGCTTCCCGGAATCTCCTCGGAGAGTTCGAAGACACGCGGCTCGAAGAGCGCGAGCTGATGGGTATCGTGACCGTTCTGTTCGACTACGAGACGACGGCAGTCGAAGAGCAGATGATGCACCTTCGCCACGAACACGAGGACCTGGTCGCCTCGAACTTCCACAGTCACGTCGGCGATCACTACTGCATGGAGCTGTTCGTCTTAGAGGGGGAACTCGAGGACATCTCGACGTTCGTCGGGAAGATTCGGGCCACCAAGGACGTCCTCTCCGTCGACTACTCGGTGATGCCGGTCGACGATTTTAACCCGCTGGGTTGACAGTCGCCGTCTACTCCGTTCTCATCACTGCCCGCTCTATTCGCGGTCAGTACACCCTCCTGACCGCAAACCACGGCCGATAAAAATGGCTACTGACGGGTGGCTTACCCGTCGCGACCGAAGACACGCTTGATTCGCGAGACGATGCCACTGTCGTCGCTATCGTTCGTGTCGGCGGTGGGCTGCTCGTCCACCATGGTTCGAATATGGGCGTTTATTCACTAAAAAATAACGGCCACGACTGCTGTCACGTTCGTGGGTGTTGCTGTCGTGTTCCTCGCCGGTCGAGTGACTGGCGGTCTCAACTCATAAACAGCCGCCGCCCTGCGCGCTCGTGGCGCATCCCCATGATCTCGGCCAGCGGTGCGAACGACGCCATCGCATCGATGTCGGCGTCGACGTACTGCTCGCAGACCGCTGCGATCGTGGGCCGAAGGGACTCCAGTACGTCCTGGATCTCGGTGTGGCCGAACCGACCGAGGCGCTGGGCGGCGCCTAACAGTCCAGTGACGAACGAGTACGCCTGCGAGAGACAGGCCTCGAGCACCGAAATCCCCTGGCGCTGGGCCACGACGCCGAAGACGACTGGGTAGTTCCCGGGCGTCGACTCCGTTCGGATCGCGTCGACGAATTTGCCCCTGAAACGATCGGCGTCGGCTATTTCTGAACCCGTTGTATCCGACTGGGCGCTCTTCGACCCAGCGCCCGGATGCCGGTCGCGGTCGTTCTCCAAGAGCAGTTCGGCGAGCTTTCGACCCGCTTTTGTCGAGCTGTCGCGGAACTCGCGGGGCATCGTCACCGCGTGGAGACGCTCGTCGACGGCGCAAACGCGCTCGAAATCGGCGGCCGCACTCGCCGCGTGCGCGTTCGCGACTGCGACGGTTTCACAGGGGCCGACGATGCGCCGAAGGTACGCTTCGAGGAGCGCCTCGAGATCGTCGGCGGTTTCGATCTCGTCTTCGTTCAGGTACTGCTCTAACCCGTAGGAAGCCGTATACCCCCCGACCGGGAGAAACGAGTCCGAGAGTCGGAGCGCAGCCAGGAAGGCGTCGGAGTCAGTGGTCATGGTGGGAATCAGCGTCGGACTTGTCGTGGTAAGTGTGGCCGCGGCCAGCGTCCTCGTGGGTATGGTCGTAGTCGTGGCTATGGCTGTGCTCGTTGTGGCCGTGGCTATGGCTGTGCTCGTCGTGCTCGCCGTGATCGTGGCTGTGCTCGCTGGGACTATGGTCGTGGCTGTCGCCCTCTGAGCTGCCTCCGTGATCGTGGTCCGGAGTGAACTCTCCGGGATCCGTGACGAACAGGTCGGCTTCGACGGTGGTCTCTGTGACGTGCGATCCCGGAACGACGTCCGAAACCACGCGCTCGACGATGTGGCGGTCGGCCGCGAGCGGGACGTACACCGTCCCGTCCTCGACGGCCAGATCCCAGTGCTGGTTGCCGATTCGGTGGCCGAGTTCGACCGCCGCATCGAGCGCTGTCTCGGTCGGCTCCGGAAGCGTGATGGCGAGGGCCTCGCGGGGCTCGAAGGCGACGACGATCATCCGATCGTCCGCACACTGGAGGACGTCGCCGACCGACAGCGCAGGCCGGTCGAGGACGACGCCGACGTCGGTTCCGGCGTCGGTCGTCGCCCGAAATCGCGATCGGCGACGGTTGGCCGCGTCGATAATTACTCGTTCGAGGGTCCCCGCCGCAGCGTGATCGTCTCGCAGCGCCGCCAGATCGTCGTCGGCGTGGACGTTTCCGAGAACGCCGTCGATGCGCTCCATCAGTATCGCCGGTCGGCTGGTGCGCCGACCCCCAGTAGTTCCCGTCGCGTCTCGTCCCACGCGTCCCGAACCGCGCGGCTTACGGCCGCCGCCTGGTGGCCGAGGATTCGCACCACGACGCCCGAGTCGGCGGGTAGCGCAGAGACGCCCGCGTGGGTCGTCGGTTCGCTCTCTGCCTTTTCCTCGAATCGGTCGCGAATCCGCCCGACGAGCGTGTCGGCGCGCTCAGACCCGTTTTCCCCACCTGTGTTTCCATCGCCGGGCGCGAAGACGTACAGCGAGCCGACGACGCCGTACGCGCCGACGCTGGCGGGATCGCGTGGATCGCGCTCCTCCGGCCGGAGATCGACCGCGTCCGCACAGATCAGCCGCCCCTCGTGTTCTGCCTCGACGCGGGCATGGTAGTGGTCGAACGTGAACGGCTCGTGGTCGCTGAGTCCGTCGGGAACGAGCACGTCTGCGACGACGACGACCGCGTCGCTCGCGACGTCGACCGAGACGGTCTGCAAGCAACGTGCGTCTGCGTTGACGATCGTCGGGCCGGGGAGATACTCCAGGTAGCTTCCCTCGTGAGCGCATAGCCTGGCGTCGAGGTGGGCGTAGTTCGCGCGCATGCTGTGGACCTTCGTCGCGCTCTGGGTCGTCACGTGCGCCCGAGCCCCCTCTCGGGCCTCCAGATCCATCCGGTGGCGGTCGCCCTGGGCGACGCCACCGGTCGGTTCCTGGGCGACCAGCGTCGTCAGCCCCGGCGCCGGATCGGTCTCGAGCGTCCCGGTGAGATGGTAGGGGACTTCTACGCGGTCGCGGACGAGCCGCGTGGGGCCGTCTGCGACCCGTGAGAACGTCGCCTCGAGCAGCCCGTTCTTTCCGGGACCGAACGCGGGCGCCTGCGGGAGTTCCTCGTCGCCGTAGCGCTCGAACGCCGGCGGAACGGTCGGCGTCCGTGAGGCAGTGGGGTGGCGAGTCGCGCCGGCTCCGCTCACGCGAACAGCACCTCGCGCTCGACGTGTTCTAAGACGTCGTCGATCCCCTCGCCGGCCTTGCAGTCGGTGAAGACGAACGGATCCTCGCCTCGCACGGCGTCCGTATCGCGCTCGATTACGTCGAGGTCCGCGTCGACGTAGGGTGCGAGGTCGGTCTTGTTGACGACCAGCAAGTCGGCCTGCGTGACTCCGGGGCCGCGCTTTCTGGGGATATCCTCGCCCTCTGCGACCGAGATTACGAACAGGAAGTAGTCTGCGAGTTCGGGGTTGAACGTCGCGGCGAGGTTGTCCCCACCGCTCTCGACGATGACGACATCGAGCTCCGGGTGGCGCTCGGTAAACTCGTCGATCTCTGCGAGGTTCATCGAGGGATCCTCGCGAATGCCCGTGTGCGGGCAGGCACCGGTCTCGACGCCGGAGACGAGGTCCGCGGGGATGAGATCGGCGAACGACTCGCGGAAGACGTCGGCGTCTTCCTGGGTCATGATGTCGTTTGCGATCACGCCGACCTCGTAGTCGCGAGCGACCAACTCGGGGACGAGGTGGCGTACCAGTGCCGTCTTCCCGGAGCCGACGGGGCCGCCGATGCCGACTTTCGCGACGTCTCGGTAGCCCATCTACTCGCCCTCCGTTGGCGTTCCGGATGCAGCTGCGGCGGCGTCTGCCGAACCGCTGTCTACGGATTCGGCGTCTGGGCCGTCGTCCAGTTCGTCGAGCTGTTCACGGGTGTCTGCCCGAATGGGGTCGTGGACGGTCACGAGCTTCGTCCCGTCGGGGAAGACGGGTTCGATCTGGACCATCCCGATCATCTCGGGGACGCCATCCATGACGTCCTCGCGGGTGAGCAGTCCCGTCGCCTCCTCCCGAATTTGGGAGACTGATTTGCCGTCCCGCGCGGCCTCGCAGACCCAGTCGGAGATGTAGGCGACGGACTCGGGGTGGTTTAGCTTCACGCCGCGGTCTCTCCGTCGGCGCGCGAGTTCGGCCGCCATGAAGACGGTGAGTCGCTCCATCTCCTTTGGCGAGAGCATCATCGGCGGCTCACCTCGGCGGAAGCGTCGTGCGGTTTGGCGGGAGCGTCCAGCGGTTCGTGGTTCGGTGAATCGGGTCGTTCGGACATGATTAGAGGAGGTATCGCTGTGCGAGTGGCACTTCGTCGGTCGGATCACAGGTGATGTGCTCGCCGTCGATTTCGACTTCGAACGTCTGGGCGTCGATGTCGATGTCGTCCGGGCAGTGATCGTTGTGCAGCATCTCGGACTTCGTTACAGACCTCGTTCCGCGGACCGGGCGGACCGGCGTCTTCAGGTCGTACGCCTCGCCGACGTCGTTCTCGGCGGCCGCCTCGCTGACGAAGGTAACCGAGAGCGCCTGTTTCGCCCGCCCCTGCGCACCGGCGCGCTTGCGAGAGAGAATCGGCTCGCAGGTCATCAGCGAGCCGTTGGCCTCGCCCATCTGTGACTGGACGGGGAACCCGCCCTTGATCACGACCTCGGGTTTGACCCCGAAGAAGGCGGGATCCCAGAGCACGAGGTCGGCGAGTTTTCCGGGTTCGAGCGAGCCGACGTGGTCGTCGATACCGGCCACGATCGCTGGATTGATCGTGTACTTCGCGACGTAGCGTGCGATGCGGGCGTTGTCGGCGCCCGTGCCCTCGTCTTCGGGTAGCGGTCCGCGCTGGGCCTTCATCTTGTGAGCGGTCTGCCAGGTCCGAGAGATCACCTCGGCCTGTCGCCCCATTGCCTGGGAGTCGGAGGTCATCATCGAGATGGCACCGGTATCGTGAAGGACGTCCTCGGCGGCGATCGTCTCCGCGCGAATACGGGATTCGGCGAAGGCGACGTCCTCGGGAACGTCCGGATTCAGGTGGTGACAAACCATCACCATATCCAGGTGCTCGTCGAAGGTGTTGTCGGTGTAGGGCATCGACGGATTCGTCGAGGAGGGAAGCATGTGTTCGTGCCCGACGAGTTCGAGCACGTCCGGCGCGTGGCCCCCGCCGGCGCCTTCGATGTGGAACGTGTGGATCGTCCGGCCGTCGATGGCGTCGAAGGTGTGCTCGACGAAGCCTGACTCGTTTAGCGTGTCCGTGTGGATGCAGACCTGGACGTCCTCCTCGTCTGCCACCTCGAGACAGGTGTCGATCGCCGCGGGCGTCGAGCCCCAGTCCTCGTGGAGTTTCATCCCGCAGGCGCCGGCCTCAATCTGCTCGACGAGTGCCTCGGGCTTGCTGCTGTTGCCTTTCGCGTAGAAGCCGACGTTGACCGGCCACTCCTCGGCGGCTTGCAGAAAGCGCTGGATGTTCGTCGGCCCCGGCGTGCAGGTCGTCGCCCCGCCGCCGAAGCCGCCCCCGAACATCGTGGTGACCCCGCTGGCCAGCGCATGGTCGACCAGTTGCGGACTGTTGAAGTGAACGTGGATGTCGAGTGCGCCCGCCGTGGCGATCAGCCCGTCCGCAGGAACCGTATCCGTGCTCGGGCCGATGACCATGTCCACGCCGTCCATCGTGTCGGGGTTGCCGGCTTTCCCGACCCCGACGATCTCTCCGTCGCGAACGCCAATATCGCCCTTACAGACGCCGAGGACGGGGTCGATGATCACGACGTTGGTAAACGCCCAGTCGAGCGCTCCCTCGGCTTGCGTGGTTCCGGCCTGCATCCCCATCCCGTCGCGCATCGTCTTTCCGCCGCCGAAGACCGCCTCTTCGCCCGGTGTTCCGTAGTCCGTCTCGATCTCCGCCAACAGGTTCGTATCTCCCAGTCGGACCCGGTCACCCTCGGTGGCGCCGAAGAGGTCGGTGTACTCGCGCCGCGAGAGGTCGCGACTCATTCGTCGCCCTCCCCGTTCTCGTCTTCGCCTGCCGCCTCGTGTATATATCCTCGCTCTCGGGCTCGCTCCAGTGCGCGGGCTTTCATCCCATCGTCGTCGAGTGGACCGCCGACGAGTCCGCCCATTCCGTAGACGTTGCGATCGCCGCCGATGGCGACCAGATCGACGTCGCGCTCGATTCCCGGCTCGAACCTGACGGCTGTTCCGGCGGGAATGTCGAGCCGGTAGCCGTACGCCGCCTCTCGATCGAAGCGGAGTCCGGGATTGACCTCGAAGAAGTGAAAATGTGAGCCGACCTGGACCGGTCGGTCACCGGTGTTCTCGACGGCCACCGTCGTCGTGGGCCGATCAGCGTTGATTTCGACGGCTTGGTCGGCAGGCCGGAGCTCTCCGGGGACGAACGAACTCACCGGCATCCCCTCGGTCTGACTGGCCGACGATTCCGCTTCGTGCCGTTCACTGTGGACTGTGTGATCACGAGTGCCCACTCGGGCACGGGTAGCCTAATACTACGCAGACGGCCCAATATTTGCCCACAGATTGCGTATTGACAGTCAAAATAACTCAATCGCTGTTGTTCAGGTGTGAAAAGTGGATATTCTCTTATTCGTCTAGGGTCGTTCGAGGTGGCGCTGGACAAACGGGCGAAAGTCCGACTCCTCGGCGGGAGCGTGACATCGTGTGTGGTGCCATGGTGGGGCTCAATAAAGTGGACATATGGCCAGAATATAACCGTCAGGAAGGGCAGAAGTATCGGCTAAGGTGACTTCAAGACTGTATACGGAATTGGATAGTCTGGGGAGAAGCCTTTTATAATACTCTTGCTTCCGAATCGAGTGAACGATGACTGGACGAATGTCTGGTGATGTTGTTGAATTGCCTCTGTCTTTCAAGATAGTCTCGCAGATTGCTGTCGCCCAAGAGGTGGGGCGATGACGGATCGAGGATACGGGCGCCGTGAGGTGCTTGCGACCGGCGGAGCTGGTTTGCTCGCGGGTGTCGCCGGCTGTGTCTCTGACGGTGGGATCCTTGGCGGTGGCGGAACCGACGCACACACGGTCGCAATTCTGGAGGATCGATCCGGCAACTTCGCGCTCAACGGGACCTCGAAGTGGCAGGCGTCGTTGTTGGCGATCGACGAACTCAACGAGAACGGCGGCGTTCTCGGCGAAGAGATCGAAGTCTTCGATCCCGATCCCCAATCCGACGACGAGCGCTACCAGGACCTGACGCGCGAGGCGATCAACGATCAGCAAGTCGACGCGCTCTGGGCGGGCTACGCGAGCGCAACTCGCGAGGCGATCCGACCGATTATCAACGAGGAGGATCAGCTGTACTTCTACACGACCCAGTACGAAGGCGGTGTCTGTGACCGAACCGTCTTCCCGGTCGGTGCGACCGCCCGCCAGCAACTCGGCGCCGTCATCCCGTGGATGATCGAGGAGTACGGCCCGCGGATTTACACGATTGCGGCCGACTACAATTTCGGACAGATCTCCGGCGACTGGGTCAAGGTTCTGGCCGAAGAAGAAGGGGCAGAGGTCGTCGAAGAGGAGTACATCCCGCTCGAAGAGGAGGATTTCTCGTCGACGATCAACAACATCCAAGGCGAGGACGTCGACTTCATCGCCTCCATGCTCGTCGGAGACAATCATGGGAACTTCTACGAGCAGCGTGCCGACAACGACCTGATGCTCCCGATGGCTTCCTCGACGACGATGGCCCAGGGATACGAGCATCTTCGCCTCGACACGCCCGCGCTGCAGGACATGTACGTCGGCGTCAACTACATGGAGGAACTCGAGACCGAGGAGAGTCAAACGTTCGTCGACGCCTTCTACGAGGAGTACCCCGATGCCGACTACCTCAACCAGGAGGCCCAGAACAACTACTTCTCGGTCCACCTGTGGGCGGAGGCCGTCGAAGCCGCCGGCACGTTCGACCAGGAAGAAGTCATCGCCGAACTCGAGTCGGGCATGGAGATCGACGCCCCCGAGGGAACGATCGAACTCGACCCGGCGACCCACCACATGACCCACCACATGCGGATCGGACACGCCGACGAGGACCACGAGGTCACCTTCGACGAAGAACAGTACATCGAACCATCCTTCCTCCACGAGGTCGGCTGCGATCTGACCGAAGAGTCAGAGACAACGCAGTACGAACCTGAAGAGTTCTACGACGCAATCTAACCGATGATTACGATTGCGGCAGTAGATCAGTACGAAGTGTTACGGGTGCTGTTCGAGTTCACGCGGAGCTTCGGTATCATCGTGCTCGCGACGGTCGGCCTGGCGATCATCTTCGGGATGATGGGGATCATCAACTTAGCCCACGGGGAGTTCATCCTCATTGGCGCCTACGGGACGGCCCTCTCGTTTCACGCCGGGCTCCCACTCCCCGCAGCGATGGTCGTCGGCGTTCTCGCGACGACGGTGTTCGGGCTGATCCTCGAGCGGACGATTATCCGACACGTCTACGACAGGCTGCTCGATTCGATGGTGCTCACGTTCGGGATCAGTATCGCGATCATGCAACTCGTTCGCATCCAGTGGGGAAGCTCACTGGACAGCATCGGCACGCCCTTTGGCAGCATCAGCTACGGTCCGTACACCTCCGGCACCTACCGGACGATGCTCGCTGGCGCGGCGATCATCGTGCTCATCTTCCTGTACTGGCTGTTCACGCGGACGAACTTCGGCGTTCGAGCCCGTGCGACCATGCAGGACCCAGAGACGGCACGGAGCATGGGCGTCGACACCGACCGCATGTACATGACGACGTTCGCGATCGGCTCCGGACTGGCCGGACTGGCCGGTGCCCTCCTGGCGCCGGCGTTCGGCGGCTCGCTCGGACCGGAGTTCGGTACCGGATACCTGGTCGACGCGTTCGTCGCGGTCGTCGTTGGCGGCCCGTCGGTGATCCTCGGCACCTCGCTCGCGAGCAGCGTGCTCGGGACGGTCGACGCCATCTTCACCGTCGGCTGGGGGCAGTTCATGGGTGAAATCATGATGCTGATCGTCGCCATCTTCGCCATCAGGCTGATGCCCGACGGGATCACCGGCGTGGTCGAAAACTGGCGTGAAAAACGGAGGGAGTCAGAATGACAGAGCCCGACCGCAGCCCGACGCTCGGTGAGCGACTCAGAGCGCCGTTCGAAGGGCCGAACACGCTCGGCAACTCCAGGGCGTTCTGGATCGGGCTCTCCGTCGGTGTCTTGTTGCTCGCGCTGTACCCCGTGCTGTTCGGGCCGTACGCCGCACGGACGGTCACCGGGTTCATGGTGTTCGCGTTGCTCGGGATCAGCCTCTGTTTCATCTGGGGGTACTGTGGCATCCTGAGCTTCGGCCAGGTGGCGTTCTTCGGCGTCGGCGGCTACACCTTCGGGATCGTCGCATTCAATCTCGAGGCGTTCACCGGGGTGACACTCGGTATCGTCGTCGCACTACTCGTGTCGACAGGCTTCGCCGCCGTACTCGGCTACTTCATGTTCTACGGTGGCGTCAGAGAGGTCTACGTCACGATCATCACGTTAGTCGTCGCACTCGTGTTGTTCACGTTCATGCGACAGACCGCCGGCAGCGAGTGGGCGATCGGCGAAGCGCGACTTGGCGGTCACAACGGGATGCCCGGCATTCCGAACCTCGGTATCGGGATCGGCGAGACCGGCATCGAGTTCGGGGACGCCGCACAGTTCTACGTCGTCCTCGGAGCCCTGATCGGGACCTACCTGCTGTTGCGCTGGCTCGTGAACAGCCGCTTTGGGTACGCGATGGTTGCGACGCGCGAAGACGAAGAACGAACCGAGATGTTCGGCTACAACACGACGTTCATCAAGTTCGCCACGTTCACGGCCGGCGGCGCGATCGCTGGTCTCGGTGGCGTGCTGTTCGTCACGACGGACAACTACATCAACCCGAACGTCTTCGAGATCACGGCCGCAGCGGCGCCGGTGATCTGGGCCAGCATCGGTGGCCGGGAATCGCTCATCGGGACTGCCGCGGCCGCGATAGCGATCCAGTGGTTCGAACTCCAGCTCGCCGACGAGTGGGCACTGGTCATGGTTGGATCGCTGCTCGTCGCGGTCATCCTCTTGCTACCGAAAGGGATGGCTCCTGCGGTACAGGACGTCTACGTCTGGATTCAGGAGAGTCGCTCGGACGAGTCATCTGGGCCGCCTGCGACTCCCGAGGAGGTGACTGACTGATGGGTGTTAGCGACCCGACAGTCAAGACGACGGCTGCGGCGGACGAAACTGGCCAGCAGACAGACCGGATTCTCCAGACTCGGAGCCTGAGTAAGCACTTCGGCGGGATTACCGCGACGGACGACGTCGACTTCGGTATCGACGCCGGCGAACTGCGCTGTCTGATCGGACCCAACGGTGCGGGGAAGAGTACGCTGCTCAACCTCCTCACGGGACAGCTCTCGCCCTCTGAGGGCGTGATCTACTACAACGGTGCCGATATCACGGAACTCCCGTCTCACGAGCGCGTCGACCGCGGCATCAGCATGAAGTTTCAGGTTCCGAGCGTGTATGAGTCGTTCACCGTTCGAGAAAACCTTCGCATCCCACTCCAGCGCGTCTGTTCGCCGTCGGAGTACGCGACGCGAACCCGCGAGGTTCTTGATCGCGCTGACCTCGCTGCGTACGCGGGCACCAAAGCTGCGAACCTCTCGCACGGACAACAACAGCGCCTCGAAATCGGAATGGCACTCAGTCTCGAACCGACGTTGATGTTGCTCGACGAACCCGTCGCTGGACTCTCCGTCGAGGAGACCGAGCGGATCGGAACCTACCTCCAGGAGATCAGGGCAGAAGACGACGTCGCGTTCATCGTCATCGAGCACGATATCGATTTCGTCGAATCGATCGCCGACCGGGTGACGGTGTTACACCAAGGTTCGATCTTCACCGAGGGATCGATCGGAGAGATCAGAGAGGACCCTGAAGTCAAGCGGATTTACCTGGGGGAGGAGTCGTGATGTTGCGCGTCGAGAACCTTGGCGTCTCCTACGGAAAGACGCCGATCCTTCGGGACGTGAGCATCGACGTCGACGACGGTGAGATCGTCGGCATCATGGGTAAAAACGGGGTCGGAAAGACGACCCTCGTGAAGGCGATCATGGGACTCCTCGAACCGCGATCGGGCCAGATCGTGTTCAAAGACGATGTCGTCGCGGACGCCGCCGAACCGGAGTCGGCCGCTACGTTCGCCAATCGCGTGCGCTCGCGACTGGGCGCTACCAGCCTTCGAACCTGGACGAGCGCGGACGAGCGCGCCTGCCGTGGCATGGGATACATACCGCAGGGACGGGACGTGTTCCCCGATCTGACGGTCGAACAGAACTTAACGATGGGCGAAACCATCAACGCGGACGACGACACGCTGCTGTACGACGAGGTCTACGAGTACTTCCCGATTCTCGCCGAGCGCCGGACACAGAAAGCCGGCACGATGAGTGGCGGACAACAGCAGATGCTGGCGATCGGCCGCGCGCTGATCGGCAACCCAGACCTGCTCTTGCTCGACGAACCCTCTGAAGGGGTTCAGCCGTCGATCGTCCAGGAGATTACCCGAGACCTACAGCACATAAACGAGGAACTCGGAACGACGATTCTGTTCGTCGAACAGAATCTGCAGGTCATCCAGAACCTCGCGGAACGCTGTTACGCCGTCGACAAGGGAACAATCGTCGACGAACTCGACGCCGCCGACCTCGACGATCGGGAGACGGTCACGGAGTATCTGGCCGTCTAACCGACGACGAGTCGAACCGCGGCGCTCGTTTCGATCGGTGTTAGGAGAAGCGAGCCACAAGGCCAGTCTCAGGAGAGCCGAGCTGCGAGGTCTGCCTCGGTAATGATGCCGACCGTCTCGCCGGCCTCGGTGATCATGACTGCTTTGTAGTGTTCGAGCAGGTTGCTGATCTCGTCTAGCGTGGCATCTTTCGAGACCGTCGGAAAGCTCTCGCTCATGTGGGTCTCGACGGGCTCATCCCGGGATTCAGAATCGAGGCGAACGAGGTCGCTCTGGCTAATCGAGCCGACTGGGATCCCGTTTTGAATAACGGCGAGTTGCGAGTACGCCTCCGATTCCATCCGGCTGGCGGCCTCGCTGACCGGTTCGTCGGGGGCGACGCTGACGACGGCCTCGTTCATCAGATCCTCGGCGCGGATCACGTCGCTTTCGGCCTCTTCGAGCGCGTTGACGATGCGTCGTAACGTCGACAGTCGAGGGTCGACGTCGCCGCCTTCGATCCTGGCGATCAGCGGCTGAGAGACGTCGGCCTTCTCTGCGAGTTCGCTCTGGGTCAGCCCGAGGTCGGTACGCCGCTGCCGGAGATCGGCTGGCGTCGGCAGTTCCATGCGAATCAATAACTGTTAGTTATAGAAATGCTTTGGGGTGGCTGCCGTACTCGCCGCCCGACGGCCTCACGGTAGCGGCGACGAGCGCCAACTACCTTACTCGTCTGCCTCTGTCTCGAGGACGTCGACGACTGAGAGCGGGACGTCTCGGAGGGCACCGCCGACCTCACTTTTCGCGATTCTCGAGGCGTGTTCCTCGCCGTCGGCGTTGAACACCTCCATCTCGAGGGCCAGACCCACGAGAGCGGTATCGGCTGCGACGAACGCCGAGTCGAACGGTTCGCCACAGGCCGGACAGCCGGTCGCGCCGACCTCGACCTCGACGTACTCCATATTCTGGCTGTTGAGTCGTTTGCCCGCTTCGCTGACCGCGACGCCGATCGCGTCGTCGATTGCGTCGACGTCCCGAACCAACCACGCGGCCTCCATCCCGACGAGATAGTTGCTCATACCGACTAATCGGTCCGGGGGGTTTCCTGTCTTGCGGTTCGATCCGGAACGACTGCGAAACGGGCGCACACCGCATGAAACGCCCGATTGCGCGCGCTGGCTGGCCGCGCACGTGCTTCGGATGATGGCCATACGTTATGAGAATAGAGTCCATCGATTTCCGTTGGGATCCATATAGTTCGACGCGAGTGCGCCTTCGGTTGCCTTTGGCGAAACTCTAGTTGAATCGCACGACTGCGTCGACCTGATACCGACACGAACAACGGTGATGGTCTGCACTCTTCACAAAGGCTTATATACACCCTTGATCTGCACACGAGCGAACGCCGATGATATCCCGCGCGTACCACGCGACCCTGTTCGCCCTGTACCAACTGTGCATCCTGATC
Organism: Halobacteria archaeon AArc-dxtr1; assembly: GCA_025517425.1. NCBI lineage: Archaea > Methanobacteriati > Methanobacteriota > Halobacteria > Halobacteria archaeon AArc-dxtr1. The sequence continues at coordinate 173,729 of JAOPJY010000003.1, read as the reverse complement.
GGCATCACGGCGATGCCACTGGCGATCGCCGCCAATCGGGTTGGACTCTCCCTCCCCGTCCACCGCCTCCTCGCGAACGTGGGTGAGGCCTACGAGAGCGCACAGTCCCGCTGAGAGCCGTTCGCGGAAGTTTTATCCGCCCCAAATTGAACCGTCTAGCCAGATGACCGTCGATCTCGTCGTTCGAAACTGCACCGTCGTCACGCCGGCCGGCCGCACCGAAGACGCAGGCGTCGCCGTCGAGGACGAGACGATCGCCGCCGTCGCTCGCAGCGATCGACTGCCCGAGGCAAGACGAGAGATCGACGCCGACGGTCGCGTGCTGGTCCCCGGCATCGTCGACTGTCACATCCACAACCGCGAGCCGGGTCTCGAGTACAAAGAAGACTGGGAGTCTGCCACCCGTTCTGCGGCCGCTGGCGGCGTGACGACCGTCGTCGGGATGCCAAACACCGACCCGGTGATCGATCGACCCGAACACCTCGAACTGAAGTTCGAACGCGGCGAGGCGGGTGCACACGTCGACTTCCAGAGCTACGCGGTCGTCACCTCCGAGAACCTCGATCTGATTCCCGACATAGACGACGCCGGGGCGCTTGGCTACAAGATCTTTCTCGGCTCGACGGTCGGCGACGTGCCGCCGCCGACCGATGGCGAGATCCTCGAGGCGATGGAGGCGATCCGCGAGACGGGCAAGCGACTCGGTTTCCACGAGGAGAACGGCGAGATCATCGACCACTATACGGCGCAGTTCCAAGCCGAAGAAAAAAACGAGCCGATCGATCACGCCCACTCCCGACCCGTTATCGCAGAGCGTGAGGCGGTCGAGCGGATGGTGACGTTCGCCGAGGAGACCGACGCCAAGATTCACATGTTTCACGTCTCCTCGGGTTCGGCTGCCGAGGCGGTCGCGGACGGCCGCGATCGTAGCGTCGACGTCACCGCCGAAACCTGTCCACACTACCTCTGGTTCACCGAGGAGGTCCTTCGCGAGAAAGGAAACGTCGCGCGCGTGCAACCGCCGATTCGAGACCGCGAAGAGCGCGCACGGCTCTGGGACGCTCTCGAGGACGGCGCGATCGACTGCATCGCGACCGACCATGCACCCCACACCGACGCGGAGAAAGGCGTCGACGACCCCTTCGCCGACACCTGGGAGTCGATTTCGGGGTTCGTCGGCCTTGAGACGGAGGTTCCCGCGATGCTCACCTTCGTCGACCGTGGCTGGCTCTCCCTCGAGGAGTGGGTTTACCACCACTCGGCGCGGCCTGCGGAGGTCTGGGGGCTGTATCCAACGAAGGGATCGCTACAGGTTGGTACCGATGCCGACTTCACCCTCGTCGATCCGGATCGCGAGTGGACCCTCGAGGACCGCAACGCGCTCCACTCGAAGAGTCGCGTGACGCCGTTCGAGGGCGAGACCTTTACCGGGGCGCCGACGACGACAGTCGTCCGCGGCGAGGTCGTCTACGACGACGGCGAGGTCGTTGGCGAGTCGGGGTACGGGACGCGCGTCGACGTCGACTGATCTTATTGGGCGGTTTCGGTGCCGATGCGTCGGGATGGGTGCCCACAGCCCAGAGGAGCCGATCGACGATTCCTGAAGTGCTGCGACCGCCGGGGTTTTATATCGCCCCGCCGTTAGTGGTGCACAATGCGTACGCCTACACACGAGTCGGAATTCTCTCGCACGGTCGACAAGCTGGCCACCGAGTCGGATCCGTACGCTCCGGAACTCGGCTCGATGCCCGAAAACGACCTCTCACGCACCGATCTCGACACGGTCAACAAGACCGGGACGACGACGATCGGGATCTCGACGGCCGACGGCGTCGTCATCGCGACGGACATGCGCGCCAGTCTCGGCGGCCGGTTCGTCTCGAACAAGAACGTCCAGAAGGTCGAGCAGATCCACCCGACTGCCGCCTTGACGATGGTCGGCAGCGTCGGTGGCGCCCAGTCGTTCATCTCGAGCCTGCGTGCCGAAGTCAACCTCTATGAGACCCGCCGCGGCGAGCCGATGAGCATCAACGCGCTGGCGACGCTCGCGGGCAACTTCGCCCGTGGCGGCCCGTTCTTCGCGATCCACCCGATTCTGGGCGGCGTCGACGAGGAGGGCAGTCACGTCTACAGCATCGACCCAGCCGGCGGTGTCATGGAAGACGACTACACCGTTACCGGCTCCGGGATGCAACTCGCCTACGGTCACTTAGAGCAGGCCTACGAGGAGGACATGTCCAACGAGGAGGCGACGACGGTCGCCGCACGCGGGATCAAGTCCGCAGCAGAGCGTGACACCGGCTCCGGAAACGGGGTCTTCCTCTGTGAGATCACCGACGAGGGCGTCGATATCCACGGCCACCACGACTTCGACGAAGTCATCTAAGCGTCCCCTTTTCGGTTCGTTTCCCGGCCTGTAGCCGATGGCTTGGCGAGAAGAGCTGCTCCGTCAGCGGACGACGGTGACTGGAACCGGCGACCGTCTGACCACTGACTCGGCGACGCTGCCAAGCAGGATTCGGGAGACTCCCTCCCGGCCATGATTACCAATTACGATCTGAGACACGCCCCCCTCCTCGGCGTACTCGACGATCTCTCGGGCCGGATCGCCGAGCGCGGTTTCGATACGAAAGTCGGCGTCGGCCTCCTCGAGGAGCGTCGTGACGTCCGTGGCCACATCGTCTGCAACCTCGTCGCGGCGTTTCGTGACCTCCTCTCTGGCCAGGTTGAGCCCGGCACTCACCGAGCCGCCGGCGAGTTCGACCACCCGGAATAACACGAACTCCTCGTCGGGGTGTTCGCGAAGCGCGTACTCGACTGCCTCCTGAGCGGGCTGGGAGCCGTCGTAGGCGACCAGAATTGTCATAGTACCAGGTTACGCTCGAAGCCTCATAAATCCCGAACGGTCGATTCGGGTTCGTCTCGAACAAGAGCGTCCAGCGTGACGCGTGTCACTCGGGTTGCGTCGCCGCTTCGGCTTCCACTTCCGTCTCCGCATCGGCACCCGGACCCGTCTCCGCATTGGCACCTGGCCCGGCCTCCGCGTCGCAGTCCGCCGAAACGCCCGCGTCGGTGTCCTCGGTCTCCTTCGATGTTGTACCGTCGGCGACTTCCTCTTCGGCGTTCGGTTCGACACTGCCAGGCGCTGTCTCGGTCTCTGCAGCCGAGACGTCGTCCGAAACCGGCGCCTCGACTCGCTGGGCGCGTCCCGTCTCGCTCGAGCGGTAGATCGCGTCGATCACTCGCTGGACGGTCAGCGCCTCTTCTATGGTGTTCGTGTTCGGCTCGATTCCGGTGACCACCGTCTCGAGGAATCGCTGGTCCTGTGCTCGGTAGCCGGTCGCCGACGGATCTCCCGACAGGTCGACGTCGGCGTAGTGGTCACAGCCGGCCTTTCCGGCCTCGAGGATCGAGAGGTCGGTGTCGCCGATTTCGAACCGTGCACCCGCCTCGGTTCCTCGGACGACGAAATCAGCGGTCGGTTCGCGGTTGGTCGCCCAGGCAGCCTCGAGCGAGACAGTCGTGCCGTCGGCACACCGGATAAAGGCACTGACCGAGTCGTCGACCTCGTAGCCGCCGTTCTCAGCGTTCCAATCCTCACCGAACCCCTCTGGATCGGCGTACTCGTCGCGGGAGCCGAACGTCGATCGGGTGACGCCGCTTACCTCCACGACCTCGGGGAAGTCGAGCGCGTAGAGTGCGAGGTCGATGGCGTGGACGCCGATGTCGAGCAAGGCGCCACCACCTGCGAGGTCGGGATTGGTGAACCAGGAGCCGGTTCCTGGGACGCCCCGCCGGCGCACATAGTTTGCTTCGACGTGCGTGAGATCGCCGAAGCGGCCGCGAGCGTGGTGCTCGTCGAACATCGCCATCGAGCCCGCGTGGCGGTTGTGAAAGCCCACCATGCAGTGGCCGGCAGACTCGGCCGCGACGGCGGCGATCCGCTCTGCGCTCTCTATGGTGTGTGCGAGGGGCTTTTCGACCAGTACGTCACAGCCGGCTTCCAGGGCGGCGACGGCGATCGGCTCGTGGAACCGATTCGGCGTCGTGACGACGACGGCGTCGACGTCGTCGTCGACGACGAGTTCGTCGTGGGACTCGTACGCGCGCGCGCCGAACTCATCCGCGAATCGCTCTCGCTTTCCGGGAATCGGGTCGGCTCCCGCGACGACGGACGCACCGAGATCGGAGAGCGTTCGGGCGTGGAGGTGGCCCATCCCGCCGAGTCCGACGATGCCGATGCCGACGCTCATCGGGAAACCCCCCCTTTCCCCTCAGACGCGGCTGTAGCCGGGTCGGTAATAAGCCGTTGTACGGGAGGGTGTCGAGGAGACCAATGCTTCATAGATGCTATCGAGAAGCCGAGACGAATAAACGTTGTGCACGAATATTTGGAAAGTATGGGAATAGTATTCTATACAGGAATAAAATACCACGAATATGTGACTGTATGTGTAAATTTGGTGTTGTGGCTGTGGAATCCTCTGTGTGTCCTATATCCACCGAGGGCAGACTGGACGGTATGGCGAACGTGACGGTCTGGAACGAGTATCGGCACGAGCGCGAAGACGAGGCGGTCGCGGCGGTCTACCCTGACGGGATCCACGCGACGATCGCCGACGTGCTCGACGGTGATCACGACGTCACGACGGCGACGTTAGACGAGCCCGAACACGGGCTCACTCGCGAGGTTCTGGCGGCGACGGACGTGCTGTGCTGGTGGGGTCACGAGGCCCACGACGAGGTTACAGACGAGATCGTCGACCGCGTTCAGGAGCATGTTCTGGAGGGAATGGGGCTTATCGTCTTGCACTCCGGGCACTTCTCGAAGGTGTTCAAGCGGCTCATGGGGACGACCTGCAACCTCCAGTACCGAGAAGACGACGGCACCGAGCGCCTCTGGGTGGTCGATCCGGGCCATCCGATCGCTGACGGCCTAGACGAGTACATCGAGCTCCCCGAAACGGAGATGTACGGCGAACCGTTCGACGTCCCCGAACCCGACCGACTGGTGTTTACGAGCTGGTTCGAGGGCGGAGAGGTGTTCAGGAGTGGCTGTTGTTACCAACGAGGGAGTGGCCGGATCTTCTACTTCCGACCGGGGCACGAGACGATTCCGATCTACGAAAACGAGGAGATCCGCCGCGTGCTCCGAAACGCCGTCACGTGGGCGACGCCGACCGATGGGGGCCCTCGCACGTTCGGCGAGCGTCCGCGGGATCGCGACTGAGTCTCGAGCGAGAGTCGACTCGAATTAGAAGGTCTGCCGGCCGTCGTCGGTGACCACGCTCTCGAGGAGGGACACCGGCGTGGCGTCGTAGGCCGGATTCTCCACCGCAAAGCCCTCGGCAGGCTCGAGGAGGACCTCGCTGGCAGAGCGGAACTCGTTCTCGAAGACGAAGCCGTCGCCGACGAGCTTCGCGGCCGAGCCGAGGACGGTGACGGGTACGTCTACCTGGTCGGCCGCTGCGGCGATGGGGAAGGTGCCGACCCGGTTGTACAGCGTCTCCTCGACGATGCAGTCCATGCCGACGACGACGCGGTCACACTGGTCTAGGTGGAGGCCGCTCGCGCTATCTGTGATGAGAGTCACGTCGATTCCCTCGATCGGGGCGAGCCGTCGGGCGGTTTTACGGCCGATGTAGCGTGGTCTCGCCTCGGTGACGTAGATGTCGAAGGATTTCCCCTCGGCGGTCGCAGCCTCGAGCGCCTCGATGACCGTCGAGGAGTAATCATGGGTTAACAGCGTCGCACCGTCTGCCAGGACGTCGACGGCGTTTTCCGCGGCGCGGCGCTTTGCCGACTCGATTCGGGCGACGACGTCCTGGATGTGGGTGTCGGTCAGTCGCTTTGCCTCCTCGACCGTATCGGGCTCGGCGTCGGTCACCTCGCGGACGACGGCCCGGACTGCGTTTTGCAACGAGGCGTGGGACGGATTCGCCCGGCGCAGGATCGTGCCGTTTTGCTCTAACGCGCGCAGGTACTCCTCGACGGTTGCGAACTCGCGCTCCGTGAGCGCTCGGAGGGCACGGCTCGCGTTTACGGCCACCACGGAGGAGCTGTGGGTCTGCATCTCTCTGATCTCCTCGGCCGTCTGGTCGATCATATGCGTACGGATTCCGGTCAGCGTCAAAGATGTTCCGGGTGACTGCGTCGGGGAGACTCGATCCGTGTCTCACGTATCGGTTCGGTTTCCTTGCCCCTGTAGGGCACGTCGCAGTCGGTCGGCCGATCACCGATGTACGGGACTACTGCGTCCGTTCGTCATCCCTTTCACGTGACACTCAGTCTCGGGGATCATTCCAAGGGCGGAGCTACCATGAGTAGGCTGGTCGTGCAGAAGACCCAGTGTGTCGTTCGGGAACGTTGACGAGTGACTCTCGACGAACGGGGTCTCGACTGTTCTGGTAGCCGGCAGTTCCAGCTCAGTTGGATCGTACTACTTCGAACCACTGGCACCTCGGTACCAACCCTCCTCGATGTATCTGTGGAATAACAAATGTGGTGCCCGACCGGGAAACTACTGTACTGATGAACCGACGACGCTACCTCGCGACGGGGCTCGCGGTCGCCCTCGCTGGCTGCATGGGCGACACCACTGAAGAAGAGCCAGACCCTCAGGACGATACAGACCCTGAAGACGAATCCGACGACAGCGACGAGACAGATACGCAGGACGAACCCGACGACGAAGACGAACCCGACGAGGAAGAAGAACCCGACGACGAAGACGAATCCGACCACGGCCTGATAGGTACCTTCGACGACCTCGAAGATCTCGACCTGTGGTTCGAACACGAGGATTTCGGCTCCATCGAAGCGGACACGGATCGATCGTTTGAGGGGTCTCAGTCGGCCGTTCTCGACCCCGAGGACGACGGACAGGTTCGGATGCGCCGGAGTCTGGACGAACCGATCGACGTCCGGGACGTCGTTCCTGGAATCGCGATGACCTGTGAAACCGATAGCAGGATCCGAATCCAGCTTCAGGACGAAAACGGTGACTACGCCGAGTTCAGTCAACGCGTGGTCGAAGACGGACCGCTGACGCGCCACAATTTCGGCCTCAGCCGCATTCGCGGAGATCCCGACCTGAGTGAGATCATCGTCCTGCAGGTCGTCTATTGGGCCGAAGACGCTCGACTGTGGGTCGATGACTTCTACTTCACACCTCGTCCAGACGAACCGGGGAAGGTCATGCTCCAATTCTACGGTGGCCACGAAACCCACTACTCAGAAGGGTTCTCGACGCTCGAAGAACACGGCCTAACCGGCACCGCGTTCGTTCCGACGAATCGAATCGGCCCCGATGCGGCGGCTGCGGGCGACTACCTCACTGAAGACCAGGTTGCAGACCTCGCCGACGCCGGCTGGACGATCGGTAGCTACTCCGCGCAGGGCTCGCAACTTAGCGACGACGACGCTCCCGGCGACGGCCTCGAGGATAACATCGCCGGTCCTATCGAGTGGCTCGAGGAGCGAGGCTATGAGGACGGTGCCCGCTGTTTCGCCTACCCCGGCTCGACGTACAACGAGGCGGCTTACGAGCTCGTCCGGGAGAACTACGACATCGCGTTCGCGGGCGAGGCGCCCGCCCAGGGGTACGCAGGGAACCCCCACCTCTGCTCGATAACTAGCTCGCCCGATCCCGGCGACGGTCCCGAACTGCTCGAGTGGACCGCCGAGTACGGCGGGATCACGGTGATCCCGTTCTACCTGCTCGAAGAGGACGACGCGATCGAGGCGCTCGAAGAGACAGCCGCACGACTCGCCGACCTCGAGAGCGAGGGCGAACTCGAGGTGATCTCGCCCGTGGAGATGGCCGACCAGTACGTGCTCTAGACGCTGCAAACGCGGCCGCGGCTCACCGACCACCTCACTCGCTGATCGCTCCGAAGAGCTACCGAGGCTCGTGGTGGATCGGCCGGTGAATACCTCGTGGAGGGGTTCGAACTTCGTGGGGTCAAACTCTGATCTGGAGTTGGTCGTGGACGGAACCGGGTTCGCTGACAGAGAAACGGTTCGGACTCACGCTGGCACAACGCAACCGTACGGACTGCCGGGCGTCGACGACGGCCCGCCATTTTCGGCCGCAAGCTTACGTCCTTGAGTCCCTTACTCCCGCCGATGACCGTCACCGTTCGATACACCTGTCCCCACTGCAACGCCGTCGTCAGCCTCGAGCGACCGCCTGATCTGGCGGATCGGTCGGTCACGAAAGTCCGCCAGCCGGGGTGGGAGTACGCCCCACCGGACGATTCCGACCGCGAGTCCGCCGACGGCATCGCATTCGTCTGCGGCGAGGACGGACCGGTCACGAACCTCGAGGGCGACCCCGTCGAGGGCTGCGGACGTCCGTTCTACCTCAATTTCGTCCGGTACGAGCATGGCGTCGAACTCGATCCCGACCCGCCGACGTACGGCGGTCCACGGTTCGACTTCAACGCGTAGGACGCCTGCCCGAGACGACCGTGAGCTGACGAGACCGAGGGGTCAACCGAACACAATCCTTTTTCGACACCGGCGACGAGTGCCACTATGGACGAATCCGCCGTTCTCGACTCGCTGCAAGCGGTCGAGGACCCCGATCTCGGCGACGACATCGTCTCGCTGGGACTGGTCAACGAGGTGACCGTCAACGGTGACTCGGTTGCGGTCGACCTCGCGCTCGGTGCGCCGTACTCACCGACGGAGACGGCGCTTGCCGGTGAGGTCCGGGACGTACTCGATGCCGAGGGGCTCGACGTCGACCTCTCGGCGAGCATCCCCGACCGCGACGCGGCTGGCGCCGAGGACCAGGTGTTACCGAACGTCAAGAACGTCATCGCTGTCTCCTCCGGCAAGGGTGGTGTCGGAAAGTCGACGCTCGCGGTCAACATCGCCGCCGGACTGTCAGATCTGGGTGCCCGGGTCGGCCTGTTCGACGCCGACATCTACGGCCCGAACGTGCCCCGGATGGTCGACGCCGACGAACCGCCGATGGCGACCGAAGACGAGACGCTCGTCCCGCCCGAGAAGTTCGGCGTGAAGCTGATGAGCATGGCCTTCCTCGTCGGCGAGGACGACCCCGTCATCTGGCGTGGGCCGATGGTCCACAAGGTCATCACCCAGCTCACCGAGGACGTCGAGTGGGGCCATCTAGATTACCTCGTCGTCGACCTCCCGCCGGGAACCGGCGACACCCAGCTGACGATGCTCCAGACGATGCCCGTGACGGGCGCAGTGATCGTCACGACCCCCCAGGAGGTCGCACTCGACGACGCGCGCAAAGGCCTCGAGATGTTCGCCCGCCACGACACCGTCGTCCTCGGAATCGCCGAGAATATGGCGTCGTTTGCCTGCCCCGACTGCGGCGGCGAGCACGACATCTTCGGTGCCGATGGGGGCCGAACGTTCGCAGACGTCCACCGGATGCCGTTTCTCGGCTCGATCCCGCTCGATCCCGCAGTTCGTGAGGGCGGCGACGCCGGCACGCCGACCGTCCTCGCGGAGGGTGAGACAGGCGACGCGTTCCGCGAACTCGCCGCGAACGTCGCGAACAACACCGGCATCGTTCACCGGCGCGGGATCGCCGGCGAGTCGACTCCCGATCCCGAGTCGACTCCCTCCGAACCTGGCGCCCGCGATCGCGGCGACGAATCGGCCCACGGACACGACCCAACGAGACAGACCGACTGATCGGCCACACGTGTAGCGGCGCCATCGACGGCTGGCATATCGTCGGCGCTACCGCACGCCGTCACATCGTTGCTACCGCCGCTACGCTGGGACACCGTCGGCGACCGTTGACGCGACGTTTTTGATCCCCCGGGCCCGAGAGCGACCGTGGACGCGAATCAACGGTCGCAATCGAACCCGTTCGGCATGGACGAGGAGTGTCGGAACTGCCCGGCGCTCTGTGAGACCCGCACGCAGGTAGTTCACGGCTACGGCGATGTCGGCGGCGACTTCCTCTTCGTCGGCGAGGCACCGAGTGCGGCTGCAGATACGGTTGGCGTTCCGCTCGTCGCCGCCTCGGACGGCGGGACGGGTGTGGACGCGGACGACGACGGACATGCAGAAAGCGGCGGGCTCCGGCGCATCTTAGAGCGCCTCGGCCTCTGTGATGCGACCTCGCCTGCAGACCAGCCGCGGCTCGTCAACACCTTCCTGACGAACCTGACGCGGTGTCGCGACCCGGAACGGTCGCCGACCGACGAGGAGGTCGACACCTGCGAGCTCTATCTCAACGCCGAGATCCGGATGATCAACCCCGAAATCATCGTTCCCATCGGGGAGCGTGCCCTGGCCGAAATCGCCACCGAGTACACGACCACGCCAGCCGACGAGTTCGACGTGACGAGCCACCACGGCGAGCGTATCCGTGGCCGGGGCTTCGAACTGGTTCCGATGATCCACCCGGCCGAACAGACCGCAGAGCAGACCCAGGCGTGGGTCGAAGCCTTTGCCGCGCTGCTGGCGACCGACTACCGCCAGACGAAGGGGCGACAGGGACGGTAGCGTCGACTGCTGGCAGTATCCGACACCCTGGTCTTCGTCCTCACGAACCGTGCGTGTCCGTCTTCTTACGAACTGTGCATCCGACTTCGTCGCCACCGGTGTGCGGCGTAGGCAGTCGCGACGAACAGGGACGCGACGAACCCGACCAGCCAGGCGAGGGCGGCGTAGCCGACGATCGCGCTCTCGTACGGCCCAACGACGTCCCCCGGCGGTTCGACCGCCAGGGGGCCGAAGTGCGTGACAGTGACGGCGACGAAGATGGCGCCAAGCAGAATCGTCCAGTAGCCCGCCCCCACACGTTCTGTGAGCGTCAGATAGAGTCCGATCGCCAGAAGCGGGTAGATGGCGAGGGTGTAGGTGAAGACCGTCACCTCCGGGATCACGGGCCACCCCACGTGATTGCCGCGAATCAGGTGGTCGACGTGGTGGCCGGCGCCAAAGACCGTTGCCACAGCCAGGAGCACGTAGAGGCGCCCGTCGACGCTTTCTGAGCCGGGCCACCTGCGTCCGCCGGTGTCACGATCGCTCTCGAACGTTCCGATCACACTGACACTCTCGACAACTGCCATAAATACGTACCGGCGCAGTCTGACCCTCCGAAGCACGGGCTTCAAGGCTCGCCGGAACCCACGAGATGGCATGATCGTCGTCGTCCCTGTCGACCCACCCCGAGACGGGCTCGTCCTGACGCGACTCGTCGAGTCGACGCCGCTTACCGACCGAGAGGCTGTGACGCTGTATCGGGCGACAGTCAGCGACGTGTTTCGAGCCACAACCGAAAGTGGCGGCGACCTACTGGTGAACTATCGCGACGACGAGACGCTTCCGGACGAGCACGCAGGCGACGATCCGGCGGGAGACGTTCGCGACCTCGCCAGCGACGCACTCGGCGATCTCGACGATGTTCGGTTCGAACGTCAGGTCGGCTCCACCCGAGCAGCCAGGATGGGGAACACCGTCACCCACCTGCTAGAGCGAGAGGGGGCTTCGAGCGTTGCCGTCCTCGATCCCACCGCAGCGCTCGTGACACGGACCGAGATCGACGGCGCGGCGATGTCGCTCCGTCGCCACGATGTCGTCCTGGGACCGGCGACCGGTGGCAACGTCTCTATAGCCTGCTTCGGCGAACCGATCGACTTCACCGACGCCTCCGAATCGCCCGCGCTGGCGACGCTAGCCCAGCGTGGCGCAGACGCCGGTCTGCAGGTCGGCTTCGCCCCGACGGTTCCGACCGTCGAGACGTCGACTGGTCTGGCCGCGACCATCGCCGGAATCGAGGCTCGAGCGGCGGCGGGCCGGGAGGTCGCGCCCGCGACTGCGGCTGCGATAGCCGACCTCGCCCTCTCGGTCGGCGCCGACGGCGAAATCGAACACCGGGAGACCGACAACGCTTTTTGAGCGGGCGAGGAAAGATAACGTGAGGTGGGGTGGCAGAGCGGCCCAACGCGGTTGCCTTGAGAGCAACTGGCCTACAAGCCTCATGGGTTCAAATCCCATCCCCACCGTTTTCTCGCGAACAATGACGACGAGCACAGCGAGGAGTGCGTGAGCGAGAAAGCACGGACGATGGGAGTTGAATCAGGGAGTGAAGCGAACGACGTGAGCGAAACGACCGTGGTTCAAATCCCATCCCCACCGCTTCTACTCCGAACGAAGACGGGCCGCTCACTCCAGTTCGACGACGTGCTCGTCGCCGGTCGCATGGTCGACGACCACTGTGTCGGGTTCGGCGCCGTCCGCGAGTTTGGCCGTCGCTTCATACGAGATGATCCCAACACACTCCACACAGACCTCTCCGTCTTCGAGCGTCGACTTGACGTCGATCTGTAGCCGGAGGTTTCCGTCATCGTACTCGCTTCCGGTGACGATCGCCTCGTGACACGGATTCGAGGCGGTGAGCGCACCCGTGACGACGACGCTCTCCCCGTCGTGTTCGGCGGCAACCCTGTGGTCGGTTGGGCCACCACAGTCCGCGTCGACCGTCTCGATCCACGCATCGACCGAGTCGTTTGTTGGACGATATTCTCCAGTACCGTCTTCCGCATCGTCGTCGCCACCGGTGGTATCGCCGTTCTCGCTGTCGGACCGCGAGTCGCTGTCGTCACCACTTCCATCATCTCCATCGTCGCTTCCGGCTTCGAACGATGAACGCGCCTCAGTTACGCAGCCGGCGAGCACTGCGGGAACTGCTGTGGCCGTTCCGGAGAGTAGTTGGCGTCGACTGGGTTTTGGCATAGCTACCCGTAGGAGTTGCTGGGATAAACAACCACTTCTAGCTGAAAGAGCTGTTTTACCGAAGCGGGGCTGAGTCGACCGTCGACTGGGTTCGAGAGGGTTTTCACGGTCCCGTCCCAATCTGAGACGTGCTTTCGCCCGTCGACACCCTCCTCGTGGGCGCACTCTTCGGACTCGCGCTCGCGGCGCCGCCGGGGCCGATGAACGCGATCATCGCCGAGGAGAGCGTCCTCAGAGGATGGACTGCAGGATTTCGCGCCGGGCTTGGCGCGATGAGTGCTGACGTCCTCTTTTTCGTACTGGCTGCGTTCGGGGCACTCGCTGTCGTCGACCACTATCCGTCGATTCGGACGGTCTGTTACCTGGTTGGCGGCGTCCTGATGCTGTACTTCGCCGTGGGTGCACTGGCAGACGCTCGCAGGTCGACCGCGTTTCGGGAGGACGTCTCCACCGACTCGACCGGCTTCCGGCGGACGTTCGCGCTCTCGCTGACCAATCCCTACCAGATCGGCTTCTGGCTGACTGCCGGGATCGCGCTGTTAGAACCGGGCACGATCGACGTCGCCGCCTACGTGCCGGCTGTCGGCGGCGCATCCGACGCAGAGCTCGTCGTTCGGACCGGATCGCCGGTCCTGTTGCTCGGGTTCTTTGCCGGGATCGCCGTCTGGGCCGTCACGTATCCGGCTGCGCTGGTTCGGGCTGGCCGGCGGATTGACGCGATCGCGCCGCTTGTGGCCGGATTGAGCGCCGCGGTGCTCGCGGTGTTTGGCGTCGTCTTCCTCGGGCTTGGCGTCGGATCGCTGTGAGGGAGGCCTGGAGGGTGTTGGCAGTCCCTGTCAGTTGCCGAGGGCGGCGATTTCGTCTTCGAGCCACTCGCGGAACCACTTCACGCGCTTGAGCCGCTGATGGGCGATCCCCTCGGCGGTTTCGCTCTCGACCCGGTTGGCGGCGTCCATTCCGCGGTCGAGCACGCGGTCGATCATCTCGTCGGCGTCGAGATGTGTCCGGGCCTCGTAGCCCATTCGCAGGAGCATCAGGGCCGTGCCGTTGGCGCCGACCTTATCGAGAAGGTCGGCTTCGAGCAGACACTGCGCCTCGAGCGAGAGGTCGCTCAGGGTACCCTGATAGGAGTGGTGTTCGACGGCGCGACACACCTGGTCGATGAACGAATCGGGGTAGTCGCCACGCGATTCCAAGTACTCTCGGGCGATCCGGGCGCCGGCTTCGGCGTGGAGTTCCTGGTCGGCCTCTAGCTTGGCGACGTCGTGAAAGAGGGCGGCGACGCGGGTGACGTCGACGTCGGCACCCTCTTTCTCGGCGATCTCCTCGGCGAGTGAGACGACGTTGAGGATGTGGTTGTGGCGGTACTCCGCGGAGTGCCACGGGTACCAGCGCATCCGCCCCCCTTCCTCTTCTTTCTCGACGCTGGCCGCGAGATACTCGAAGACGAACGACTGCATCGCCTCGAACTCGGCGTCGGACACCCTGGTCTCTTTTATTTCGACGCCCACGAGAGATCCCTCCGCAGCAAACGAACGATAGTCATTGGTGTACTCTATGCGAGTTTCGCTCTTTAGCCTTTGGTTCGGGCAACAACGGCCCGCAGGCCCGCCGTCAGTCCGGAAGGAGACCGTTGGGGATGGGAGGGGACGGGAACGTCAACGCTGTGACGAGGGACGTCTCACCGGGACCGTTACACCCAAGCGACGGGCCACGGTACGTGATGGCATGAGCAGCGAACAGACGGGTGCGTCGATCAGGTGTCTCGTGGCGAAAGTCGGCCTTGATGGCCACGATCGCGGTGCCCACGTGATTGCGCGGGCGTTCCGGGACGCCGGCTTCGAGGTCGTCTACTCCGGCCTCCATCGGGCGCCCGAGGAGATCGTTCAGGCGGCGGTCCAGGAGGACGTCGACGTGCTGGGAATCTCGATTCTCTCCGGCGCCCACGACACCCTCGTTCCCAAAGTCATCGAGGGACTCGAAGAGTACGGCGCTGCCGAGGACACCCTCGTCCTCGTCGGCGGTGTCATTCCCGAGGAAGACCGGCCAGAGCTGATGGAAGCGGGCGTCTCGGCCGTCTTCGGCCCCGGAACCTCCACCGAGGAGACGATCGAGTTCGTCCGCGAGAACGTTCCGGATCGATGAACGACGGGTCTCAGGCGACGGGAGACGACGCCGAACCGACGGACGACGCTTCTGGATCGACCGGCAGGGAGACCGACGCTCTCGTCGACGGCGTCCTCGACGGTGACCACCGGTCGCTGGCCCGGACGATCTCGAAGATCGAGGACCGATCGCCGGGCTACCGCGATCTCGTGGGCCAGCTCTACGCACACACTGGGAGCGCCGACGTGATCGGCATAACGGGCAGTCCAGGTGCGGGAAAGTCGACCCTGGTCGACAAGCTAGCCGAGACCTACCGCGAGCAGGGTGAGACCGTCGGCGTGATCGCCATCGACCCCTCATCACCGTTTACCGGCGGCGCCGTCCTCGGCGACCGCATCCGGATGGCCTCGACGGTCGGCGATATGGACGTCTTCGTTCGATCGATGAGCGCCCGCGGGACTCTCGGCGGCCTCTCGACGGCAACTGCGGAGGCCGTCGCAGCGATGGACGCGTTCGGAAAGGACAAGATCGTCGTCGAGACCGTCGGCGCCGGCCAGAACGAGATCGACGTGGTTCGGACCGCCGACACGGTCTGTGTCCTCGTCCCGCCGGGGGCCGGCGACTCCGTCCAGACGCTGAAGGCGGGGATCTTAGAGATCGCGGACGTCCTCGTCGTCAACAAGGCCGACCGGCCGGGCGCCGACCAGACGGTCCGGGAACTCCGGGAGATGATCGACCTCGGAACTGACGGACGAGTCGAGGCAGGCCACCACGGACCGGGGCAGCTCCAGACCCACGAGACTGACGCCGCTGGCTGGCAGCCGTCGATCGTCGAGACCGTCGCGACGACCGGTGAGGGAATCGAGGACCTGCTCGGTGCGCTCGCCGACCACCGCGCGTTCCTCGCCGAGTCCGGTGGGGGTGAGCGTCGCGCCCGCGAGCGCCGCGCCGAGGAGATTCGGACGCTCCTGCGCGAGGATCTCCACGGCCTTCTCGAGACACGCCTGGACGAGGCTGGCGGCCTCGACCACCTCGCCGAGGCGGTCAGGACGGGAGAAACAAATCCGTACGCGATCGCCGAAGACGTTCTGACCCCCGTCGAGCGCTGCCTGGAGGAGGCGACGGTGGCGGCAACCGAGCCAGACGGCCAGACTGAGTGACGCGGCGACGAACGTTCGTTCGCCGCTGACTGTCCGCTTCGTGAGAATCTGCCGAGCGCATATACGATCGTGTGATGACTCCCCGCACATGTCTTCAGACGAGAGACGCACACGAACGGGTGAGGGAAGCAATCGGCGGCGATTTCTTCGCGGAGTCGGCGCGGCCAGCCTCGTCGGGGTGCTGGCGGGCTGTCTGGCGGACGAGAACGGTGACGACGAGCCTGCAGATGACGAGGAAACGGACGCGGCGTTCTTCGCGCTGGGTGACTTCGAACCGACCGAGGCGACCGCGACGCGAGGTGACGCGGTCGGCATCTCCGCGACGGTCGCGAACACCGGCGACGAGGAGGGAACCCAGACCGTCGCACTCGAGGTCGACGGTGAGAGACAGGCCGACGAGGAGTACACGCTCGAAGCGGGGGAGAACGAATCCATCGCCTTCGAGCTCGACACCGGCGATTTCGACGCCGGCGAGTACACCTACGCGGTGGTGACCGAGGACGACGAAGAGTCCGGCACGCTCGAACTCGCGGCGCTGCTCGACGACCCCGATCCACTGCTCTCGTTCGACGACGACGAACTACCCACGGGGCCGAGCACTCTCTCGGGGACGGTCGAGAACCCGTACGCCGTGCCGGTCGAGGATGGCGATGTGAGCCTTGACGTTCCCGACGACTGGGCCGTCGACGGCGAATCGGGGACCGAGTTCGACGAGATCGGCGCCGAGGAGAGTCTGGACGTCAGCTGGGAGCTGTCGATTCCCGAGGAGGCAGACGGTTCCTACGAGCTGACCGCCGACGTGAGCTACGGCGCGAGAGACGAGACGGCGACCGTCTCGGTGAGTCACGAAGTCTCGGTCTTTACGCCGATGAGCGCCCCCTTCGGGATCGACTGCGGCGGCGCTCACACCGACGAGACCGTCGAGATCGACGGCCTCGAGTTCGGCCCCGCACCCGACGTCGCCGAGGCGATCGAACTCGAGGGTGAGAACCGCCCCCTCGAAGACGACGAGATCTGGTGGCCCGATCAGCTCTCGATCTCGCCCGAACCCAACGAGTCCCCGGGCGCGACCGACGAGTCCCGGCCGCTCAACGACGAGGAGGGATTCAGCGCCGAACCGGACATCGAGGGGACCGAGTACGACTCGCTGTACTGGACCGAACACTGGGGCGACGACGAGCTCACCTACACGTTCGGTATCGAGAACGGCGTTTACGAGGTTACGCTGCATACCGCAGAGATCTGGTTCGTCGGCGAGGAAGAGCGCATCTACAGCGGCGCAGTAAACGGCGAGTCGCTCTTCGCGGACGTCGATCTCTACGCCGACTACGGTCCGGACACCGCGGTGACGTTCACCCACGTCGTCGAGGTCGAGGACAACGAACTGGTCGTCGCACTCGAGTCGTCGGAGGAGAATCCGAAAGTCAGCGGTATCGAGATCCGCGAGTTCGACGGTGAGGTCACCGACGGGTTGGCCGGCCACTGGTCGTTCGAGGAGGGCAGCGTCGAGGGCGACACCGTCGCGGACAGCAGCGGGAACGGCCACGACGGCGAGATTCAGGGCGGCGTCGAGACGGGCCTCGAGGCGCCTGTTGGCGGCGCTGCGGAGTTCGACGGCGAAGACGGAACGGTGTTGATCGATGACGCCGACCAGATCGATCCGCCAGCGTACACGGTTTCGGTCTGGGCCCGATCCGACGGGACGGGTGATTGGTCGGTACTGGTCGGCAAGGATACCTCGCTCTGGTGTGGGACCTTAGACGATACGGCCCAGCCGCGCCTGGATCCCCACGACGATTTCGAACTAGGCGAGGACTTCGCTGCTGAGACCGCGATCGACGACGGCGAGTGGCACCACGTCGTCTACTGTCACAACCCGGACGACGAGTCGACCATCTACGTCGACGGCGAGCTGGAGGCGTCGAACGACGACGTGACCGAATCGGCGCCCTCCGACGCTCCGCTCGGAATCGCCTCGAAATCTGGGGACGACGACTGGTTCACCGGTGAGTTAGCCGACGTCCGCCTCTACGATCGCCCGCTGTCGGTGATCGAGACCGACGCGTTATATCAGCAAGGTTCGGACTGAGCGTGGACCGTCGTCTGTAGTAGTATGAACTCACCGCTCTTTGGCCCCACGTTGAAGGTTCTTCGCGGCGTATTCAGTGCCATGAACGTTCGAACAGCGGTGGCGTCGGCGATCGGCGCCGCGGGGACGGCCGTGGTTGGCAACCGACTGCTCTCGCGTCGGGCGGGCAACCTCGAGAGTTCGCTGCCGGGCGTCGAGCGAACCTACCGCTGGCGCGGCATGGACGTCGCCTACACGGAAGCAGGCAATCCGGACGATCCGGACGTCCTGCTGTGTCACGGGATCCACGCCGCTGCGAGCAGCGACGAGTTCGAACCGATCGCCGCGAAACTGGCTGACGACCACCACGTCGTTGCGGTCGACCTTCCCGGATTCGGGCGGTCGGATCGCCCCCCGCTGGTCTACTCACCCGGGATCTACACGGAGTTCCTCCGGGACGTCGCGACGGACCTGGTCTCTGAACCGACCGTGATCGCCTCCTCGTTGACCGGTGCGTTCGCCGCGGAGGCGGCGCGAGAGGCGCCGATCGGACGATTGGTGTTGATCTGTCCGACCGACGAGACGGGCCCAGATCGGCCGCGACTGCGGACGCTGCTTCGGACGCCGGTAGTTGGCACGACGCTGTTCAACCTGCTCGCGAGCAAGCCCTCGCTGCGGTACTTCTACGCACGAGACGGCTACGAGGATCCGACGGTTCTCGACGACGGGCGACTGGCCTACGCCTGGCGCAGCGCCCACCAACCCGGCGCTCGCTACGCACCAGCATCGTTCGCGTCGGGTGCGCTCGACCCCGAGACGGATCTGGCGACAGCGCTCGCGGGCCTGGAGATTCCGGTGACGCTCGTCTGGGGGCGTGAAGCCGAGCGCGTTCCTCTGCAGGAGGGTCGAGATCTCGCCGACGCCGCCGACTGCGACCTGGTCGTCGTCGACGAGGCGAAGCTGCTTCCTCACGCGGAATACCCCGAGACGGTTGCTGAGTACCTCGTTAGCGAGCGCCCGCGTGCCGGCACCGATCGGTAGCCGGTGTTCGAATCGGCTCAGGTCGCGTAGATGGCGTAGTTGAGCACCGTCGCGAACGAGACCCACACCAGATACGGAACCAGCAGAGCCGCGGCCACCCGATCGACCCTGGCGACGGCGCCGATAGTGGCGACGATTGCAACCCATAACGCGACGATCACGGCCAGTGCCAGTCCGGGTCGCTGCAGGCCGAAGAAGGCCGGCGTCCAGGCGAGGTTCAGTGCGAACTGGACGGCGAACGCTGCGAGGGCGATCTGGACATCGCGTCGGCCCAGACCCCGACGCCAGAGACGAAAGACGACGACGCCGAGGAGAGTAAACAACAGCGTCCAGACGACCGGGAAGGCGATCTCCGGCGGGTAGAACCACGGCGGCTCGAACCAGCCGGTATCGCTGCCGACGAAGACGCTCGGGGCGGACCCAAGGAGGTTGGCGCCGACGATCAGCCCGAGCGCGACCGCGAGGTTCCGCCCTGAGAGGGTCGACGGCCGCAGTGCTCGAAGGCGCATACCGGTCGTACACCGAGCAGATGGTAGTCAGTTGGGGTGGCGAAATGCAGTTGCGGTGTCCCGGCTGCGTGCTTTTGTGTCCGGCGCGCCTCCCTTCGGGTATGCATCGAGACGAGGCTCCGGTCGGCATCCACCACGTCACCGGGACCGCAGGCGACGCCCAGGCAAACGTGGACTTCTACGCGGGGACGCTCGGACTCTCGTGGCTCGTCCGCACCGTCAACTTCGAGGACGTGCTGACGCCACACCTCTACTACGGCGATCCGAGCGGCCGACCGGGCTCGGTGCTTACGTTCTTCCCGTTCGGTGAGACGGATCCCGGGCGAGTGGGTCCGCCCCAGCCGACAGCGGTCGCCCTCGCAGTTCCCGAGGGATCGCTCCCGGACTGGACTGAGCGGTTGGAGAGGCGAGGCGTCGACATCGGTGGCCGAAGCGATCGGTTCGGCGAGCGCGTGCTCTCGTTTCCTGACCCGAACGGAACGCGGGTTGAACTCGTCGAGACGTCGCGCGTCGAGGCGGAAGGCGAGGCGGAGACCCGCATTCGTGGAATCGACGGCGTCACCCTCCAGTCGGTAAACCCGTACGCGACCGCAGCAGTCCTCGAGACACTTGGCTTCGACCGCGCCGACCAGGAGGACGACCGCATCCGATACCGTGGCACCGCTGACGTGGGCCGCGTCGTCGATGTCGTCGACCGGGAAGGGGAATTCGGCAGGGAGGGCCCCGGAACGCTCCACCACGTCGCTCTCCGAGTTCCGGATTTGGATGCGCTGTACGCGTGGCACGACCGGTTTCGCGACCGCGACGCCGAGGTGTCGCGCGTGAAAGATCGGCACTTCTTTCACTCGTTGTACATCCGGGAGCCGGGGGGAATTCTCTTCGAGCTGGCCACCGAGGCGCCGGGGCTGGCGCGAGCCGCGGACCACGATCCAGGCGACTCGATCTACCTCCCGGAGCGGTTCGCCCACCAGCGCGACCTCGTCGAGCGCCAGCACCCAGAGTTCATCGCGCCAACCGAACCCGTGGGGCGATGACCGGGGAAGGCTCGATCGTCGTTTCGGGGGCCCCCCGGGCCGCCGCTCGCGTCGCGGTCGTTGCGCTTCACGGACGGGGTGCGACGGCCCAGGGAGTAATCAACCTGCTCGAGCCGGTCTACCGTCGTGGCGTCGTCTTCATCGCACCCGAGGCCGACCGCAGCAGCTGGTTCCCACGGCCGGCTGGGTCGCCCATCTCGGATAACGAGCCCCAGCTTACCGAGGCGGTCGCGCGGGTCGAGGGTGCGCTCGAACACGCTGTGCAGGCGGGAATACCACCCGAGCAGACGGTGCTGGTTGGCTTCTCCCAGGGTGGCTGCCTGGCAGCCGAGTACGTCCTGCGCCGGCCACAGCGCTACGGCGGCGTCTTCGTCCTTTCGGGCGCGATTCCGGGCGACGATCCGACGGATCGTCTCGACGAACTCACTGACGGGTCACAGCAGGCTCGAGACGGCCTCGGCGGCACGCCGGTGTGGTTCGGCGGCCACGCGGCTGATCCGGTCGTCGACCGCGAGCACGTCGCCGCGAGTGCGGCGGCGATCGAGGCGCTGGGCGGCGAGGTGAGCGTCGACCTGGTTCCCGGCGATGCACACGCGATCACAGACGCCGACGTGAGTGCACTCTCGACGACGGTAGAGCGGCTCCGTGGCAGAGACCCCACCGAATAACCCGGGTCTCCTCTAGCCGAGTTTATCACTGATTAATCTAAAGAGTGGGGTATGGGAGAGAACTCGATCGACGTCGGCTCGCTCTCGACGCTCACCGAGATCGACGGCGTTCCCGGATACGAAGACCGCATCCGGGAGCACGTCGTCGGCGCCCTCGAAGGCTACGTCGACAGGGTACAGACCGACGCGATGGGGAACGTAGTGGGAACGCTCGACGGAGCCGACCCCGACTACGAGGTCGCCGTAGCGGCCCACATGGACGAGATCGGCTTCATGGTCAGACACGTCCGGGGCGACGACGACGGCTATGGCTTTCTCGAGATCGACCCGTTGGGCGGCTGGGACGCCCGCGTCCTGCGCGCCCAGCGGGTAACCGTCCACACCGAAGACGGCGATCTCCCGGGCGTGATCGGCTCGCCGCCGCCTCACACGACCGACGAGGACGATCGGGGAGAGCCCGACGTTTCCGACTGCTACGTCGACGTCGGCCTCCCCGTCGAGGAGGCCAGAGCACGCGTCTCCGTCGGCGATCTGGTCACGATGTCTCGCTCGACCCGTCAGGTCGGGCAGACGGTGACGGGGAAAGCGCTCGACGACCGGGTCTGTCTGTTCGCGATGCTCGAGGCGGCCGAGCGGCTCTCCGAGCCGGACGTGACGATCCACTTCTGTGCGACCGTCCAGGAGGAAGTCGGCCTCCGCGGCGCACGGGCGCTCGGCGTCGACCTCGATCCGGACCTGGCGATCGCTCTCGACGTCACCGTCGCCAACGACGTTCCCGAGGCCGACGACGGTGATCACGTCACCGAGCTCGGTGGGGGAACGGCGATCAAGCTCAAGGATTCGAGCGTCCTGACGAACCCGAAGGTCCACCGCCGGCTCCGGGAGACGGCCGAGGATGCGGAAATCGACTACCAGCACGAGGTGCTACCTGCCGGCGGCACCGACACGGCCGGCTTCCAGCTGGGCGGTGGTGCTACCCCGGTCGGGGCGCTCTCGGTCCCGACGCGGTATCTCCACACCACCACCGAGATGGCCCACGTAGCCGATATTGCGGCCACGGTCGATCTCCTCTGTGCGTTTCTCGAACGGGAAAACGGGCGGCAGGACTACACGCTGTGAGGAGCGGATAGCGGGGCCCAGCTTCGTTTACGGCCCAGTCAGAGCGCGTCGGCGATCTCGCCGACGAGTTCGGTTTCGACGAAGACAACGACGTGGTCGCCGTACTCGACGACGGTTTCGCCGCGCGGCGGGATGACTGCTCCATCGCGGGTGAGCGCGCCGATAACGACTCCCTCGGGAAGCTCTGCCATCGTCTCGCGGATCGGCCGTCCGAGGAGGTGACTGTCCGAATCGACTTCGATCTCGAGGACCTCCGCTCGGTCGGATTCGAGCATCGCGAGGTTCTCAGTGCGCTTCTCGCGGGTAAACCGGGTGATCTCTTCGGCGGTGACCAGCCGAGGGTTGATCGCGACGTCGACGCCGACGGTCTCGAAGAGTTCGACGTACTCGCCGGATTCGACGATGCCGACGGTTCGGTCGACGCCGATTCGCTTTGCCAGCAGGGAGACGAGCAGGTTCTTCTCGTCGCTATCAAGGGTGGCGACGACGATGTCCGACTCGTCGACGTGTTCGCGGACGAGGAAGTCGATGTCCGTCGCGTCGCTTTCTAAGACGAGCGTATTCGGGAGGGCCTCTGCCAGCTCCCGTGCCCGGTCGTGGTCCTGCTCGACCAGTCGGGGCGAGAGCCCCTCCTTTTCGAACAGCCGCGCCGTCTGGTAGCCGATCTGGCTGCCGCCGACGATGACAATCTCGTCTGCGTCCTCGAGCGTGGGCTCGGGGGAGAGCGAACTCGCGAAGCCGCGGACGCTCGACGGCGAGCCGATAACCACGACCGCATCGCCGGGTCTGATGACGGTGCCGCCGTGGGGGACGACGACGTCCCCGTCGCGAAAGAGAGCGGCGAACGTCAGCGACTCGTAGCGGTCGGCCTGCGAGACGGTCTCGCCGGTGATCGGTGAGTCGGCATCGATCTCGAACTCGGCCATCTGGACCGCGCCGCCCGCGAACTGCTCGACGTCGCAGGCGCCGGGTAGACCAGCGATGCGGACGATCGCCTCGGCGGTGTAGAGGTTCGTACAGACCATCGCGTCGACACCGAAGGCACCCGCAGAGCGGTTCCAGGTGTCTAACAGGGTCGTCCGCTTCACTCGGGCGATCGTAAACGGATCGTCGACGGTCTTGGCCGCGCCGCAGATGACGACGTTCGTCTCGTCGTCGTCGGTACTGGCGATGACCAGTTCTGCCTTCTCGATGCCGGCCTCGTCTAACGTGTCGATCGAGGTTCCGTCACCCTCGAGCGCGAGGACGTCCAGATCGTACGTGATATCCTCGACGCGGTCGGGATCGTTGTCGATCACCACGACGTCGTGGTCGGCGGCGATGCTCTCGGCGATGTTGGTCCCCACCTCGCCGGCGCCGACGACGATTACTCGCACGCGAACTCCACCATAAACTCGGCTATCAGACCGAGCGGCAAATCCGTTTCTATCGCATCCGAATGGCGCGAACCGTCGCACGAGGGTGCCGGTTTCGGACGGTTCGAACCCGGGTGCGGCCAGAAGGCGGCGTCAGGGAAGTTCGTGAACGGTGAGTTCGACCTCGCGAGCCTCGCCCTCGACGTCGGCGACGAGGCGCTCGACGACCTCTTCTGCCTCCGACAGCAAGCGAGGCTCGACCTTCCCAATCACCCAGTCCAGCGAGACGAACCGCGGCAGCGAGATCGCACCCTCGTCGGCCGAGTGGGGATCGTACGTCGCCTCGAAGTAGATCCGGCTCGCCGTCTCCTCGTCGGGCGGGGCGGCGCCGGGTTCTTCTTCCACACGCCACTCGCCGCGTGCGTCGAGGTCGTTCAGCAGGCGCCACGCGAGCGAGTTCGGTGCCGAGACGTCGACGACCTCCGATCGGGCCGTGTAGGAGAGCTTCCACCACGCGAGGCGAAGATCGTAGACCGAGCCGACGCCGCCGTCGCCGCTGACCTGGACGTCTGTCAGGTGCTCCGTGTACCGGGGATAGTCGCCGAACGATCGCACGTACGGAAAGACCTCCTCGGGTGATCGGTAGGCGACGGTGCTGAGGAGAATTCTGTCCACGATCCGGCTACGACCGGATAGAACGTAAGAATTACCATCGCAACGGACGCGCCGGTCGTTTTGCGCGAGTGGGAACCTTCTATACCCGCCGTCGGCAACGGAGAGGCATGCGAGACGTCTGCATCGTCGGCGGGGGCGTTTCCGGCCTCGCCGCCTCGATCTTCACCGCCCGCGCGGGTCTCGATACCCTCGTCATCGACGGGGGCGAATCCATCCTCGCGCGCAACGCGAGCCTCGAAAACTACCCCGGCTTTCCGGACGGCGTCGACGCGCGCCGGTACCTGCAACTGACCCGTGAGCAGGCCCAGAACGCGGGCGCGACGTTCGAACTCGGACGCGTTACGAGCGCCGAACTCGTCGACGAGAACGACCTCGAGGCTGGATTCGTCGTAGAGACCGAGGGCGGGGAGCCGATCGAGGCGCGCCGGGTGATCGCCGCCTCCTGGTCGGACAGCGAGTACCTCGTCCCCCTCGACGTCGGACGTATCCAGCGTGGGAGCAAGCACTTCGTCAGCGTCGACGAGGGCGGGCGCACGGCCGTCGACGGCGTCTACGCGGCGGGCCGAATCGCAGGAGAGCCACACCAGGCGATCATCGCTGCCGGCCACGGCTCGAAGGTCGGCCTCGCGGTGACCCACGACTCGGACGTGAACTTTTACCACGACTGGGTCGCCCCTGAGGGCTACTTCACGGGTCGCGGCCGCGAGGTGCCCCCCGGCTGCGAGGAGATCGACGACGAGGAGCGCCGGAAGCGCGACGAGCAGGCGCGCGAGACGATTCTCGAGGCGTTCGCCGAGCCGCTCGACGAGGAGCCGACGATGCATCCCAGTGTCGAACGAGACTGAGCGCGGGCGATCCGGGGCCAGTCACTGCGCCGCCGACGTCGACGCAGACGCCGGCACGCAGTTCGAGGCACTCCCTGTGCAGTTATCACGGCTCGTGGTGAGAATTCGACCGATGAGGCGACGGCGATGATGAGCGAACGTGACCGAGGTGGACGCGAGCCGCGCCTCCGGACGGACGCCGAGCGAGAGGCTCTCGGTGCCGCGACCCGGTACGCACGGACCCACGGGTTGGAAACGCCCGCTGAGACGGCGTATCTCGCGGCGCTCCCGAAGGCCCGCCGCGAGATTCTCCGCCGGTTCGTCCGAGGAGTGCTTCGCGGGCGTCCGGCAGGAATAGCGGAGCCCCGATTTCTCGACCCGGACGCCGACACCGTGCCGAACGAGCCGGCGCCGCTCGGCGCGCTCGACGGGGACCAACTGCGCAGCCTCGCCGAGCCGCTGTCGGATCGGTGTCGGCGGCTCGCACTCCTCCCGTTTCCCGCCTCCGAGAGCGTCGTGGTCGCCGCGGTCGCAGCGAGACACGGCTACGACCGGTTTCGGTTCGCCGGCCCGATTCGGCGCTGGTCTGCGGACCGGGCTGGGATCGAATCGGCGGCTCGTTCGAACGCGGACAACCGACTGACCCACCCGGTTGACTTCGTCCCGCTGCTCGCCCACGAGGGCGCGTTCGGGGACGCCGAGCAAGCCGAGCGGATCCGGACCGAGGTGGCCGAGAGTGCCGCCAATCTGGCGCTGGCGCGGCTGGCAGAACGCGTGCAGGCGGGGGGAATCGAGGCACTGGGAGCAGAGACGGCCGCGTCTCCCTTCGACGCCATCGCGGCCGGCGTCCCGGCCGCCGATCCCGCCAGCGCGTTCGAGCGCATCGTCACCGGCGGCCACCCGTTCCACCCGGCGGGGAAGATTCGACAGGGCATGAGCGCCGCCGAAGGGCTGGCCTACGCCCCGGAGTTCGCAGAGCGGATCGATCTCCGGTTCGTCGCCGTCGACCGGGAGATTGCCCTCGAGACGGCTACGGCCGGCGGGAAATCGCACGCGCGATCGGGCGATAGGAGTCAATCTGAGCTGGCGGGCGACGGAACGCAATCTGCGCCGGCAGCCGACGGGGACCGCCTGACCGACCGGCTGTACGACGCGTTCGCGGGGCTCGAGTCGGCGGCTGAGCGCGCGATTCCGACGGGGCGGGCAGTCGACGAGTACGCGGTCGTCCCCGTCCACCCGCTGCAGTACTACCGGACGATTCCGGCGCGCTACGCCCGTCAGCGCGCCGAGGGCCGGGTCGTACCGATTCCCGACTACGCCCACCCGGCGACGCCGCAGCTCAACCTCCGGACGGTGGTTCCCTACCAGACCGATCGCACTCCCGACGCGCCCCTCCCGCATCTCAAGCTCGCGATCCCGGTCCAGACGACGAACGTCGTCCGGACGCTGTCGCCCCACGCCGTGACGAACGGGCCGCAGGTGACCGACGTCGTCCGGGAGATCGAGCGACGGGAGTCCTTCGAAGCGTTCGGACTGCTCTCGGAGCCGGTGGCGACCTGCTACCACCCGCCGGGCGGTCCCCACCCCGAGGGCGAGGCGTTCGACGACGCCCGCCACCTCTCCGGGCTGCTCCGGACCAATCCCGCTGCGCACCCGCTCGTCCCGGAGGGCGCGGCTCTGGTGGTCGCCTCGGCACTTGTCGCCGACGCGCCGTCGACTGGGCGCCCCCTCGTCGCCGAGTTGATCGATCGGTACGGGGAGGTGCAGGGCGTATCGAGCACCGAGGAGGCTGCGCTCGCATTTCTCGAGGAGTACCTCTCCATCGTCGTTCCGGCGCAACTGCGCCTGCTGTGTGTCTACGGCGTCGCCCTCGAGAGCCACCTCCAGAACAGCCTCGTCGTCTTCGACCCCGAGCGCGCGCAGCCGATCGCGGCCCTGGTCCGTGATCTCGGCGGAATCCGGGTCCATCAGGGCCGGCTTACTGAGCATGGGCTCTCGATCGATCCGTACCCGGACTCGGATCTCGACGCGGACGGCGAGGCGGACTGCTACCGGAAGCTGTACTACGCGCTCTTCCAGAACCACCTCGCGGAACTGATTGCGACGATCGCGACGGCGCTTCCGGTCGACGAGCGCGACTGCTGGGCGCTCGTCCGTACCGAGTGCGAGCGGGCGTTCGAGACGCTCCGTGCGGATGGGCTGGCGCCGGCGGACCGCATCCGGCGCGACGAGCGCGCCCTGTTCGCGGAGCCCGCGACCCACAAGGCGCTGACCGCCATGCGGCTTCGCGGTAAGCGCCACGAGTACGTCACGAGCGAGGTGTCGAATCCGCTGTCGGAAGCGGGGCAAAAGCGGATCGTTCCGCAGTGACGAAGGCGATGCGGTTTCTTGAAAGCAGCCGAAATGGTGGTCAGCACGCGAACCCGTCGGCCGCACCACGGTCGCGCCACGAGCGTGAGTACACGCCACGAGCCCGGGACACGCCGATCGAAGCAAGGCAGCGCGAATCGAGGAGGGTACCGGCGATGAGAGGGGGCGGGTTGCTCGACACGTGCCGACGAAGCGCGGAAACTGTCAGACAAGCAAAAAGGTTTTTTTGAATAGACATTCCATTCACGAAGGAGCCACCCCCAGATGAACGAAAACGACACAGGTGAAGTGAGCCGACGCCGCGTTCTCCAGGTCGCCGCGAGTATCGGCTGCGCGTCGATCGCTGGATGCGGGAGTCTCCCGTTCGACGAGACACCGCCCGAGCGACTGGAGTGGGAGTTCAGCAGGTCCAACAGCGATGTGCTGGAATCAGCCTCACCGACGGTTGTGGATGGAACCGTTTACATGGGGTTCGACCACGCTTGGGCGATGTACGCGGTGGACGCAGAGACTGGCGAGCAGGAGTGGGCGTTCGACGAGCCGACGTGGCGAGTCAGCACGTCGCCTGCGGTCGCAGACGGCACGGTCTACATCGGCTCGTGGGACGAGACGCTGTACGCGGTGGACGCGGAGACTGGCGAGCGAGAGTGGGCGTTCACGGAACCGACGGAAGAGGTTCGCTCGTCGCCGACAGTCGCGAACGGTACCGTCTACGCCGGATCGATAGATGGGACGCTGTACGCGATGGACGCCGAAACTGGCGACCAAGAGTGGGCGTTCACCGACCCCGAGTCGATCAATCAGTCGGCGTCGACGGTTGTCGACGGCCTCGTCTACGTTGGATCGGTAGATGGGACGTTGTACGCGGTGAATGCGGACAGTGGCGAAGAGGAGTGGGCATACACCGTTCCGGGGGGGATTACGCAGTCGTCTCCGACGGTCGCAGACGGCCTCGTCTACGTCGGATCGGACGATGGAGCCCTGCACGCGGTAGACGCGACAACGGGAGATGAGGGGTGGACGTTCGACGAGTCGCCCGACCCGATCTACTCGTCGCCGACGGTCGCGGACGGCACGGTCTACGTCGGCGCCGGCGACGAGACGCTGTACGCGGTGGACGCCGAAACCGGCGAGGAGGAGTGGGCGTTCACCGAACCGTCGGAAGCGGTCGACTCCTCACCGACGGTCGCGAACGGAACCGTCTACGTCGGTTCGTGGGAGACGCTGTACGCGGTGGACGCCGAAACCGGCGAGGAGGAGTGGGCGTTCACCGAACTGGAACGGATCGCCTACTCGTCACCGACCGTGGTCGATGGAACGGTCTACATTGGTGGTGGGGAGACGCTGTACGCGATCGACGCGGACGTGGACGGATCGAGCGAAGACTCGCGGGTCAGGCTGGGCACGCTCGGACACCACGACGACGTGCGTAACGGGTAACGAGCTGTGCGTCGATAGCGACCGGCGTCGATCCTCGCTACCCTTAACACACTTCGAGAGAGACTAGCAGCCGAATGCTCGAGGGAGTCAACGTCGCACTCGGGGTGACGGGGTCGATCGCGGCCGTCAAGACGGTCGAACTGGCCCACGAGCTGCGACGGCGCGGCGCGTCGGTTCGAGGCGTGATGACGGGCAGCGCACAGGGAATCGTCCACCCCTGGGCGGTCGAGTTCGCCACCGACAACGACGTCGTCACGGAGATCACCGGTAGCGTCGAACACGTCGAGCTCTGCGGGTACGATGGCTGGGCCGACGTGCTCCTGATCGCGCCGGCGACGGCGAACACGGTCGGGAAGATCGCCGGCGCGGTCGACGACACGACGGTGACGACGTGTGCGACGACCGCGCTCGGCGCCGACACGCCGGTCGTCATCGCGCCCGCGATGCACGAGCCGATGTACGACCACCCCGGCGTGCTCTCCGCGATCGGAACCGTCGAGGGGTGGGGAGTGGAGTTCGTCGAGCCGCGGATCGAGGAGGGGAAAGCGAAGATCGCGTCCGAGGAGGCGATCGTCGCCGCGACGGCCCGCGCGGCCGGGGATCGCCCGCTCGCGGGCCAACATGTCGTCGTCACCGCAGGGGCGACCGCCGAGGCGATCGACCCGGTTCGGGTGCTTTCGAACCGTTCGTCGGGGAAGATGGGGCGGGCGGTCGCGACGGCCTGTGCGGTTCGGGGCGCCGACGTCACGCTCGTCCACGGCCTCGTTGGAGCGCAATCGTTGGCTGACGCGGCGGAGCCGGGCCTCCCCGGTGAGATGGTCGACGTTCGGCAGGTCGAGAGCGCAGCGGAGATGCGCGAGGTAACGCTTGGGGCCTGCGCGGACGCCGACGCGTTCGTCTCGGCGGCCGCGATCGGCGACTACACCACCGACCCGAGCCCGGAGAAGTTGCGCTCCGGGGAGCCGCGAACGCTCGAGTTGGAGCCGACGTCGAAGCTGATCGATGCGGTTCGCGACCGAGACGCGGACCTCCCCATCGTCGGCTTCAAGACCGAGGCGAGCGGCGACGAGCGTGCCATGATCGAGGCTGCGGGGCAGCTAATCGATCGCGCGGGACTCGCGTTCGTCGTCGCCAACGACGCCTCGGTGATGGGCGCAGATCGGACCCGGGCGCTGCTCGTCCACGGCGAAGACGTCGCTCGGTTCGAGGGATCAAAGGCGGGGCTGGCCGGCGAGATCGCCGACTCCGTCGCGGTCGTCGTGAATGCGACCGTGGAGTGACCGAACCGTCCGCACGCTCTGTTCACTGATCGACCGCTCCGGTGAGCAACTGGATCGTCAACTTTTACTCGGACACCGACCCACCCACGACATGGATCAGCTTCAGCGGTCGCTGCTCGAGGCCCCGATTATCGAGAAGAACGACTACCACTACTTCGTCCACCCGATCAGCGACGGCGTCCCGGAGCTCGACCCGACGCTGCTGCGCGAGATCGTCATCCGGATCATCCGCAAGGCGCGACTCGAGGATGTCGACAAGATCGTCACGCCCGCGGCGATGGGCATCCACATCTCGACTGCCGTCTCGCTGATGACCGACATCCCGCTGACGGTCATCCGAAAGCGCGAGTACGGCCTCGAGGGCGAGGTTGCCATCTCCCAGGAGACGGGCTACTCCGAGAACGAGATGTACATCAACGACGTCCACGAGGGCGAGCGCGTCCTCGTGCTCGACGACGTGCTCTCGACCGGCGGCACGCTGGCCTCGGTGCTCGAGGCCCTCGATTCGATCGGCGCCGACGTCGTCGACACCGTCGCCGTCATCAAGAAGGTCGGCGGCGAGAACGCCGTGGCAGACGCCGACTACGACGTGAAGACACTGATCAACGTCGACGTCGTCGACGGCGAGGTCGTCATCGTCGACGAAACCGGCGACGATTAGCGCTAGCGGAGCCGCCGCATCTCAGCCGTCACTTCCGGTACCGATTTCGATCCCGTTTCCCCTGAACCGTCAGTAATTCGACTGGATCTTTTCGATGGCGATTCTGCGATGGCGCGCGGAGCGTCCAATAACCTATATGTGCTCGACTCACAATCGGAGACCATGGTGTGGGAACAGGACCGGTCGGGGCCCGCCCTCGACCGGCGGGACGTGTTACGTGGGATGGCAGCCACAGGCGTGGTGGGCGCCGCAGGCTGTCTCAGCTGGGGGGATAGTGGCGACGTCGCCAACCTCGGCGCCGCGTTCGAACGAGCGACAGTCGAGGTCGACGACATTCGGCGCGGGGGGACCCTGCGCGTCGCGCTAAACGAGATCGTCTCCTCGTTCGATCCGCCCTACGGCGTCGACACGGCCTCGGTGATCGTCCAGAATCTCATCTGGGAGAGCCTGACCGCGACCGACGCCGAGGGCAATCTCTATCCCTGGCTCGCCGAGAGCTACGAACTCCGAGACACACAGGATATCGATCGGGCGGCCTACGACGAGTACATGGTCGACATCTCCCACGGCGAGAACGGCGTTCCCGAGACCGACGCTCAGGTGGTCGTCACACACCCAGAGACGGACTCGTCGGCCGACGAGGGGCGGTACCTGACGGTCGACCAAACCGGCGACGCCGTCGCCGACGGCGTCTACGGGATGCAGTTTCGCTACGACCTCCACGAGGGAGTCGAGTTCACCAACGGCGAGGAGCTAACCGCCGAACACGTCGTCCGGTCCTACGAGCGCTACGAGGGGTCGCATATGGCCGGACAGGTGTTCGACCAGTTCCTCTACGCCGAGGCGGTCGACGAGTACACGGTCGACCTCTACGCACAGATCCCGGACGCCGGCGCCGAGCGCGACCTCCCGGTGTACGTCTTTCCCGACGAGCAGGTCGATCTCGATCCGGGCGGACTTGACCCCCGAGAGGGCGTCACGCCGGTTGGAACGGGACCGTACGAGCTCGCGGAGTTCGAAGACGAGAACTACGTCGTCCTCACCCGCAACGAGGACTACTGGTTCGACATAGAACAGACGGAGTGGTGGGACGGCCCGGCCGACTGGCCGGACGGTCCCGTAATCGACGAGATCGACATGTCGATCGTCCCGGACGACGCGACGCGTTCTGCGGCGCTGCAAGACGACGACGTCGACGTCGCCTACGGACTCACTGCCGACGCGCGAACGGACTTTCAGCAGTCTGCCGACTACCGCGTCACCGCCACACCGGCTGGCGGCTTTACGTTCCTCCAGTTCCCGGTGACGGTCGCTCCCTGGGACGATGCGCGGGTGCGTCGGGCCGTCAATCACCTCGTCCCGCGCGAACAGATCGTCGAGAACATCTTCTCGGGCTGGGCGATGGAGTCGTGGGCGCCGCTGCCGGAGATGGCCGCCGAGCAGGGGTCGGCCGACTACGACGCCTTGATCGAGGAGCTACGCGAGTACAACGAGTACGACCCCGACCGCGCCGAGGAGTTGCTCTCCGAGGCTGGCGTCTCTACGCCGATCGACGTGACCATAGAGACGAACTCCGAGACCGAAGACCGGGTTCGGATGGTCGAACTGATCGCCGAGGCGATGGACCAGTCGGGGCTCTTCGAGACGTCCATCGTCACCTACGAGTGGGGAACGTTCTTACCCCGGGTGATGGACCCCGAGTACCACGAACGGGGTCGGTTGCCAGTCATCTGGCTCTCGGGGACGTTCAACCCCCACAGCTTCGTCGAGTCGACCCACCATCCCGAGCAGTTCACCGAGTGTTGTAACTACCAGAACGTCGATATCGACGAACTCACCGAGGCGATGGAGGCCGCACAGTACGGAACGGACGTCGCAAACGACGACGACCTCCGCGCCGAGCGCTACGACGAGATCTGGCGATTGGTCCAGGAGCACAACGCAAACTCCTACCTCGAACTCAGCGTCGAGTCGGCCGTCGTCGCCGACGACGTTCGGGGGTTCAACGCCTACCCGTTCCCGGAATCGATGCTGCGCTACGGTCTCTACGCACCGATGGACCGACAGCTCACGTATCTCGACGGTGAGGACTGACCGCGATCGCTCGTCACGTCCCACCCAGCCGACCATGACCGACCGCACGTACGCACCGCTCGGACGATCACGAACGCAACCGTCACGATGAGCCTTCGCCGATTCCTCCTGTGGCGTCTGCTCACGGCCGTCCCCACGCTCGTCGGCGTCTCTCTGATCACGTTCGCCCTGGTCTTTCTCACGCCGGGCGATCCCGTCACTCGACTGGTCGGACTTAACCCCGACATCACCGCCGCCGACGAGGCCGCGCTGCGCTCCCGGTACGGGCTCGACGGTCCCGTCTGGGAGCAGTATCTAACCTGGATGGGAACCGTCCTGACCGGCGATTTCGGGCAGGTCGTCGGAACGAACCGCGACGTGAGTGCGGTCGTGATCGCGCGCCTCCCCGAGACAGTCGCCCTCGGCCTCTTCGGCTGGGCGTTCGGGCTCATCATTGCGATTCCGACCGGCATCTACGCGGCAGTCCACCGCAACGAACTCGGCGATCACGTCAGCCGACTCGTTGCGCTCTCTGGCATCTCGGTGCCGAACTTCTGGCTTGGGCTGGTGTTAATCCTCGTCTTCGCGCTCTGGCTCGACCTCTGGAGCGTGCTCGCGCCCCGTCAACCGCTGTACCACCCCGAGATGCTCTGGCACCTCCTCCTGCCGGGGCTCACGATCGGGACGGCCTCGGCGGCGATCTTGATGCGAATCGTCCGCTCGTCGCTCGCCGAGGAGCTGAACGAGGAGTACGTGACCGCTGCCAGAGCGCGAGGCCTCCCGGAGCGGACGGTCGTCTGCAAGCACGCGCTCCGGAACGCCCTCGTCTCCGT
This sequence comes from Halobacteria archaeon AArc-dxtr1, assembly GCA_025517425.1. Classification (NCBI taxonomy): domain Archaea; kingdom Methanobacteriati; phylum Methanobacteriota; class Halobacteria; species Halobacteria archaeon AArc-dxtr1. Next base: position 139,778 of record JAOPJY010000003.1, on the reverse strand, counting down.
GGTTACGGTCGCTGCGTTTCTGACGGCGAGTATCGTCTCTGGCGCGGTCGTCGTCGAGTACGTGTTCAACTGGCCGGGACTTGGCCGGGAGTTCGTCGAGGCGATCCACGCTCGAGAGATCAATCTCATCATGGCGATCACGCTGTTTACCGGCGTCGCCATCGTCCTGGCGAATCTGCTCGCGGACATCGTCTACGCGGTTCTCGATCCGCGGATCCGCCACGAGTGACCCCGATCTATAGCTGTGTCTGGCCGACACCCGTCCCCGTATCCGAGACGCCCACAATCATATGTCCCGAGTGCAACTCCTCAGCCGAGACGCGAACCGAAGGTGAGCGATGACGAACGGACCTGATCGACCGACCAGCGATTCCCGCCCGACGGCCAGTGAGCGAGCCCAATCGAGGAGCGGTCACCAGTCGACCGCGACCCGTCGCGGCCGCCTCGAGATCGTCGGCTTCGATCCACGCCGGGTCGAGCGACGCGAGCCACTGTCCGAACACCGGGAACCCGCTGCGAGCGCGACACGGGGAGGCTCCACGAGCCGACGCCGACGCGCACTTCGGCGATTTTGCCGCAATCGCAGCGCGATGTTCGGGCTGATCGTCGTCGTCGGGATGTCCCTGCTGGCGATCTTCGCGCGACCGATCGTGCTCTTCGGTGTGCCCGTTCAGCCGTTCTCGATCGCGCCACACGATCCGACGGCGATCCTCTATCTGCAAGAGGGGTACACCGACGTCGGGCGGTACGATCCGCCCTCGCTCGCCCATCCGATGGGAACCGACGGCTCCGGCCGCGACGTCTTCTCGCGGGTCATCTACGGCGGGCGCTACAGCATCTCGATCGGCGTCGTCGTCGTCGCGCTGACCGCGAGCGTCGGGATGATCTACGGCAGCATCGCGGGCTACTACGGCGGCTGGCTCGACGAGATCATGATGCGCGTCGTCGACGTGATCTTCGCGTTCCCCTCGCTCGTTCTGGCACTGTTGCTCGTGGCGATGCTCGGCGGTGGCTACTGGCAGCTGGTCGCCGCCTTCTCCCTCGTGGGGTGGGCGACGTACGCCCGACTGATCCGCGGCGAGGTCCTGGCGGTCAAAGAGAACGAGTACGTCCTCGCCGCGCGAGCGATCGGCGCGCGCGACCGCACGGTCATCGTTCGACACGTAGTGCCGAACGCCGTCGCACCGCTGCTCGTCCAGGCCTCGCTCTCGATCGGGACCGTCGTCATCGGCGTCGCCGCGCTCGGCTTCCTCGGAATCGGGATGGAGCCCGGAACGCCGGAGTGGGGGACGATGCTCGACGACACTCGGGAGACCCTCATCGGCGGGGGCGGCGCGATCCCGTGGTGGGCGACGGTCTTCCCCGGCGCAGCGATCTTCCTGTTCGTGCTGGCGACGAATCTGGTCGGGGACGGGATTTCGGACGCCCTGGACGCGCGGGTTCCGGATGAGAGTCGTCGTGGAGGTGGCGGCTGATGGCCCTGCTCGAGGTCGAGGGGCTCTCGGTTTCGTTTCCCGCGGCGGAGGGCCCAGTGCGCGCGGTCGATGACTTCTCCTATAGCATCGAGCGCGGCGAGACGGTCGGTATCGTCGGCGAGAGCGGTGCTGGCAAGAGCGTCGCCGCGCGTGCGCTGCTCGATCTCGTCGAGTGCCCCGGTCAGATCGAGGGCGGAGAGATCCGTCTCGACGGCGAGAACCTTCTCGAGCGCTCCGAGCGCGACCTCCGTGACGTCCGTGGCAACCGAATCGGGATGGTCTTTCAGGAGCCGGCGGCCGCGTTCAACCCTTCCTACACGGTCGGCGAACAGATCGCCGAGGGGATCAGACACCACCTCGCGTACGACGAGACGGCGGCTCGCGACCGAACGATCTCGCTCCTCCGGCGGGTCGGGATCGCCGAAGCCGAAACGCGCTTCGAGCAGTACCCCCACCAGTTCTCCGGCGGGATGCTCCAGCGGGCGATGATCGCGATGGCCCTCGCCTGTGATCCGGAGCTACTGGTCTGTGACGAGCCCACGACGGGGCTCGACGTGACGGTTCAGGCCCAGATCCTCGATCTGCTTGCGGAGATCGCAGCCGAGTCGAACACCGCCGTTCAGCTCATCACGCACGACGTAAGCGTCGTCGCACAGCTCTGTGAGCGCGTGGTAGTCATGTACGCGGGAACGGCCGTCGAGACCGCCCCGGTCGAGGACCTCTTTTACAACCCGAAACACCCCTACACGGTCGGACTGTTGAGTTCGACTCCTCGCCTCGGCGACGCGACCGACCGACTCCGGACGATCCCCGGAACGATGCCAGCGCCCGCCGACCTGCCCACGGGCTGTCGATTCCATCCGCGGTGTCCGTACGCCGAGCCAGCCTGCACCGAGCGCGAGCCACCGCTGCTCGATCCCGAGACCGGCGCTGAGGCGCCACCGGGCGCCCGTCGGGCCGCAGCGTGTCTCGAGTACGCCGGCGAGCTCGACGACGGACTCGACTACACGGTCAGGGTTCGGGAGCCGGCGGCGGAGACCGGCCGAAATCCGCCGACACGCCGCGAGGAGGGAGACGATGACTGACGACCGCCCGACCGACGCGGAGCCGATCCTCAGCGCCGAGGGGCTGACCAAACACTACGAATCCAACCAGGGGGTTCTCGACTCCCTGCTCGGCCGTTCTGTCCCGGTCCGGGCGCTCGAGGGAGTCGACCTCGAACTCTATCCCGGCGAGACCCTCGGCATCGTCGGCGAGTCGGGCAGTGGCAAGACGACGCTCGGCCGGGCGCTGCTTCGTCTCGTCGAGCCGACCGCGGGGACCGTCGCCTACCGGCCCAGAGACGGGTCCCATCCGGAGTCGGTAGATCACACGGTCGATCTGACCGCCGTTTCGAACTCCCGTCTTCGCGATCTTCGGACGGAGCTTCAGTACGTCTTTCAGGACCCATCGGCGAGTCTGAATCCGCGGCTCACCGTCGGTGAAATCGTCGGTGAACCGCTCGAGATTCACGACATCGCAGACGGTACCGCCCGAACTGACCGCGTCCGCGATCTCCTTGAGACGGTCGGGCTCGATCCGGACCACGCCGCCCGGTATCCCCACGAGTTCTCCGGCGGCCAGCGTCGCCGGATCGGGATCGCCCGCGCGCTCGCGGTCGAGCCGTCGGTGATCGTCTGTGACGAACCCGTCAGCGGACTCGACGTCTCCACGCAGGCCCAGATCGTAAACTTGCTCGCGGATCTACAGGCCTCCCACGGGCTCTCCTACGTCGTCATCGCCCACGATCTGCGTGTCGTCGAGCACGTCGCAGATCGGATCGCGGTGATGTATCTCGGCGAGATCGTCGAGCAGGGGCGGACGGAAGACGTCTTCGCGGCGCCCCATCATCCGTACACTGAGGCGTTACTCTCGGCGATTCCCGAACCGGATCCGCGCTGGGACGGCGAGCGGATCCGGCTTTCTGGAACGGTCCCGTCGCCGGTCGATCCGCCGTCTGGCTGTCGGTTTCACACTCGCTGTCCACGTGCTGTCGCGCCGGCGGAGTACGACATTTCCGCCGACACCTGGCAATCGTTGCTCGCCCTGTGGCGGCAGCTCGACGGTGCCGAGGGCATTGAGGCAGTCGTTTCGGCTAGCGAGATCGACCCGTTCGTGGGTGACGGGATCGATACGTCCACGGCTAACGAGGCCGATACGTCCGCAGCTGATGGGATCGACGCGCCTGCGGTCGATACACTCGACCGGCGGGTTCGGTCGGCGTTTTCGCTCCCGCGACCGCTCGCCGACCCGCGAGCCGAGTCGGCCCTTTCGGCGACGATCGAGAGACTGTCCGAGTCGGGCATCGAGCCAGCGCTGTCACACCTCGAGGCGACGTTCGCCAGTCCGTGTGTGACCCACCGTCCGACGTCGACAGCGCTCGACGACGGACACGAGATCGCCTGCATACGGTACGACGACGAGCTGCCGGGGAGGATCCCTGGGCGTGGCGCCGATGCGGGAGAGAACGAGTAGGTTGCGAACGCGAATTCGACGGCCGCAATCGTGGCGGTATCCCGAGCGATTACTGCGGACTCGGATCGACGACGACGTCACCAGCACTCGAAACCGTAATTCGACAGCGCTGATAGGAGAAGGTGATCGTGACCGGCGGTCCCTGTGGTCGGGACGAGTCCACGAGGGTTCCGAGCGCTTCGGGGTCGACCTGCTCGAACAGGGGCGGCATGCTGGTCACATCTTGATCTGTGACGGTGGCCACGAGATCGACGATAGTCACGATCGGATCGTCGTCCGGACCGAACGTTGCTTGCGGACACCCCTTTGGCTGCTCGTCATCAAGAGCGATACTGTCGTCACGGAGGCCGGAGCCGGAGGTCCAGGAGCCGCCTGTATCGGGGTAGGTTGTCTCGTCACTCATACCTCGTAGCAGTAGCTGCGCTACAGTAAGGGTGGACGCTGACTAGTCAGTGCTTCCGACGCTGGACTCTTCGAAGAGGTACCGAAGCACTGTCCGCTGGGCCTTCCGAAGATGCTGGTTGAACGTCTGTCTGGTCACGTCAAAGCGGGCGGCGAGCTCGTCGCCGGTGCTGGTTCTGGGCGTGTCGAAGTAGCCGCTGAAGTAGGCAGCATCCAGTACGGCCAGCTGGCGATCTGTGAGCGCGTCGGCGACGACGTCGTACAGCAGGTGCGGCGAGTAGACGAGCTCTTCGGAAACGAGTTCGACGCCGGAGTGAAACTCCTCGATCCACTCGGCTGCAGCGCGGTGGTCGGCGTCGCCGGGAAGTTCCCCAAAAAACCGGACCTCGTCGCGGCTGACGACCATCCCGCGCGGACGCCCGCCGAGTGACTGAAACACCTCTGCAACCGTGGCGTCTTCCGCGCGTGCTTCGATGCGGCTGTACCCCTCGGCCGTGCTGAGCAACCGCACGTCGACGAAGTGGGGGACCTCTTCGATCGCGGTGACGAACTCGCTCGCCGACAGATCGCTGGTGCCCATATACTGGATGGTCGCGCCGTCGGGAAGCGAGACCACCGACTCGACGTCGAGTCGCCGCTCGCCACCGGTGACGCGAAGCGACGGCGGCACTGCGGACTCGTCGGTCCGAAACTCGAGACGACGCATGTGGTCGCTGAGGAGCCGCTCCTCTCGCCGTTTCACTCTGGTCACGTCTTCGAAGGTGACGACGACGTACGCCGCCTCGCCGCTCTCTGTCCCCAGCGGGGCGGCGTTGCTCGTCACCCACCGTTCGGAGCCGTCCGGGTGCGTGAGCCACTGTTCGAAGCCGAACTCGGGTTCGTTCGTCGCGAAGACGCGGGCAATGGGATGCTCGTCAGTGGCTGCGGGTGCACTGTCGTCGTAAAGGTTCCACTCGAGCGAATCATAGGGCCGGCCGGTAAGCGACTCCCGAGACCGGCCGAACGTTTCCGTCGCCCGCTCGTTCACGAACACGATCGTCCCCGTCGAATCGACTACGGCGATGCTGGTCGGGCTTCGCTCGAAGATACGACGAGCCAGCGGTCCCGGCGGCACTGGCTCGCCATCTCGTGTGCTGTCGTCGTTCGCTGGCTGATTGGTCATGGTAGGTGACTCGTCGGGGTATCTGCCGCCGGCATCCGTTGCCCGTCTGGACCCGGCAGCCGACGCGTCGCCGCTTTTCGTCACAGTGAGGGACTCACTCCGCCGGGAAGATCTCCCGTGGAAGATACGCGGAGACCGTCCAGTTCGGCACGTTGGCGAGCTGGTTGATCTTCAGGTCGACGGCCGCCGAGCAGAGGATGTACGCCTCCTCGCGCGACAGCCCGCGTTCGGTCTGGAGATGGTCGATCATCTCCCGCACAGCTCGCCGAGCCGCCTCACGCACGTCATCGTCGACGCCGGTGGTCGCGAACATCGGTTCGTCGCGACCGGTCGGCGTGAACGGCCCTTCGGTCTCGAACTGCGGCTGGTCGATCGAGCGGTCCGAGCGCACGTCGATCCGACACGTGATCGACATCGGCGCCTCGATCGCTGTTCCACAGACTTCGCCGTCTCCCTGTGTGATGTGCCCGTCGCCGGTGCTAAACAGCGCTCCCTCGACCGCGACGGGCAGGGACACAGTCGACCCCACCGTGAGGTGTTTGATGTCCAGGTTGCCGCCGGTAGCCCGGGGTGGAAGCGTGTCGAACTCGCCAGTCGCCTCCGGCGCGACGCCGACGGTTCCGGGAAACGGGGCTGCCGGCACCTCGATCCCGTCGACGAACTGAGCGGCGCCGTCTTCGACGTCCCAGATGTGCAGCGCCGGCTCCGGGAACTCGTCGGCTAGCAGCCCCAACTCAGCCGCGCCGGGGAGGACGAGCGTGTATCCCCACCCACGGTGTTCGATATCGAGGATCTCCACCTCGAGTACGTCACCCGGGCTGGCGCCTGCCACCGCGACCGGCCCGGTCAGCGTGTGGACCCGGTCCGTATCCACTGTGGCGACGTCTGCGACCGTCGCGTCCGGATCCAACTGACCTCCCGTCGCGTCTAAGCAGTCAAAGCGCACGACGTCGCCGGGTTCGACCGTCCGAACCGGGTCGTGGTCCCGGCTCCACGACGTGTGGCAGTCGCCCTCGGTAGCGGAGATATGGTGGTCGATAACGAGATCGGTAGCCATCGAAATAGTAGAGGGAGCGATTGCACATAAACGGTTGCCAACGTTGGACCGGTTTTAGTTACGGTCCCAGTGTACCGATTTTGGACGCGTCGTTCGATGTTTGACAGTGGATGGAAGCAGTGTGGGTAGATTTGAACGACGCGAAGACGTGCTCGCTCTGCTGCGCGCGTCTTCTCTCGTTCAAATCACCACTGTGCTATGGGTGGCGCTCACGAAGTTGTTCGCGCCAAAACATAGCGGGAGGTAGATTTGAACTATGCCCACGTCGCTCCCTTCGGCCGCTCGTGGTCTACTTCAAATCCACTCGTCGTCTTTTCACGGATTCAGCACTCACTCGTCGTTTCACTCCTCGCTCGCGTTTGAATCCATGAAAAGTAGCGGGAGGTAGATTTGAACCACGGTCGCAGCAGAACTGCTCCCTGGTTCAAACTACCACTGTGCTATGGGTGACGCTCACGAACTTGTTCGCGCCAAAACATAGCGGGAGGTAGATTTGAACTACCGATCTGCGGGTTATGAGCCCGCCGGAATCTCCTGGCTATCCCATCCCGCTACCAGATCGTAACCCGGTTCCACAGTTAAGGGTTGTGATTCGGACGCCTGATGCGGGTTTCGTGCTACGGTGACTCGTGGTGGACCCGCCAGGTGTAGAGACTCTCTGCGGTGTAGTTGACGAAGAACCCGACGCCGATCCCGATCAGGTTCGCCACGATGTACCAGATTCCGGCCCAGTAGACGAGGATCGTAAGCACCGAAAGCGTCACCAGAAAGCCGCCAAAGCGGACCACGTACGACCGCAGCAGCCGGTAGCCCAGCGAACGCCTCCCGACGGAGCCGTAGGCTGCGAACGTCCAGCGTTCGTTGATCGCGAAGATGACGCCAATGGCAACGACCCAGGCCACGACCTTCCCGCCAACGGGGCCGAGCGCGGTCGCGGAAACGAGCGCGAAGAGGACGACGTTGTCGACGGCGGCACCCACGAAGCCGACGCCGGCGAACTGGGTGAATCGCTTCGGGGCGCGCAGCGCCGACAGACGCGTCGCGAGGAACTCCCCAAGCGAGTCGATCATCGCTTGCGGACGCGATCGACGAGCGGTTCCGGCGCGGACCGTCGTGTGGGGAGCGGAAGGCGAATACGATCACCGCGAAGTCGTTTGACACGGTGGCGCGTCGCGAACAGTCCAGTGACGAGTTCCCTCCCCGTTCCGACCGTCGAGACCGTCGACTCGGGAGCGTCGGCCCACGTAATCGGCACGTCCTCGACCCGGTAGCCGAGCGCGTCGGCGACGGCGAGGAACTCGACGTCCCAGGCGAACCCCGGTTCGCGGAGGTGGCCGCGTACGTCCGCCCAGGCCGTCGCGTCGATCGCCTTCGCGCCACACTGGTAGTCAGAAAGCGAGAGGCTGAGGACGTGGCGGGCCAGCCAGGCAAAGCCGTCGCCGAGTCGTCGCCGGAGCCGCGACTGGTGGGTCGTCACCTCGGCCTCCGGGTGGCGCCGGGAGCCAGTCGCGACCGCCGTTTCGCCGCCTCGAACCCGATCGACGACGCGCACGAGGGAGTCGACTGGGGTACTGGCGTCCGCATCCACGAACGCGAGGACGTCGGTTTCGAGTGCGCAAAACCCCGCCGTGATCGCCGCGCCCTTTCCCCGTCGCTCGGGAACAGCGTTGACCATCGCCGGCAGAGCCGATAGCGACTCGACCGTCCCCTCCCGTGGCTCGTCGAGTTCGATCCGGATCGTGTCGGGAGCAAGTGCGTCGTCGATCTCACGGACGTACGCGCCGAGAACATCGACGTCGGGCCGAAATGCGGGGACGACGATACCGACCGTCGGGGTCATTCGTCCGTATCGATCCCATTGCGAGGTGAAAAACGTTCTGTCGACCGGTGCGTGGAAAACGGATTTTCGGGTGGCAACTTACACTGTCAGCTCGCCGGCTGCGCGGACCACACCGACGTCCGCGGCGTCGACACGCTCGACATCGAGGAAATGCGGAACGTAATCTTGGCGCTCGAAGTCCTCGAACTCGTCGGCGTCGCCGACGGTACACCACAACTGGACCTCCTCGGGGCCGTGCCACTCGCCGTTTCGGCTGACGGCGAAACAGACCAGCTCCTCTCCGTCGACGTCGACGATCGCCCCTTTCCGGATGCCGGGATCGCCATGGATGATGAGCCGCTTCATACTGTCGGCTTCGGCGGGCCCCGGATTAAACGCTTCGAAGGGGTGAGTGTGGTCTCGAGAAGTGCCGGTTTCGTCGCGACTGTGGCCGGTTTGGCCTCACCCGCGGGCGAAACCGCCGTCGATTGCGAACCAAACGGGTTTTAAGCGGGGCTATCGTAGCCCCGTCCAAGAGAACTACCCATGCAGATGCCACGCCGATTCAACACGTACTGCCCGCACTGTAACGCACACCACGAACACGAAGTCGAGAAGGTCCGAACCGGCCGTTCGACGGGAATGAAGAAGGTCGCTGACCGCCAGCGCAAGCGCCAGACCGCCTCCATCGGGAACTCCGGGAAGTTCTCGAAGGTGCCCAGTGGAAACAAGCCGACGAAGAAGACCGACCTCAAGTACCGCTGCAGCGAGTGTGGCAAGGCCCACCTCCGCGAGGGATGGCGCGCTGGCCGACTCGAGTTCCAGGAGTGATTTCTATGGCAGGAAACTTCTACTCCGTCCGCTGTGGGGACTGCGAGAACGAACAGGTCGTCTTCGGCAAGGCGTCGACCGAGGTCGCCTGCGCCGTCTGCGGAACGACGCTCGCGCGGCCGACCGGCGGCAACGCCGAGATCGACCACGAGATCGTCGAGACAGTCGAATCACGATGAAGTACAGCGGCTGGCCCGACCCCGGCGAACTCGTCGTCGGCAAGATCGACGAGATCGAAGACTTCGGCGTCTTCGCCGACCTAGAGGAGTACCAGGATAAGCGCGGGCTCATCCACATCTCGGAGGTTGCCTCCGGCTGGATCAAGAACGTCCGCGACCACGTCCGCGAGGGCCAGATCGTCGTCTGTAAGGTTCTAGATGTCGACGAGGACGCCCAGCAGATCGATCTCTCGCTGAAAGACGTCAACGACCACCAGCGCTCCGATAAGATCCAGGAGTGGAAAAACGAGCAGAAAGCGGACAACTGGATGGAACTCGCCTTCGGCGAGGAGATCGACGACGAGGAGTACACCGCGATCGCGAACGAACTGCTCACCACGCACCCCTCGCTGTACGCCGCGTTCAAACAGGCGGCGATCCACGGGGCGGAGGCCATCGACGGCACGGACCTCGACGATGCGGAGATCGAGGCCGTCGTCGAGACCGCTCGCGAGAACGTCTCGGTGCCCTACGTCAACGTCACCGGCTACGTCGACCTCGAGAATCCCTCTGCGAGCGGCGTCGACGGCATTCGCCAGGCGCTTGAGGCCGCCGCCGGCAACGGCGAGGTCCCCGAGGAGGTCGAACTCGACGTCACCTACGTCGGTGCCCCCGAGTACCGCATCAAAGTGAAAGCTCCCAACTACAAGACTGCCGAGGCCCAGCTCGAAGAGAGCGCACAGCGGGCCATCGCCGCAGTCGAGTCAGAGGGCGGCGACGGCGAGTACCACCGCGAGCGTCGCAGCGACGACGAGTAACCGGCCCGCAGGCGACATCGATCTCGCACATGAAATCCGACATTCGGATCTGTTCGGCGTGGCAGGACGTCCACGACCGCCCGGTGTATACGCTCTCAGATAGCTGTCCGGAGTGTGGCGAACCGGCGGTCAACAGTGCTCCTGCACCGTTTGATCCCGAAGATCCCCACGGTGAGTACCGGCGCGCGCTCAAGCGTCGCCAGTAACCGGTCCCGATTCTCGATCTCTCGGTGTGACACCGATGCGCACTTACGTCTCGCCGTCACCCATCCGGTATGGACGAACTCGAGATCGACGCAGTCGCCGAGGTGACACTGGATGATCCCGTTCTTCTTGAGGGGCTGCCCGGTGTCGGGCACGTCGGCAAGCTGGTTGCCGATCACATACTCGAGGAGTTCGCCGACGAGGCCACGCTCGTTCGGCGGATCTACTCGCGAGAGTTCCCCCCGCAGGTTACCGTTGAGGACGGCGTCGCGTCATTAACGTGTGCGACCGTCCACGCGATCACGCCCTCGGACGGTCGGGACTTACTCGTGCTTACGGGTGATCACCAGGCCCAGACGAACGACGGACACTACCTGCTGACGAGTGCGTTTCTCGACATCGCCGAGAGCTTCGGCGCGTCCGAAGCGTACGCTCTCGGCGGGGTGCCGACCGGCGAACTGATCGACGAGTACGCCGTCGTCGGCGCCGTGACCGACGACCCCCTGCGTGAGCCACTCGAGGAGGCTGGCGTCGAGTTCCGGGAGAACGAGCCCGCAGGCGGGATCGTCGGCGTCTCCGGACTCCTGCTTGGCCTCGGTGCCCGCCGGGGTGTCGACGCTGCCTGCCTCATGGGCGAAACCAGCGGGTATCTCGTCGATCCGAAAAGCGCCCGTGCCGTTCTGGAAGTGCTCGAGGAAGTGCTCGGCTTCGAAATCGACTACGAGAGTTTAGACGAGCGCGCAGAGGAGATGGAGGAAGTCATCGGGAAGATAGAAGAGATGGAACAACAGCAACAGGGAATGGACGTCCCGATGGACGAGGATCTGCGATACATCGGCTGAGTGGACTTGTCACTGTGGAAGTATTTTCACCGACTGCGTCTACGGTAGCGATATGCTTCGATCGACTATCGCCTGGGTACGGGAGTGGATCGCCGTCGAAGACGCCGAGGAGCGCATCGAAGGCACCGGCGAGGCGATCACCTCGCCACAGCACAAACGGTCGGCCGAAGCAGACCGAACTCTCGAGGAGGCATCGGAGGGCCACCGACGCGACGAGCCGTAGCTCGTTCGGGCGGAACTGCTCGCGGCCGGGAACCGTCCGCCGGTCGGAGGCCGTTCGCTCGCGAAAAACCGTGCCGACCCGGAATCGCACCAATCTGGAATCGAGCCGATCTGGAATCGATGCCGATCCGAACCTGTTCGCTTCGTGCCGACGCTACCGTTCCGGTCGACGGAACACCCTGAGGGTATCCCGCTCTAGCGACTGCGACTCGCGCTCGACGAACCCTAACGTCTCGAAGACGCGGTCCCAGCGCCGGTGGTAGAGTGGGATCCCGTCGTCGACGTAGCTGACGTGTTCGTCGACGGGCTGTCCGGCGTCGTTATCGGAGTCCTCGGTCTCAGTATCGCAGCTCCCGACGTCGTTGTCGGCGTTCCCGGCTTCGTCGTCAGCGTTCCCGGCTTCGCCGTCGGTGTGGCCTTCGTTCTCGACCGTCACAATCGTGTCGTCGGCGATCCGGGCTAGCTCTGCGAACGCGTCGTCGTTTTCCGGCGGGATGTGTTGGAGCGTCTCGACGGTGTAGACCGCGTCGAACGCGCCGTCGTCGAACTCGGGGACGATCGCTTCGATCGCGTCGGCGTAGAACGATCCGTCTGTAGCCAGCCCCGGATAGTTCTCGGCAAGGACGTCGAAGCTCTCGTCGTTCAGGTCGATTCCCGAGAGGTCGCGGAACCCATGCTCGTGTAAGTGTGCGAGGTGGCGTCCGGCGCTACAACCGGGCTCTAAGACGGTTGCGTCCGTTCCAACGGTCGCCTCGAGGTGTGAGCGGAGCAACTCGCTCGTCTCGTTCGGTCCGTAGTACGCGTAGTACTCCGGTGAGTACGCAGTCGAGCGGCCCGCCCATCGTCGGTGTACGTCGTTGGTCTCCATAGTGTGTCTGTTATCCGCATCCGGTCGGGTCGTCGAACCGGCGCTGAGGCGCCGTGGCGTCTGTCGTCTGTCTCTCCCGGCATCGATACGAGAACGGGACCTGGCCGCCCAAGCACGCGACCTGGTCGAAGATACAGTAGACAACAGGGCGCGTACGGAAGTAGTTGGTGTTGGGTTCGGCAAGCGCTGTTCGTGACATAGAACATACCGACGGTTGCTCGACTCACCCTCGACAGCTGGTGACGTATTACCCCTCGAGAACCTCGTAGGCCACCTCGGCGTCCCGAAGCGCGTCGGTGACTCGGCCGACCACGTCGGTCGTCGCGACCACGGTCACTGAGAGCCCGCGCTCGGCGGCGTCGGCCGCGACACCGCCAACGCCGAAGGTAACTGCGGGCTCGCTGCCCGCTCGCCGAGAGGCGACGATGGCCTCAATGCCGCTTGCGGCGACGAGATCCGCGTCCTCGCAGTGTGTGGCGACGGCGTCGTCGTCGATCGCTCGGCTGCCGCCGGCTCTGACCGCTGGCACCTGAAGAACGGTGACAGTACCCGGTTCGAGGTCGATGACGCCTTCGAAGCTCGTGACGCCGACGTCGGTGTCGGCAGCAGCGTCGGTCGTCGCGACGCCTGTGGCGGGCCCCTCCTCGCCGGGAGTAGCGTGGAGCAGCCCATCTTGAACCGAGAGGGAGACAGTCTCGCCCTCGGTTACGTCGTCGGTAGCGATCGCAGCGTCCTCGCTCATCGTCGCGAGGACGTCTTCGGTGACGTGGTCAGCAAAGCGCCGGACTGCGTCGGCTGCCTGGAAGAGCCAGTCGACGCCCTCCTTGGTGACTCGGTAGCGCGATCGCCCCTCCTTCTCGACGAGTCCGTCATCGACGAGTTCGCGGATGTACTCGCTGACCGCCTGGCTCGTCACGCCGACCTCGTCTGCGATCTCCCCCTGGCTGACCGCGGGCTGGCGCTGGGCGATCTGGACTAAGATCCGAAAACGAGTCGCGGATCGCTTGCTATCGAGGACGTCGACCATACCGATACCTCTCGGGTGGGCGTCAAAAAGGTGCGCGGTCCGCGGCCCCGTCATCCGCACACACTCCTCGTGAGGGAGCGAATTGCGACGTTCGATGCGAGGCGTCAAGTTGATGCTACGCGAGTCCGTCGTCACGACGTGAACATCATGCCCTCCACCTCGGTCGCGGACGCGGGCGGATCGAGTGTCGCGTCCACGGTCGACTCATCGGTGCTCACGTCGGCCGCGTTCGAGGGTGGGGCAGGACCGGTCGTCGCCGTCGTGAGTGCGATTGGGGCGACCGACGCCCTCGCGTGGGGATCGATTCTGATCTTCGTGCTGGCGATCGCTCTCCAATGGCGCGGAGCGCCCGACCCGGCGCGGTACACCGCCGCGGTGGCCTGGGTGCTCTTTGGCGTCTTCTGGCTGACGATGGCTCCGTACTACCACTACGACGTCCAGAGTCCCCTCCAGACCGTACTGGCGCTGGCGGCGCTGCCGCTGTGTGCTTACACCGGCTACCTGCTCGTCCAGGGGCGGGAGTCGCTGCTGTTGCTCACCAAGGCGGTGGCGATCATGGGGCTGATATACCTCCCCGCCGAGACGATCCCGTTCGTCCGCCGGTGGCTCATCGAAACGACGGCGGTCCAGACCCACTACGGGATGGAACTGCTCGGTCACAGTCCCGGGATCAACGAGGGCGCGAACGGCTACGAGAGTCGCTTCGATTTCGACCCTGATGAGACCGCCACCGGGCGGACGACCTACATCGTCCTCGCGTGTACGGGTCTGGGAAGTATGGCAATCTTTGGCGGACTCATCGCCTCCGTCTCCGCACCGCTCAAGCGAAAGGTATCCGCATTTGCGCTCGCGATCGGCGTCATCTGGTTTCTGAACCTCACCCGTAACGTTTTCATCGGCCTCGCCTCACCGTGGGGCTGGTTCCAGCAGGACTGGCTCGTCTCGTTTATGACGACCTATTTGGGCACTGAGGCCAACCGCGTCTCCTACGTCGTCGCACACAACTACATCTCGCAGCTGCTGGCAGTGGTGGCTCTGCTCGGGATCACCTATCTCCTCGTGAAGATCGTGCCCGAGATTCTGGCGCCGTTAGAGGAGGTACTGTTCGTCCTCACCGGCAACGAGTACGACCTCGAGAGCGCGATTGGGGAGCCGGCTCCTGGCAGGAGCACTGAGCCGGGAGACTGATGGATGGCCCCGCGTTCGGCCCTGGCCCGGAGGTTTCGCCTCGGGAGCGCTGCGTCTGGCTTCCGGACGCCCGAACCCTTGTCCTCGCCGATCCCCATCTCGGGAAGGGTACAGCCTCGGCCGTCGAGGCACCCCTGGCCGACGGTACGGACGCGACGGCGCGTCTCGAAGGGCTCCTTTCCGATCTCGGCCCGCAGGAACTCGTCATCGCGGGTGATCTGCTCCACTCGTTTTCCCACGTTCCACGCGGTGTTACCGATGATTTGCGGGCGATCCAGGCGCTCGTCGCCGACGCCGGTGCGGACCTCGTGGTGACGCCCGGCAACCACGACGTTCTGCTCGAGGAGGTCTTCGACGGCCGGACCCCCGCCGAACACTGCCTTGCAGACGGCGAGACGGCCGTCTGTCACGGCCACGAATTGCCCAAGGCGGATGCCGAACGGTACGTGATCGGGCACGACCACCCTGCCCTGTCGGTCGACGGGCGCAAGCGTCCGTGCGTGCTCTACGGTCCCGGCGCCTACGAGGGCGCCGACGTGATCGTCCTCCCGACGTTCACCCGTGTAGCCCGCGGGACGACGGTAAACGCACGTCGAACCAGCGACTTCCAGTCACCGCTGATTCGAGATATCGACGGCTTTCGGCCCGGCGTCTACGACCCGGAGACAGGCGAGACGCTGTGGTTTCCGCCGCTCGGGGAGTGTCGCGACCTGCTCTGAGATTCAGTGCTGATCTGCGAGGACTGCGCCAGCGGCCTGGCAGCCGCTCTCCATCGCGCCCTGAATCGAGGACCAGCGAGTGTACTCGCCGGCGAGGTAGACGCCCTCGCCTCCGTCACGGGTGTCCGGAAGTGTCTCGTGGATACCCGGCGGCTGGGCGAACTGTGCGAACGGGATGCGGTCCGTGTGTACCACGGAAAGTTCGTCGAACCCGCGCTCGGGAAACCACCAGCCGAGGCTCTCTCTGGTCTGCTCGGCGAGGGTCGCATCGTCGGCCTCTGGCTCACCGAGGTAGGTCGCGCTCAACAGCGTCTCGTCCTCGGGTGCGTACGACGGCGCTACGGCCGTGTGCGGGACGACGTGGTTCGGTCCGTCCCGTCGGGTGTTGACGAGCAATCGCGGACCAACCCCGAGGTCGGAGCCGGGAGGGAGCCGGTAGTACTGGGTGACACAGGATCGTGCGTCGGTCGGAATCGACGCGACGCCAGTCAGATCGCGAGCCGAACGGGGATCGGTCGCGACGACGACGGCGTCGGCAGATCGGCGCTCGCCGTCCTCGGTTCGGATCGTCACCGTGCTCTCATCCCGTCGTTCTGCGATCGAGGCAACGCCGATGCCCGTCTCGATCTCGGCTCCGGCCGCCCGTGCGGCTGCGGCGAGCTGGCGGGTGATCGCTCCCATTCCTGCCTCTGGCACCGCGATCTCTCCGCGGGCGAGCGCCCCGAACGTGTACTCGAAGACGCGTGCCGAGGTCGACAGTGACCGGTCGAGCGTGATACCCCCATAGAACGGTGCCGCGAAGTTCGCGAGAAAGCGCTCGGAGAAGCCCCGCTCGCGCAGGTACGTCGCGATCGAGACGTCCGTCTCGTCTGGATCGGGCGCGAACTCGAGGGGGCGACGCCGGAGTTCTTCGCGCAGGCGGAGCACGCGAAGCTTGTCCGCGAGCGTGATCTCGGTCGCCAGAACGGAGGCGGGAACCGTTCGTGGATCCCGAAACGGATCGCCGAGAATCCGTCGACGGCCGGGCCCCGCAAGTACCGCGCCAGGTGCGAACGTTCGCAAGGAGAGGCTGTCGAGATCGAGCTCTCGGCGGACGGCCGGGTAGCCGGTAAACAGCACCTGAAAGCCGCGATCGAGCCGGTAGCCGTCGCGCTCGACCGTCCGGACGCGACCGCCGACGCGCTCGCGGCGCTCGAGACAGGTCACGTCCACGTCGGCCGCCGCGAGGTGTCGGGCGGCGACAAGCCCGGCCAGCCCCGAGCCAACCACGAGTACCGAAGGCGTTTCCGACATGATCCTGCCTTCGAAGGCACCCTACTAAGTCCTACACCCAACACTGGACGACCTGCTACTGACTATCGCCCATTCCGGACGCGTAAGGGCGTCAGTGATCGGTGAATATCCGAAGCCCGATCCCGGCCGCAATGGTAAGGATTCCCGCGATCGTCGCGATGGGCGGAATGGGGATGAACAGGAAGACGACACCGGCGAGGATCACGACTGTGGAGAGTCTGACCATGCTACGGGTTCGCCGAGACGACGGGTAAGGCTGGGGCCGGCAGGAACAGCCGATATACGTGGCTGCCGTTGGAATCACGGGTTCTGTTTGGATGTCATGTCTATCCACCCGACGTCGACAGAATACAGGAGTTCCGTACAGATGATTTTCGGCGGGAGCAGTCTCACAGAGACAAAGGAACCGAAGTATAAAAATTCCTGTGAAAGTATTATCATGTCGGCTATGGTGCTCAGTGATGCATGTCGATGAAAGCGTTCGTAATGGACGGGATCGGAGAAACTGGCGTAACCGAAAAAGATCGTCCCGAGTTCGGGCCCAGTGACGCGATTCTCAAGCCTACGAAAGGGCTCATTTGTACGTCGGACTGCCACACTGTCCACGGTGCAATCGGGGATCGCGAAAACCTCACCCTCGGACACGAAGTCGTCGGTGTCGTCGATCAGGTCGGAGAAGCAGTCACTGATTTTGAATCGGGAGACCGCGTGGCTGTCGGTGCAATTACGCCGGATTGGAGCTCCGAAGCGGCACAAGACGGTCACCCCTCCCAGTCACAAGGCGCGTTAGGCGGGTGGAAGTTCGCAAATGTAAAAGACGGAACGTTCGCGGAGTACGTCCACGTGAACGATGCCGATGGAAATCTTGCACATATCCCCGATGGGGTAAGCGATCACGAGGCGTTGTACACGACCGATATGATGACTACCGGATTCGCAGCGGCCGAAAACGCAGCCATCCCAATCGGTGGGACAGTCGCGGTATTCGCGCAGGGGCCGGTTGGATTGATGGCAACGAAAGGGGCGTCATTACAGGGAGCAGGGACGATCATCGCGGTCGAGGCCGTTCCAAAACGACAAGAACTCGCTCGGGAGTACGGTGCCGACCACGTCGTCGATTTCAGTCAGACGGATTCAGTCGAAGAGATTATGGAGCTAACTGATGGCGTGGGCGTCGATGCTGCTATCGAAGCACTCGGCAGCGATCAAACGTTACAGGATGCGATCACGGTCGTAAAACCAGGTGGCACTGTCTCTAACGTCGGCTATCACGGTGACGGTGAGTATCGACATATTCCACGCGAAGAGTGGGGCGTTGGAATGGCCGAAATAGACATCGTGACTGATCTTTGCCCAGGGGGGCGATTGCGCATCAAGCGACTCCTGCGACTTCTGGAGAACGACCGCCTTGACCCAACGAAAATGACGACACACGAGTTCGAGTTCGACGAGATCGAAGCGGCGTTCGAAATGATGGACGAAAAAGAAGACGACATCATCAAGCCGTTAATTCACTTCGAGTAAGGGGTCAGACAGCAGCTTCTGGGCCCCACTGCGCGGAGGAAGGCAGTCGCTCTCGACCGACCCGGCGGAGACAGTCTTCTTTGTGTGCTGTGAAACGGGACGCAACAACGCTGACTCTCTCTTGTCGCCACCCGACGGTATTTCCCTCGGGCCGTCGTCGTCGACATATGGTTGAGGCCACCCTCACCCCGGTCGAACGCGGGACAGTCTCCGCCGATGCGAACGGCGTCTTCGAGGGGCACACCAGAGGAACTGCCAGTGAGCCGAACCCCGAGATCGAACTGCTCGAGGCGCCGGTGTACAACGTCGTCATCGACCACCCAGCGGGGACGATTCTCTGGGATACCGGCTCCCATCCCGACGCCGCCACAGGCCACTGGCCCGCCCCTCTCTACGACGCCTTCAAGCACACCGACTTGCGTCCGCTCGAAGACGACCTGGCGGACGCGGGCTATTCAGTCTCGGACATCGACGCCGTAATCCAGTCACATCTCCACCTCGATCACGCCGGCGGCCTCTACGCCTTCGAGGGCACTGAGACGCCAATCTACGTCCACGAACGCGAGCTGAAGTACGCCTACTACAGCGCGAAAACTGACACCGCAGACGGCGATCCCGCGTACCTCGCCGGCGACTTCGACCGCGACCTCGCCTGGAAGATCGTCCATGGCGATCGCGCCCACGCCTTCGAGGGGATCGAGTTCGTCCGCCTCCCCGGACACACGCCCGGCCTCCTCGGGGTCGTCCTCGAACTCGACGGTACCGGCACGGTCGTCCTCGCGGGCGATCAGGCCTTCCTCCGGGCGAACTACGAGGACGAACACCCGATGGGTGGCGACCTGCTCTGGAGCAAGCGCGACTGGTTCGAGAGTTTGCGGCGAGTCAGAAAGATAGCACGGCGGCAGAACGCGACGGTGATCTGTGGCCACGATCCCGGCGCACCGGAACAGCTTCGGTCGCTGTGAGGACGGTCGGTTCTCTTACAGCAGCGCACCGACGCCGAAGACGACGATCAGGTAGTACAGCGAGACCACGACCAGCACGACACCGACGAACCGGTTGATCGGACCGCTGTACCGCGCGAGCGTCCGGGTGACGCGGCGGCTGTAGGGCTGGGCGAGCACCGCGAACGCCAGCAGGGGTGTGCCGATCCCCAACCCGAAGGCGAGGAAGCCAGCCAGCACCTCGACCTGGGAGTCGAAGGCGGGAAATGCGACCGTCGAGCGGCTGAGAAACAGTGCGATCAGCCCCGGGTTGCAGGGGATGACGATCGCACCGAAAAAGAAGCCGTACCCAAACGCCGACAACGTCGGATACCGGCTGTGAGGCGGCTCGACGGTCGGGAGCCTGGCGAACCCGTTGGGTGCGATCACGAGCGCCGCGCCGACAACCGCTAGCACGGCGAACGCGATCGGTGAGAGCAGGGTGACGGCGCCCGAGACGCCGCCCCGGAAGACGGTCGTCCACAGGACACCGACGATCGCCATGAACGTGATGACGCCAGCGACGACGAGCGCGCCGAGCACAGCAACTGACGGACTGCGAGATCGGTCCCCGGTCGCAGCCAAGTATGCGAGAAAGCTCGGGTAGAGCGGGAGGACACACGAGGCCGTCAGCGGCGTGGCGAGGCCGAGCAAGAAGAACTCGATCAGAGAGGCGGTCGTTGACGTCATCTGTAAGACTTTCGAGACCGCTTAGCAGTGCTCTGTCAGAACCGAGGCGAGCGCCTCGGCGTCGACGACCTTCTCGAGGCGGTAGGTTTGGCCGCCAGGACAGACGACGATCACCGGCGACGCGGCGCTTGACGTGACTTCCTGGTCGAAATCACCGACGAGGCTGCCGATGACGGCGTCCGGTGCGATGCCGAATCGCCAGTCGAACCCCTCTTCGTCAGCGTGATCGCGAACCGCCTCACGACTCTCGTAGGGATCGGTCGTCAGATCGACGATTTCGACGTCCTCTTGCTCGTACAGCGCGGCGAACTGATCGTGCTGGGAGGCACACACCGCACAGCCGATCGCGAACGTGTGTACCACGGTCGGACGATCGAACTCGTCGATTCGAAACTCGGCGTCGCCCGTCACGTCTTCGAGCATTGCCGTCCGCCAGGTGGCGTCCGCGGCGACGTCAACCGGGTCGGGATCGATGGCGTTGCCGTCGTCGTCCTCGGACCCGCCGTCGTCGTCGCCGAAACAGCCGGCGAGGCCACCACTCGCGCTCGCGCCCAGCCCGCACAGTAGCGTCCGCCGCGTGACTCGGGTTCCTCGACGTTTGAGCATCTACTGTGTCCTACGAAACACACGGGTACAACGGTTGTGGTACACACGTCGATTCAGTCACGATCTACTTTCTGCCCTCGCCTCTTCGGGTGTCTCAGACGGTTCGCGTCTCGGGCCGGTCCGTGAACTGAACGAGTGGGGGACCGGTAGGATACACGAGCGCAGAGCCGTTAGGATGGTGGTAACTCGCCGGGCCCGCGAATCGTCGGTATCAGGGTCTCGAGGTCGATCTCATCCGCGCCACGCAGCCGGTACTCCCCGTCGTCGACCGTCGCGACGTCTTCTGCGACGAGGTGGTCGAGGTGGGCGTACGCCTCTCCGGGTCCGTGTTTGATGTGGATCCCCTCGAGATCACCGAAGAGGTGGGCGCTGACTGTCCAGGCGTCGGCTGGACCGTACTCGGTGAGCACGTCGACTACCCGTTCGGTTCGGTCGCGGTGGTGGTCGACGATCTCGCGGATCCGGGCCGTCGGCTCGTCGATCGGGTCACGGTGACCGGGCCAGAGCCGGTCGTAGTCTCGGTCGGCGATCCGCTGCAGCGAGTCGATGTACGTCGCGAGCGGGCGCTCGACGCGGACGTCTGCGCCGCCGACGTTCGGCGTGTAGACGGGGAGAATGGCGTCGCCGACGAACGCCTCGTTTCGGTCGGCGATCTCGAAGCAACAGAGCCCGGCCGTGTGGCCCGGCGCGTGCACTACGTCGAGCGCGTGTCCGCCAACATCGATGGTGTCTCCGTCCGCAATCCGTGTCACTGACGCCGGCTCGCCGAGGATGCGGCTCGCTCCCTCGAGAAAGGCGAGTAATTCGTCTCGCTTTGCGTCCGGAACCCCCCACGCCTCGAGCGCGGCCAGCCTGCGCTCGTCGAACGCCGCGACGTCACCCGCTTCCCGGGCCACGAGCGGTGCGTCGGCCTCGTGGACGTAGACGGTGGCGTCGCTCTCGGCCTGAATCTCGCCGGCGAGACCGGCGTGGTCGGGGTGAAAGTGCGTGAGGACGATCGCGTCGACGTCGGCGAAGGCGTAGCCACGCTCTGTGAGTCCCTCTCGGAGCTGATCGCGGACGTCGTCGGTGCCGACTCCCGTGTCGACGAGCGCGAGATCGTCGCTCCCTTCGACCACGTACGCGTTGTTCTCGCCCTCGAACGCCTCGCTGTTCAGCGAGATGCGGTCCATGCTGGCACCACGCGAGCGACCGCCATAATCGGTCCGATACCAGGGCCGCAACGACGCCGTAGCTCGGATTACTCGCCCGTGGCAGCGGTCCGTGAACGCAGCCAGCTACGAACGCGATCGGAGTAGACGCCGATACCAAGTCCGGCGACGAACGCGAGATAGCTCGGAACGAGGACCCAGACGAGATTCGGGTGTTCGGTGCCGGCGTGCAGTGGAATGTCCAACATCTACCTGATCGTCGGTGGAGATCGTGGTAAATCTATCGCTCCGAACAAATATTCGTCAGTACGCGTTACAGATTCGAACGATCGCACTCCGCTAGACCAGTATCGTCGAATGTGGTCTGTGTAACTGTCGCCAGCTGGGATCTGCCTGCCAGTCGTCAACGTATTTACCGCCCGCACAACATGATCAGAGCGATGACCGAGGCGGCGCTGCTCGACGACCTCTCCGGGTTCGAGTTCGAGGACGTGATGGAAGACGTGTTCAGAAAGCTCGGCTACGAGAACGTTCGGCAGGCCGAGCGGACGGCCGATATGGGACGGGACATCGTTATGGAGGAGGTCGTCGACGGCACCCACCGGGCCGTCGTCGTCGAGTGCAAACACACCGACGCGGTCAGTCGCCCCGTCGTCCAGAAGCTCCACTCTGCGGTCGCGACGTACGACTTTGACGGCCCGAAACGCGGCATAGTCGCGACAACCGGCCGGTTTACCGCCCCTGCCCGGGAGTACGCCGCCGATCTGCGGGCTGCAGGCGATCCGCATCCGATCGAACTCGTCGACGGCACCGACCTGCGCGAACTGGCCGACGAGGTCGGTCTCGACCTCTACAACGGACGCATCGAGATCATCTGCGAGGAGACGCTTCGCCCGCTCGACCCCACGGGATCGGTCGCGGACCCCGTCCGGGAGGCGTTTCGCGGCGTCGAGAATCTCGACGCTGCGGTGGAGCTGCCGTCGCCACGCTCCAGCGTCGCGTTCGAGCCCGTCGTCACGATCACAGCTGAGGTAGACGCCGTCTTCGAGACCGCCGTCGGCGTCGTCCACCGGGTCGACGAGACGGAGACGGTCGCCGTCCGGGCCGTGCGAGGACAGCCGGCCGTGCTTCGGGGCCCTGTCCGCCGGCTCGTCTCCGAACACCGCCACCGGACGACCGACCTCGACGAGTCCCGGTTCGCCGAGATCTTCGACGACGTGGCGGTCACCCGATTCGGTCGCACCGAGACTGAGTACAAGGAGTGGGCTGTCGACCGATTTCGCGAGCGCCACACGGCGACCGTCTCCTACACCGGCGACAACAACGTCACCTACACCAAGACCTGCGAGCCGCGCCAGTCCGACGTCTCCGTCCAGTCGATCACTCCCGTCTACGTCCCCCGGGTTCGCCAGGCGGTCGAGGTAGGTGAGTACCGCTACCCCTACGCCTACTACGCGGCGGGCCCCTCGCGGGTGACGACCGAGGACGGAATCCGACGCTGTGTCCACTGCGGGACTGACGATAGCGACGCGACCTACACCTACTGCGACAACTGCGGGAGCATCAACTGCGCGGACCACATCCGGACCGAGCGCCTGGAGAGTGAGCCGGTCTGTACCGGCTGTGCGGTTACCGAGCGCTTTGCGCTTAAGACGAAGTACTTCTACGACGAGGACAATCGGGAGGCGTTCCAGGCCGAGTACGAGGCGATGGCCCTCCACGAGAAGGTTCGGGAGAATCCGGCGCTGCTCGCTGGGTTGGTGGCTTTCGGGCTGGTTGTGCTCGTCGGGATTCTCTCGAGCGTGGGCGTCGTCTGAGCAGCTCTCACGGCCGTTCTCGGCCGCCGATTCCGTATCGGTTATCGGTAGCGCAGTTGCCGAAGCGACGCTCAATCTGTCCGAGATCCGCTAACAGTCGGTTACTGAATTAAGGTCTGGATGCAGCATTCGTTCAGCGTTCATTTTCATGCCACTGAGTCTTACTGAGCCCGAATCTGGGCGATGCTGAGGGCAATAGTGGCAAGCACTCCAACACCCGACGCCATCAGTAGTATTGCAGCTATTGAGGTAGTAGTCATCGCAAGCGCATCAAGAAACCACAGCAAAGCCAGCGCAGTTAGAGCAAATACGCCCGTTACGTCAGTAGCGCCAGAGGGTACGTCCCGATTGTCGCCCTCCCAAGAACGACGCCGGTATCTGTCGGTTACGACCACGAGTGCCGTCACCGCAAACACGAATAGGACACCTGTTACAATCGGCGATTCGGCAAGCATGACAGTGTATCAGATATGTTTCTTATTGAAATTACTGAACTGAGCATCTCAATTCTGACTTTGTTTGAGTTGGCAACACACTGTGGCGTCTCTGACGGTCTCGCCGGCGTTGTTGCTCCCCAGGCTCCAGAACTCTATGGAACATACGCGCCCTGTGTTCAGAACAATCTTCTGAATACCTACCAGACCAGAGAGACCGTTCAGCGTTCATCAAGCCTGTGAATTGAGTGGTTTGGGTTACCGAGGAGTCCGACCACTGCCCCGTCTTCGGTTCCGCTTCTGGAACTCGAGTGTTCCAACGACAACCGCACCGATAACCAGGGAATGAACATTCCAACAACGGCTCTTGTGACAGCGGTTGTCAATAGCCTCACGAACGTTGTGGGAGTTGGTTTGGAGTCGATGTGTGGGCTCCTCGAGACCGAGTAATCCCGGGAGTTGAGGGTCTTCTGTGGCGGTCTGTGCAGATGTAAGCGGCGGGCTTGGCGAAATACGCCGTCAAGACTCGCGCCACTTGTGGCCACACTCGACGCAGGTGAACAG
The DNA here is from genome assembly GCA_025517425.1 of Halobacteria archaeon AArc-dxtr1. Classification (NCBI taxonomy): domain Archaea; kingdom Methanobacteriati; phylum Methanobacteriota; class Halobacteria; species Halobacteria archaeon AArc-dxtr1. The sequence continues at coordinate 115,410 of JAOPJY010000003.1, read as the reverse complement.
CCGAACCTCGTAGGAGCCGCCCGGCTTCGGCATCATCTCGGAGTAGGCCCGGTCGCCGTCGCAGTCCCCGGCCGGGCAGGGCTCCTGCATCGTCTCGGTGGTGCCCTGGGTCGCGTCGGCTACGGCCGGTGCCCCGCCGTCCCGCTGTCCATCCCGGGTCGCCATCGCCGCTTCTGCTTGCGAGTCCCGCGGCTCCTCGTTCTCACAGGAGCGACACACCCACGTGTCGCCCTCCGTGTGCATGATCGAACCGCACTCGCCACAGAATTGCATATATAATAGGAATACGCGGGTGTCGAATATATGCGTTAACTTCCGATCCGTCGTGGATTTCAGGAACTGGCCATGGGGTGTCGTAGATATGGCTCAGAATCTCGAGACGAACGTGGACGTCGGTGTCGGAGTCATCACGAAACGGTAAGGCCGTTTCGAACGACCTGCTTTTGGTCCAGCTTTTACCGAGCGAACGAGCGCAGCGTAACAGGTTGGTCTCCACCCTTCCGGCGACCGGAGCCCTTTTACCACCGTAGCGAAGAGGTGACGGTAGGCGGCACGGTCTGGCAGCACCTTTCAGCCCACGTGGTTTCCACGTGTGGCCACCGCTGACGGACCTACCCCGTCTCTCTAACATTGACGAGCAACTGCTCTCGGTTCCCGCCCACGTGATGGCCAACGCCAACCGCGAGCGCGCTCAAAAGACTTAATGGCCGGATGCCGTTACACGTAGGTAATGGCTTTTGAGGACCTGCTCGAAGATCCAGTCATCCAGAAGTACTTACACGAGCTGGTCGGTCCCACGGGGATGCCCGTCGCGGCGGCACCGCCGGACGGGGAAGTGACCGACGAGGAGCTTGCGGAGTCGCTCGATCTCGAGTTAAACGACGTGCGGCGGGCCCTGTTTATTCTCTACGAGAACGATCTCGCCACCTACCGACGCCTGCGAGACGAGGACTCGGGCTGGCTCACCTACCTCTGGACGTTCGAATACGAGAACATTCCGGAGAACCTAGAAGAGGAGATGTACCGGCTCCACGACGCTTTGGAGGACCGCCGGGAGTACGAGCGAAATCACGAGTTCTACCTCTGTGAGATCTGCTCGATCCGGTTCGAGTTCGGCGAGGCGATGGACTTTGGTTTCGAGTGTCCGGAGTGTGGCTCGCCCGTCGAATCGATGGACAACAATCGCTTGGTCGATTCGATGGACGACCGTCTCGCACAGCTCGAGGACGAACTCAACGTGGACGCCTAGATGGTCGTACTCGCAACCAAAGTCTACGTCGAGGGCGACGCCCGCGAGCGAACGCTCGACTCGCTTCGCTCGCTCGTAGACAACGAGATCGGCGAGCTGGACGTCTCCTACGAGATCGGCGTCCGCCACGACGACTTCCCCTCGGTGACGATCGAGGGCGACGACGCGACGGTCGCTCGCAACGTCCTTCGGGAGGCGTTCGGCGAGATCGTCCCGGACCTCGAACCGGGCGAGACCTACGTCGGAACGCTCGCGTCCTGGGACGAGGACGGCTTCGTTCTCGACGCCGGACAGGACGACGGCGTCCGGATTTCAACTGACGAACTCGAGCTCGGTCCCGGATCGGCGACTCAGATCCGCGACCGGTACGGGCTGGTCCAGCACATGCCGCTGCGGTTCGTCTACGGCGACGCGGACGCCGAGGGCGGCGCACCCTCCCGGCTCGCCGACGAAGAGCGCGACCGACTCTACGAATGGACGCGAGGTGACGGCAGACTGAACGTCAACAGCGCCACTCGCGCCGAGGTACGGGCGACGCTCAACCGCGCCGGTCATGCCCAGGACTACGTCACCGTCGAGCGGATCGGCCTGTTAGAACAGAGCGTGATCTGCACGGAAGATACGGATCCACCGGGCTTGCTCGCGAGCATCGGCGAGTATCTGCCGGCAGAGCTGCGGTGTGTCGTCCCCTGACCGGTATGAATCGCCGACTCGCACTCGCTACCGTCGCTGTCGTTGCCCTGATCGGACTCGCGGGCTGTACGGCGCTGTTCAGCGGCATCTCCGACGAGGATCTCGACCGAGATCAGGAGTACGACGATCTCCGCGAGGAGAACGCGACGGTCGCCGTCGACATCGAGGGCGGCGGGATACTGAGCAGCGGCGAGTTTCGCGCCGTGTACGACCTAAACGAGACCGACGAGCTCTCGATGTACCAGGAAGGGTTCTACAGCGACAGCGCTCTCAATATCCACAGCGTTCGCTACTGGTACCCAGACAACGGAACGGAGCTGACGGGCTCTGAGCTCGAGATCGACCAGGGCGATACCAGCACGGACGTTGTGGTGCCAGACGGGAACGGAACGCTCGCGATCTCCGGACCGTCGGATCGGAACAGCTTCCAGCTACCCGCGTACGTCGAAGGGTCGTACGTCGTCTATCTCCCCGAAGATCAGCGAACCTCGAACTTCCTGTTCGGAAGCGCCAGTCCGAGTGGCTACGATCGCGAGATCGTCGACAGCCAGGAGCGACTCTCCTGGGAGCAGCTCGATAGCACGATCTCGCTGCAGTACTACACGGCTGGAAACGTCGCGATCTTCCTTGGCGTCGCGGGAGTGCTCGTCGTCTTCGGTGGCGCTGGGGCCCTCTACTACTATCGGCAGATGAAACGACTGCGCGAACAGCGCGAGGAGCTGGGACTCGACGTCGACTTGGACGACGACGGAGACGAGCCGCCACCCGGGCTCAAGTGACGTCCACATTTTTATTGGAGAACGAGGGAACCCCGGCATTGGAGCACCTCGACGATGCTGGATCCCACTGGACGAAGGCGAGACGGGAATCGGAATCACGAGCGCGGACAGACGACGCTCGATCTGGCGATCAGTACATCTCTCGTTTTGCTGATTACGATCTCCGTCCTCGCGACAGCGACACAACTGACCGTCCCGTCCGGAGACGAACGGTCGACACCCCCCGCTACATCACTCACTGGCGACCGAATTGCTGACCACCTCGTAGCAGATCTCAGCGCCGATCCCGGAGCCGAACGACCACTCGACCGGGAGGCCGTTGTGGCCTTCTTCGATGGACGTGACGACCGTCTCGGAACCGAACTTCCTGGAGACCACGACCGAATCAACGTCTCCGTGACCGATCTCGACGGTGGAGCGACCGTCGGCGAGCGCGGGCTCCCCATTCCCGACGACCGTAGAACGGCGACCTCGGCTCGAGCCGTTCAGTACAACGAATCGGCCCACTGGCTCTCCGTCGTGGTGTGGTGACGATGGATACACGAGGACAGGCGCTGACGCTCGAAGCCACACTCACGTCCCTCTTGCTCGTCACTAGCCTGGCTCTTGCACTACAGCTGACCGCCGGCTCGACGCTCGAGACGGGCGCTGACCAACACGAGTGCCAAGAGACTCACGAAGAGCTCGGGACCCAACTGCTACGAACAGCGAGTGCCGACGGAACCCTCTCTGCCGTCGTCCGCTTCTGGAACGAAAGCGAGGGGCGGTTCGAAGGAAGCTACTCCACCGAGACGGGATATACGGATGGCATTCCAGGCGACCCAGAGACGGGGTCCGATCGACCCTCAGAGATCGATTTACCCTCTGAGACGAATCACGCCGCCGTTCTCTCGTTCGGATCGACGCTCGAATCGACGTTCTCTGACGACGTTGCATACAACGTACGGATCAATTACGTCGGTGAAAACGGAACACGCCGAACACAGCACCTCGTCGACCAGGGCACGCCAAGTGAGAGTGCGGTGACGGCAACGCAGCTCGTCACGCTGTTCGACGACGAACCACTCACCACTGACTCGCTCTCGTTATCGAACTCACAGACGTTCTTTGCAGTGAACGCCGACGAGCACAGTCCCGTGTACCAGGTCCTGGAGGTGGAACTCCACATATGGCGCCGATAGCCCACCGCAAGGACGGCGGTGATCTCCGGCATCCGACGAGCGAGCGCGCTCAGCTGTTCGTCGTCGTCGGAATCGTTCTTGCCATGGCTGTGCTCGCACTCGCGATCACCCTCGTCGAGGTAGACCGCGTCGTCGACGAGCATCGGAGTGAGGTCACTCACGACGCGTCTGCGGCGCTCGAGTTCGTCGCCGCCGTCGAACGCGAAAGTCAGACACTGCTTCAGACTGCGATCGACGAACACGACGGCGTCGATCAACAGGTATCTGCATTCTCGACGGCGCTCGACGCGTGGATCGAACAGGTACGTACTCACTACGCCTCACGCGGAGCGTACGTCGACGTCGTAATTGATCGCGACCCGGCTCACGAAACGCTGGTCAGACAAAACGAGACGGCACCGGTAACGAGTGCGACCGGAGAGGGAAACTGGACCGTCGTGACTGCGGCAAACGCTGTGGCGTACGCGCTGACCATCGACGAGATCGATGAGTCAGGAACGGGCGCATTTCGACTGCTCGTCGAATCGGACCGAAACGAATCTCGGTGGCTGTCGGTCCACGAACGCGAGTCCACGACCGTCACAGATCACGAGGGCAACGAGTGGACTACCAACGGCAGCGTGACCGTCGATTTTGACGCTGGAACACTCAATGGCGACGATCACCCGGCAGCACAGTTACTCGATGGGCTCCGGGACTACGACGTTCGTTACGAGAACGCAAACCGGGTCCGTGGAACGTACGCTCTCGTCGTCGACGATGAGGCCGAAATTTCGGGCGTCGGTGGTGACGAGGAGAAATTGCACACGAGTGACGTACTCTCCGGTGTCGACCTCGAGGTTCGGTACGAGAGCTATCGGCTCCAGTACGCGTCGACTACCACTCTGGAGGCAGGCGATGGCTGAGCGCGCTGTCTCGACCGTCGTCGGATACGCGATTGGAATCGTCGTCGTTGCGATCCTCGCGGTCAGCCTCTCGATGGCTGCAAACGGGCTGGTCGAGACCCAACAGGAGCGAGCGACCGAGGCAAAACTCGGCGTGTACGCAGAGCAACTGGCGGCCGATATCGAGACGGCTGACAGGCTGGCCCAGCAGGGAGACGGGGCGAACGTCTCCGTCGCAACGGAGCTTCCACAGACAATCGGTACTGAACGGTACGCGATCACGATCACTGTAGTGGACGAACAACCCTCCCTTCGGTTCGAACTGCACCGCTCTTCCAGTGCGGTCGAACGCGGTCTCGCGACGACGACTCCGATCGAACTCACCACTGTCCGCGGTGGGTCGGTAATGACGACCGTCGACGCTAGTTCCGATCAACGGATGGTGATCAGCCGTGCCTGAGCGAGCGACGAGCGAGGTGCTCGGGTACGCACTCCTGTTCGGGCTAATAACTCTCTCTGCGAGCGCACTGTTTCTCGTTGGAGCGACGTCGCTAGACGAGGTTCGCGAGGACAGCGCGATCCAGAACGGACAGCAAACGCTCGAGGAGCTTGCGATGACCATCGACGATCACATAGCACAGGGTGTTCAGCGACGATCGACTCCCGTTGGGATCGGCGAGGGAGCGATCGGATTTGACCGGACAGCCCACATCGAGGTGACGGTTGTACAGCACGAACCCGACGCCGAGTTGCACGCCGAAACGTTTGCTACGGGAGACAGCTACACCGGAACGATCGACCCGGTCACGTACATCCCCCCAGGAGCGACACCACCGACCGAATCTGGCGGCACCAATGCCGAGTCGGCAGTTGTCTACGCAAACGGCGCCGTCTCCCGCGAAGGAGGTGCTGGCAACGAGTGGCTCCGAGAACCGAGATTACGGGTTAGCACGGAGTTCTCGATGATTCCCCTCATCGAAACCACAGGCACGAACACGACCTGGATGGACGCCACAACGGTAAGCGAAATCACTACCAAGCGAGCCTCGTCACGCCAGCTTCGGTGGGACGGTGAGGAGACCTACGCGGTCGAAATTCGGATACAGACACGGTCCGACCGAGCTGATCTGTGGGCCAACTACATCGAGTCCAGTGAATCGAACGCCACATGTCAACAACAGACGACAAACCGCGACACACTGCGCTGTGTGGCCGTTACGGGCGCGGTCTACGTTCCGACAGTTCGGCTGGACGTTTCGGTCGAAGGGGAACCGTAGACGTCGGGCTATCGAGTCAGGGTCGATTGGACGCAAACAGCGGTATGCCGAGTCGACGCTCCACACCCTCAGGCGATAACCGACCACGTGAGGAGTGCTACGGTGGCCAAACACAGAACGTACTTGAGACCGCTTGCGAGACAGCCATCCCGGAGATAGCCACAGATGAGCCCGGAGACGAACGCCTGTACGGTCAACGTATGGAAAAACAGCAACGAAAGCCGATCTACGTCAAGCGGAGAATCGGGATCTGCACCCGTCGAGTTGGGTGTGAGGTCCAACTCACCCATCGTCTCTAAAAACTGTGTCTGGAGGATCGCGAAGACGACGAGAGCCGTCAGGAACGTCAGAGAGACGATGACGATTTGCGTTCGGGCGCGAGCGACACGGTCCCGTTCGAGCGTCTCGTGGCGCTCGCTCGTCTGTGCTGCGGTCTGGAGTACGGCAGAGAGATTGTTCGAGGCTTCCTGTGCGTGACCCAGAAGCCGGACGGTTCTTGCGAGACGCGGTGTCTGGTACGTGTTTGCGAACTGTACAAGGGCGGGGCGGAGACTGGTTCCGTACGCGACCTTCGTGGTTACGACGTCGAGCTCGCGGGCGAGCAAGCCACGTTCCAGTGTCGAGACGGTCCGGAGTGACTCGAGGAACGTGAGCCCCGTCTCGTTTGCACTCGAGAGGTTCCGAAGGACCGTCGACAGTGTGGCAGTGACTGCGTTTCGGCGCCAAGCGTTCCACTCGTAGACGGTTGCGAGCGGAACGAGGATGAGATAGAGCGGTGTATACACGTACACGGCCGTTCCCCGAACCGGCTCGGCTACGAGCCCAGAGAGCGACCGCGGTGTGAACCCGAGAGCGACCGCGAATGCGAGGAGTACGACCGACGCCGGGACAGTCACGACGAGCGTGGATAGCGGTCGATCGAGAACGAAACGGTGTGGCCGAGCCAGCAGCCGTTTGCGTCGGTGCATCCTCTCCCGGCGCCGAATTCGGTCGAATATCTCGGTGTCTGGAAACGACGATTCAGCGTGGCTGGGACCCTGCCGTCGGCGCCACCCGCCAGTGGGTGACCCGACTTCTCTGTCCTGGTACAGGAATCCGTCACCTGGTTCGTCGGGCGTCACCGCCGAAACGAGGACGAGAAACGCGATCCCAACAAGCGGCGTGAGCCCGTATACAGCCAGATAGAGCAGTTCAGTCTGGACACCGCTACCGGGAATCAGCTGGCCGACGACGATAATGACGAGAAAGAACAGCGGGAACAGTGAGACGGTTAGATACAGCTCTCCCACGAGGTCGAGTGAATCCAGGATTCGCTCCTGACGGCGTCTCGCAGTTCGACTGTAGCGTTCGGTCTCGTCTGCCAGAAATCGCTCAATGTCGCCGCCGCTATCGATCGTCGAGAGCAAGTCGGTTAGGAACTTCGAGAAGTCGTCACTGGGTGTGACCGCCGCTCGGTTCGCAATTGCTGTCCGATAATCGGCGTCAGTGTACCGCGTTTCGAGCAACAGAGTGCGAAACTCGGCGGCGACCTCACCGTAGGCGTCCTCCGCGCCAGCGATCGCCTCGAACAGTTCGAGGTGGTCGAGCGAACCGGTCGAGAGGGCGTACAGAAAGGAAACCGAGTCAGCCAGCAACAGATCGATAGCACGTTTTCGCCGCCTCGCTCGGAGGACTGGAATAGCGATGGGAACAGTACCCCCAAAAGCGAACCCGAGTATCCCGGACAGCAGACCGAACAGGAGTATCGATCCTGTGGCGCCGAGTAGCGTGGATACCGCAAACGCTCTTCCAACGGGAACGACGATGGAGTCTACCCACCCTGGACGGATCTCAGTCGAGGCCAGCGTGTATCCGAGACACGTCCCCAGAAGCCCACATACGATCGCGGAGAGAAGAGCAGTGCCGAGTGCCGTCGCGAGATAGTGTTTGGCGGGCGTGGGAATTCGCGCCTGTGCGAGTACGGTCTCAACACTGACAGTCAGCCGCGCCTCGTCATCGAGTACTCGGTCGACGAGGGGATAGCACACGTCACCGAGAGCAATCGCCGCTCGTGAGCGCGCTTCAGCCCCGTCATCGAGTGGAGTCCATTGGGGACCCATCAGCTCCTCTGCGTCCGGTACTGGGGGAACAGCGACCGATCGGCCTGCGTGAGAATCTCGGTGGCGCGGGCCACGGCGCGGTCACCGGGAATAGGACGCGAATCGAGTGACGAAGATTCCTGGCCACCCCTGATCGAGATGCTCTCCATCGTCCGCAGATCGGCAAATCGACGTCCGAGCGTCCCCGCTGCGAGCAGTGAGAGGATCGTCTCCGAGTCGGCCATAAACGCCTGAATGGTGGTCGCGACTTCTGCGTACCGACGGTAGCCGTTCGCGACGAGGTATGCGAGTACCACCCGGCGTTTGAACAGCTCTCGTTCGAGGCACTTCTGGCTCCAGCCACGGTCATCGCGGATCGAGGCGAGCGTATTCGATCCTCGAATCTCGCGAAAGTCGTCGGTCTCTGGCTGCCAGCGGTAGAGATCACGAACGTTGATCTCGTCGTGTTCGGGATCGTAGTGGTTGATTTCGGTGAGCGAGCGGTTCCGGCGAACGGTCCGTCCGTCGAGATCTGTCTGGGTCTGCACCGAGACCAGATCGAGTGTGGCGAACATCGACTTCGGAACGTCGATCGGTGCCGTGGTAAAGCGCTTTAGTACCTCGTCGACGGAGTCGGCGTGAAATGTCGTCAGCGTCGTGTGGCCGGTCGAGGTGACCTGAAACAACGTCCGACCCTCTTCACCTCGCGTCTCGCCCATCACGAGGTACTCCGGGCGCTGTCGGAGGGCGGCCTCGAGCAGGTCGAACTCGTCGATATCTCCACGCTCGTCGGTTGCAAACGATGGGCGAGTGACGCTTGCAATCCAGTTTCGTTGTGGGAGTTCGACCTCACGGGTGTCTTCGATCGAGACGATTTTCGCGCTCGAGGGGATGAACAACGAGATGGCGTTCAAGCTCGTCGTCTTCCCCGAGGCGGTTCCGCCGGCCAGCAACAGACTGCGCCCGTTCTCGATCGCCAGCCAGAGGACGGCCATCTGATCGAGACTGAATGTACGCCAGTTGATGAGATCGATCGGTGTAAACGGGACGTCGGTGAACTGCCGAATAGTGTAGTTCGTGCCGTGGTCTGCGACGTCGGTCCCGAGCGTGAGCTGTGCTCGAGAGCCGTCGGGAAGCGTCGCATCCACCTGTGGAACGCGCTTGCTGATTCCGTTACCCGACCGTTGTGCGAGTGAAACGACGAAGTCGTCGAGATCGTCCGTCCCGTGAGTCACGTTCGAGACGATCTGCTCGCATGCCGTGTGGTAAACGAAAACCGGCTCACCGTAGCCGTCACAGGAGATATCCTCGACGTTCTCGTCGCGCATGATCGGATCGATACGATCGTAGCCGACGATATCGCGAATGAGATAGTACCGAAGCTTTCGGATCTGGCGCTCGGTGAGCGTGGCTGCCGTGCGATCTACGTTCGAACGCAGGCCGCGATCTGTCGGAAGTGATGGCGCTACGTTCGGTAGCCTGGACCGAAGCCGCTCGAGCAGGCCGGCAGCTTCGTTTCTGCGCTCTCGCTCGCGGAGTCCGTACCGCCGTATCAGCGTCTCCAGTGCTGCCTCGACGACGGCCGCACGCGCTTCGAAACCGTCTGCGTCCCGGATGTGAGCCTCGCCATACGGGATCGTCTCCGAAAGCGTCCGTGAGAGACGCGTTCGTAGCTCCGATTCGACGGCGTCGAGGTGCGGTTCGACGACGTAGTAGCGGGTTTCGTGGGCAGTTTCTGCGTCGAACAGAACGACGAATGCGTAGGGTTTGTTGACCCAGTAGCGGTCGATCTCTCGAAACGAGTCCTTCTTGGCTGGCGGGATGCACCGCTCGAGATCGTCCCGTCCGACGACCGTCTGCATTCCGTCGGCGGTCGAAAAGAAGGCGTCCTCGTCGACGTTCGGGTCCACGTCGACGGTCCGCGCGTCGAGGTGGTCTCCGAGGGTCTGTGCGGTTCCGACGGCAGCCGAGAGTCGGCTCTCGGTCGACGGAACGTCGTTGCTGGCCATTACGCTGGTTGGCCGCGTGATCGTTGAAAAAGTCGAGCCCGATCTCACGGCTCTGAGGCGGTCGTCGTTACACCTGATGGCTGTAGCGTGCAGCAATCCCGTAGTGCCGTAGCAGCTGCTCGCGACAGATTACGGGCGTGACGGGAGTGAGCGAACGCAACGCGTTCGCGAGCTACGTCACGCTCGCGAACGAAGTGAGCGGGCGTGACGGGATTCGAACCGAACCCAGACGTGCTCGCTTCGCTGCGCGCGACTGGTAGGATTCAGGAATCCCGTCATGCCGGTTCGCTCGCCACTACGTGGCTCGCTGCACGGGCGTGACGGGATTCGAACCCGCGATCAGAAGGTTAGGAACCTTCTGCCCTCTCCGCTAGGCCACACGCCCCACCCGAAAAAGGTGTTAGTTCGTCTCGGTCTCCGTCTCGGCGTCGGTGACCGTCTCGTTCTCAGCGCTGACGGGCTCGGTGTCGACGAAGTCGGTCTCGTCGTCCTCGTCGAAGTCTCCCGTCTCACGCATCTCTTCAAGTTCTGTTTCGACCTTCTCACGACCCTTCTGGAACTCGCCCATGGCCTCACCGGTCGACCGAGCCAGCTTCGGGATCTTATTTGCCCCGAACAACAGAATGGCGATGAAGAGGATGATCAGCAGTTCCGGACCCCCGGGTGCACCAGGGATGAACAGCGGTGCGATTTCGGCTACCATCTCTATGCGTGGCTTACCCGCTGGCAATTATAACCTTTTTGGACCACTTAGCTAGCGTCGAGTCAATGGTCATGGGCGGAGTGTGTCACGGAGCGGCCCGCTACCGGTCGAATTCGACCAAAAGCAGGGACTACTCGCCACTCGATCGAGCGTGATAGGTATACCTCTCTAGGTGGCGCGCTCTATCGACGACCACTTCCCACCCACCTGTCACTCTGTGCCATTCCCTCCGCGAACGAAACTGTCTTTCCCGCCGCGCAAGAAGGGACGCACATGCCGACCACCGGCGACTCAGCACCAGCGTTCACCGCACCGCTTGCAAACGGCGACGTCGACTCGTTTAGTCTCGACGAACGCGTCGACGGCGACGCACCGATCGTGCTCGCCTTTTTCCCTGGCGCGTTCACCGGCGTCTGCACGACCGAGATGTGTACGTTCCAGGATCGACTCAGCGCGTTCGAGGCTCTCGACGCAACTGTCTACGGAATCAGCCGTGACTCGCCGTTTACGCTAAACGAGTTCCGCGAGCAGAACGATCTCGAGTTCGGCCTCATCAGCGACCTGAACAAGGAGGTCATCGACGCCTACGACATCGAGATGGACTTCGACGACCTCGGAGTGTACGGCGTCGCCAAGCGATCCGTCTTCGTCGTCGACGGCGACGGCGAGATTACGTACGCGTGGGTTAGCGACGACCCCGGCGTCGAACCCGACTACGACGAAGTCGAGCAAGCAGTCGAAGCAGCAGCGTAACTCCCGGTCGTTCCGTTCTTGTCGCAGGGCTTTTTTTAGTTCCCGACTGACCATCACCTATGAACGAATCGCCTATCGACACAGATCCCCAGCGTGTCTACGACCCCGACGCGAACCACAACTTCCCCGACGAGAAGCTTCACGCCGTTTTGGAGACGATTCAGTCAGACGCCGAGATCGAGACGTACCTCGAAGCCCAAAATATCAACGCGGTCGATCGGATGCAGTACAACGACCACGGCACCAAACACATCGAGATCGTCCGCAACCGGGCGCTGTGTCTGTACGATCTGTTGAAGGCCAGCGACGTCGACTTCAACGGCGCACGCCAGCAGGGACTCGAGGAGGCCGACGAGTCGGTCATCATCTGCCTGGCCGCGACGCTACACGACATCGGACACGTCGTCCATCGAGACGAGCACGCCTACTACTCGATTCCGCTCGCAGCGGACATTTTGGACCGGCTGCTCCCCGAGTTCTACGACCTTTCGGAGACGGTTCGGATGAAAGGGGAGATTCTCCACGCCATCCTCTGTCACCACCGGGCGGAGACGCCACTCACCACCGAGGCGGGACTCATCCGGGTGGCCGACGCCTTAGACATGGAACGGGGTCGCTCGCGGATCCCGTACGAACACGGCGGGCGCGGAATCAACACGCTCTCGAGCCAGGCGATCAAGCGTGTCACACTTCGTGAGGGAGAGACGGCGCCAGTGATGGTCGAAATCGCGATGACCAACGCCGCGGGTGTCTACCAGGTCGATAACTTGCTAAAGCCGAAGGTACAGGGATCGAGACTCGAAGATGAGATTCGGATCGTCGCCGTAAACACAAACGAGGACGAGGAACAACTGGTCGAGCGTATCGAACTCTAAGTCGCCAACCGGCCCGCTAGCAGGCCAGTTCGTACCGCCCGTTCGTGCGTCGGAGATGCCCTCGTTCGCGGAGTGCGCCGGTGATCGAGAGAGCCGTGCCCTTGGAGATGCCGAGGTCGTCGTGAAGCGAATCAACCGTCGCGGTCCCCGCGGTCGCGAGGTAGAGGTACACCAGTTTCCCTCGCGCGGACTCGATGTCCGTCGGGACCGACACGTCGAGTTCCTGCGTCGCGCTCATACATCCTCCTGTGTGTTTCGACGATAATAAACCCGTCCTACAACGATCGTCGAAAATCGACCAGTGTCGGGCACCAGTAGGGGGGATCAGATGGCCGGTCGATAGGCGATGACCGACCGATTCGGCGTCAACACCGACTCTGGAGTCGAAACGTCCGTTGTAACAATTGTCGTTGTGACTCAATACCACGATCTGACGGTCGACAATACGGTAGCGGTGCGTCAGGAGGGTACTCCAGTCGAGACGGTCGTCACCGAGCACGCTCGCGAGAGCGTGTGGGCGCGAGTAGAGACCGTGGGTAGAAAACGGATCTGTCCGACTAAAGCGCCAGCTCAGTAGCTGCGAACTTTCGGCTCGTACGTCTTCTCCTCACCCTCTAAGATGACGGGCCGGTAGAAGATCGACGGCTTCCCGCCGTTCCAGGAGATGAGCGTGTGCTTGAGCCAGTTCTCGTCGTCGCGGGTCTGATTCTCCTGGCGCCAGTGAGCGCCGCGGAACTCGTTTCTGACGAGCGCACCCAGCGCGATCGTCTCGGCGACGTCGATCAGGTTGCGCGTCTCGTAGGTCATCTGGAGGTCAGTGTTGAACGTCCGCGAGGGATCGTCGACGTAGACGTCGCGGTACTCCTCGCGACACTCGCGGATGATCTCTAAGGCGTTCGTGACGCCCTCCTCGGTCCGGAAGACATTGACGTAGTCGGTCATCGCCCGTTGGAGCTTCGAGCGAATCTCGGCGTGCTGGACGCCGTCGTCTTTCTCCATCAGCTGATCGACGCGCTCGCGTTCGCGTTCGACGGCGCGTTCGAGCGCTCCCTCCGCGTCGGCGACCTGCCCGCCGTCGGCGGCGATGCTGCCGTCTGCGGGGTCGAGGCCGGCCTCGCCGGGTGTGATCGGTAGGTCGTAGTTTTCGTCCTCGACGCCGGGACCGTAGCCGGTTTCGATCTCGGCAGGGCCAAGATCGCCGCCCGCGGCGTGGTAGCCCGCGCGCTTGCCGAAGACGACGAGTTCGGGGAGGGCGTTGCCGCCCAGTCGGTTGGCGCCGTGGACGGAGACGCAGGCACACTCGCCCGCGGCGTAGAGTCCGGAGATACACGTCTCGCCGTTCTCGTCGGTCTCGATGCCGCCCATCGCGTAGTGCTGGCCGGGCTTGACCGGCATCGGCTCGACGAGCCCGTCGACGCCCTCGAAGTCCTCCGCGAGGTGGAGGATGTTTTCGAGTCGGTCGAGAATGCGGTCGGCTCCGAGGTGGCGCATGTCGAGGTGAACGTACTCGTCCTCGACGCCGCGACCCTCGTTGACCTCAGTGAGTTCGGCCCGGGAGACGACGTCACGGGAGGCGAGCTCGCCGTCGTTTTTCGCGTAGCCATGTTCGAACATGAACCGCTCGCCCTCCTCGTTGTAGAGGATACCACCCTCACCCCGGACCCCCTCGGAGATGAGGACGCCCGTACTCGGCAGCGTCGTCGGGTGGAACTGGATGAACTCCATGTCCTCCAACGGAACGCCCGCGCGGTAGGCCATCGCCTGCCCGTCGCCGGTACAGGAGACGGCGTTGGTGGTGTGGTCGAACGCCTGCCCGGGACCGCCAGTCGCGAGGATGACGCCCTGATTCGCCTTGAAGCCCTGAATCTGGCCGCTCTGGACGTCGTAGGCGACGACGCCGTGACAGCTCCGGTCGTTGGGGTCGGGTTCGTCGCTGGTCGCGAGATTCATCACGTACCACTCGTCGTAGACCTGGATGCCTCGTTTGACGACCTGCTCGTACATTACGTGCAGCAGGTGGTGGCCCGTCTCGGCCCCAGCGTAGGTCGTTCGCGGGTAGGAAAGCCCGCCGAACGGTCGCTGGGAGACGCGGCCGTCCTCTTCGCGGGAGAACGGCATCCCCCAGTGTTCTAAGGTGATCGTGTCCTCGGGCGCGTCCTGGGCCAGCGTCTCGATGGCCGGCGCGTCGCCGAGGTAGTCCGATCCCTTCATCGTGTCGTAGGCGTGCAGTTCCCAGTCGTCGCCCTCGCGCAGCGCGGCGTTGATGCCGCCCTCGGCCGCGCCGGTGTGGCTGCGGACGGGGTGGAGCTTCGTCACCATCGCCACGTCGGCTCCCGCCTCGTGGGCTGCGATCGCGGCTCGGAGGCCGGCGCCGCCGGCGCCGACCACGATAACGTCGTGTTCGTACATGGTTACCAGAACTTCAGGTTCTTCTTCACTGCCTCACGCTTGAGCTCCTGAATGTGCTCGGTGAGGGGGATGTCCTTCGGACACACCTCGGTACAGGAGAACTGGGTCTGACACCGCCAGACGCCGTGTTCCTGCTCGATGATGCGGAGTCGGTGCTCTTTGATCTCTGCTTCCTCCCGATCGTCCATCGCGAACCGGTAGGCCTTGTTGATCGCCGCCGGTCCGAGGTATTGGTTGTCCCCTGCGGCGATGTTACAGCTCGACATGCAGGCGCCACACCAGATACACCGCGTCGACATCTTGACCTTCTCGCGGTTCTCCCTGGACTGGCGCTGCTCTTCGAGCTCGCTCGCGTCGGGCGTCTCCTCGCTCTGGAAGTACGGCTCGACGGCGTGCATCTGCTCGTAGAAGTGGTCCATATCGACGACCAGGTCCTTGACGACGTCCTGGTGGGGAAGCGGCTCGACTCGCACCGGCTGGTCGAGCTCGGAGATCTGGGTCTTACAGCCCAGGCGCTGGGAGCCGTTGACGAAGAAGGCGTCCGAGCCACAGATCGCCTGCCGACAGGAGTGTCGGAACGTAAGCGAGGAGTCGAACTCGTCTCGCGCGTAGATCAGCGCGTCGAGAACGGTCATCCCCTTCGAGAAGGGGACGTGGAACTCGTCGAAGCGTGGCTCCTGTTTGGCCTCCACTTCGGGGTCGTACCGGAACACCTTCAGGTGAACCGTCTCCCCCTCTGTCTCGGATTCGTCTGCGGTCTCCTCGCGGCTCTTCGCCCGCTCGGCCTTTTTGTCGAGTCGCTCCTGCTGGGGCGACTCGGCCCCTTTCATCTCGGGGTCTTCCGGTGCCTCCTGACTCTGTGGTTTCTGTTGTTGCGTGCTCATGTTAGATCCACCCCGCCATGACCAGCGCGACGTACGTTCCCTGTGCGACGAGCGCGACGCCAGCGACGGTGAGTACGACCAGCATGACCTTCTTGGGCGTACCCGACAGCCCCTGATTTACGAGCGCGTTGTAGACGCCGTTGATACCGTGGAACGCGGCCGTGACCAGGAACAACACCATGGCCAGGAAGTAGCCGACGTGGTCCATCCGGGCTTGGGTGCCCGCGAACGTAACGTCTGCGGCGTGGTTGACGAAGTGTAGCTGGAAGAAGTGAAAGGCGAGGACGACGACGAGAAATGCCGCCGTGATGCGCTGAAGGAGCCAGCCGGTTCCGCCGGGCGTAAAGGATGAGTAACGCTCTGCCATTAGAAGCCCACCCCCTGCAGGAAGGTCGGAACGCTCGCGACGGTGATCATCCCGGTGAGGATCAGCGAGGCGTAGAAGCTCGCGTCCTGGGAGTCGAGACCGATGCCGAGGTCGATCATCAGCAGCCGGACTCCGTTAAGGATGTGGAAGACGGCGACCGCCAGCAGGCCGACCTCGAGCACGCGGACGATAAACAGGCCCTCGAGCCCCTGGATCGTCGTCGTGTAGACGTCCTCCCCCGCTGCGATCGTCGCATCACCTTGACTCGCCGCGCCGATTGCTGTGCTCAACACCGCGATGTGGGTAAACAGGTAGCCGATCAGCATCCACCCGGTGAACTTGTGGAAGATCCACGCCCACATCCCGGCCGAGAACTCCTTCCACCGGCCGAAGTCCTCGATGAGACCGCGATTGTAAGACTGACTCATACACTCACGTTGGTGGTTAGACCGGGGAGGTATAGAAGTTACTTCTTCGGAACTGAGTGAGGCACAGAGTACAACGTCCCCAGAATCGCCCACCAGCACACCCTCATGTACGGTGGCTCAATTATTCGCGATGATTTTCACCAGCAAACTGGTCTTCCAGATCGGCCTGTCGATCGGGCACTTGACCGGCTGAAAGAACTAACCATCGTTCAAGAGCATCAGTCTATCCTATACCTACTGCTGCGTCTCCAGTGAGAATTGGCAATGGTCATCGTAAAGCCCAAGGCGGCTATCTGCCTTACGAACATAAAGTGTTCTCTTGGAAGCGCCTCGTGTCTACAGTTGGCCCCAGGCGCGCTCTCGGCGTTCTCGGCGGTCTATACATTGTGTTTGGTGCAGGATGGCTCTTTTCCGAGACTGGCCAGGGCGTACCAGTGGTAAATACCCTTCTTATCTGCCTATTGATTGCTGGTCCGGGCCTCGTCCTTGTTTTCGGAGCATATCGACTCTCACGGACCGATATCGCCCCTGAATACTATCCCGGTATCGTCAGCTGGTGTCTCGCCGGATTCAGTCTCATGGCTACCCTCCTCGTCGTGTATCATCTCCAACCTGGAGAGAGCGTTTCCACACAGGCTCCGCCGATCCTCACAGGGCTCGCCAGTGTTGCGGGCTTTGCCGTGGGCGTTCACGACAGCCGGGCAAAGACACGGGCCCATGAACTCCAAGCGCGTAACGACGTTCTCCGCCAGACACAGATCGAGCTCGAAGACACGGTGGATCGACTCGAACAGGCAAACTACCGACTCGAACGGTATCAGAAATACACTAACGACATGCTGAACGGCATCGACGATCTCTTCTACGTGCTTGACGTGAGCGGCAGCCTTCAGCGATGGAACGAGACGCTGTGTGAAGTCTCGGGCTATTCCGATGTGGAAATCGCATCAATGTCTGCACAGGACTTTTTCGACGAGCCATCTCAGCAGACGATTGCGAACGCAGTTGAGGAGGGATTTGAAATGGGGAACACGCAGGTTGAAGCGCAACTGTGTACCAAAGGTGGGGCGCACATTCCGTACGAGTTCGCTGCCTCAACGATCGAAAACCCTGACGGAGAGACAGTGCTAGTCGGGGTCGGACGAGACGTGACTGATCGGAAAAAACGCGAGAGTGAGTTGTCACACCGGGCTACCCAACAACAGACCGTCGCCGATCTCGGCCAAACTGCACTCGAAACTGATGATCTTGACGACCTCATGCAGGAAGCGACCTGCCTAGTGGCCGAAGTATTAGACGCCGAGTACTGCAAGGTACTTGACCTTGATTCTGATGATCGCGAGTTGTTACTTCGACAGGGTGTCGGCTGGGACGACGGCATCGCCGGGAACGCAACCGTCGGCGCAGACGAGGACGACTCTCAAGCTGGCTACACGCTGCGATCCGAAGAGCCGGTAGTTGTCTCTGACCTCTCTACTGAGAGCCGATTCAGCGGACCGGACCTACTGACGTCTCACAACGTCTTGAGTGGGGTTAGCACGATCATCGGCCCCTTCGGCGGGCCATGGGGAATCCTCGGTGTACACGACACTGATCGTCGGGAGTTCTCGGACGAGGACGTCTCGTTCGTCCAGAGCGTTGCGAACGTCCTTGCAGAGGCAATTGAGCGCCACCAGTATCAACGGGAACTCGAGCAGTTGGTTGCCGACCTCGAAGCGTCCAATGAGCGATTAGAGCAATTCGCATATGCGGCTTCCCACGACCTCCAAGAACCCTTACGGATGGTCTCCTCGTATCTTCGGCTGCTCGAAAGTCGATACGAGGACGACTTTGACGAGGAAGGGCAAGAATTCCTAGACTTCGCTGTTGATGGGGCAGACCGAATGCGTACGATGATCGACGGCTTGCTTCAGTATTCACGCGTCGAAACACAAGGCCACCAGCTGGAACCGATTGAGTTGAATGACGTGGTCGAAGATGTCTACAATGACCTCCAGGTGAAAATTGAGGACAGCGATGCCCAAATCACGACAGACTCACTTCCCCGCGTCAAGGGCGACCCCGACCAGCTGCGACAGGTGTTTCAGAATTTGGTGGACAACGCTATCGAGTATAGCGGTGATGGTCGACCACTCATTCACCTGACTGCACAGCGACGCGGCACAAAATGGGTCATCTCAGTTCGTGACGACGGAATTGGGATTGACGCTGGCGATCAGGACCGAATCTTCGAGGTATTCCAGCGACTACACGGCACAACAGAACGGAAGGGAACCGGCATCGGTCTGGCGCTCTGCGAGCGGATCGTCGAGCGCCACGGCGGCGACATCTGGGTTGAATCCGAACCCGGGGATGGGACGGAATTCTCGTTTACACTGCCGGCAACTGATGGTAGCGCTGACTAACTGCTGCTCTTTTTTCAGGAGCGTCCCTACGCTGTCTACTGGGGTTCGGTCGTTACAAACACACAGATTTCGCTCTGTTGAAACCCCGTTACTGAGACGGATAGCTCCCTGTCTCTCTGAGCCAAGGAGGGGTTCAAACGGCCAAGTAAGCTAGTCTCTCGGGAGACCGCCACAACTATATACAATCTCCGGCAATATCTGCCATGATTTGGCAGGACATCGTATTCACACTCGGTGGGTTTACGATGGCGCTATTGCTCACGCCGACGATTATCAATCCTGAGTCGACGGTGCCGCGTTCAACGAGCGTTCCGACTGGGATGATCTTATTTATCTTCTCGGGGACGTTCGCCTCGCTCGGGCTGTACCTGAGCGCCCTCGCACACGTCTTCTCAGCGTCGATGTGGACAACGATCGCGCTATTACGCCATCCCAGAGAGTGACTAGGAATCCGATACCGGTCGACCTGATGCTCACGCTCCGGAACCACTAAACGCGACTCGGCCCAACCACCGCCAATGAGCGATTGGACCGAAACCTACCGGCCGACGACGCTGTCGGAGGTACGCGGCAACAACAAGGCCCGCGACAAACTCCGCGAGTGGGCCGAGTCCTGGGACGACCACCGGGAGGCGGTGATCGTCCACGGTAGCCCTGGTGTCGGAAAAACCTCGGCCGCCCACGCGCTGGCCGCCGACATGGGCTGGCCCGTCATGGAGTTAAACGCCAGCGACGACCGCCAGGCGGACGTGATCGAACGCGTCGCGGGCGAAGCCGCAAAGAGCGGGACGCTGACCGGCGGCGAGGCCGGCCGGCGGCTCGTGATCTTAGACGAGGCGGACAACTTCCACGGAAACGCCGACTACGGCGGGGCCCGCGAGGTCACCCGTGTCGTCAAGTCGGCCAACCAGCCGATCGTCCTCGTCGCCAACGAGTTCTACGACATGAGCCAGGGGCTACGAAACGCCTGCGAGACGATCGAGTTCCGCGACGTCTCGAAGCGATCGATCGTCCCCGTCCTCCGAGACATCTGCCGCAAGGAGGGGATCGAGTACGAGGATGCAGCCTTAGAGAAGATCGCCGAGTCGACCAGTGGGGACCTCCGGTCGGCGGTCAACGACCTCCAAGCGGTCGCCGAGACGGCCGAAATGCTGTCCGTCGAGGACGTCGTCACGAGCGAGCGCGACACCACCGAGGGGATCTTCGACTTCCTCGACGCCTTGATCAAAGAGGAGGGCGCCGAGGGGGCGCTGCGGGCGTCCTACGACGTCGACGAGACGCCCGACGAGCTGCTAAACTGGATCGAGGACAACGTCCCGAAAGACTACGCAGGTGCCGAACTGGCAGACGCCTACGAGTTCCTCGCGAACGCCGACCGGTGGCTCGGCCGCGTTCGGGCCACGCAAAACTACTCTTACTGGCGCTACGCGACGGACAACATGACCGCTGGCGTCGCCGCCTCGCGCCGGGAGCCAAAGGGCGGGTGGACCCGCTACGGCCCGCCGAGCTACTGGTCGAAGCTCGGCCGCACGCGGGGCAAACGCGACACCCGCGACGCGATAGCCGAGCGAATCGCTGAACGCGAGGGGACGAGCGTCGCCACCGCCCGCCGGGAGATCGTGCCGTACCTCGCGGCGATGACCCACCACTGTCGCAACCGCGAGCTGACGGTGTCGATGGCGGCGGCCTACGAGTTAGACGAGGACGACGTGTCGTTCGTCACGGGAAGCGGCGCGACCACGAACAAGGTCGAATCCATCGTCGCGGACGCCGAGGAACGCCGGCTCACGACGGCAGTCGACAATTCGGGCACCGCCTTCCAGAACGCGACGCGTGGCGGAAACGCGGATCTCGAGGATAGTGAGGCGACTGACGGCGAGTCGGGCCAGGCGATGCTCAACGGAGACGGGGCCGAGAACGACGACGATGGAATCGAGCGGAGCACCAGCGACGAGGAATCCCCCACGGGAGATGCAGAGGGGACCGACCAGGATCAGTCGGGACTAGACGAGTTCTTCTGAGCGAAGCCGTCCCCGTCGACGAGATCAATAGAGGCCGATCTCCGAGCCGGCGGCCTGTATGGCCTCGAGACAGGCACGAATATCGCCTTCAGTGTGGGTCGCCATCGGCGTGAGTCGGAGTCCGCTGGCACCGGTGGGGGTAGTTGGCGGGCAGATTGGCAGCGAAGCGATGCCCCGTTCGCGGAGGCCGTCTGCGAGTGCACACGCATCGCGCTCCTCACCGGTCAACACACACAGGATCTGGGAGTCGCCGAGTACGGTGAGGCCAAGGGACTCGAGCCCATCTCGCATGTGTGCGACGTTCTCCCATAGCTGTTCCCGGAGATCCTCGTGGCGGGCGACGTGTAACGCTTCGCTGGCCGCAGCGGCTGCGGTCGGAGCGAGCCCGGCCACGGCGGTAAACGGCCGCGACTCAGACAGGAGGTGGCTAATCAGCGTATCGGTCCCCGCGACGTATCCGCCCTGGCTGGCCAGCGCGTTCGAGAGGGCACCCAGCTGGACGTCGACACGGTCTGCGAGCGTCTCCGCCTGAACGACGCCGCCGCCGGCGGCGTAGAGTCCGACCGCGTGAGACTCGTCGACGACGATCCAGGCGCCGTAGCTCTCGGCAGCGTCACAGATCGCTGCAAGCGGTGCGACCGAGCCGTCAGCACCGAAAACCGTCTCCGTGACGATGAGCCACGACTCGTCGCACTCGGCGCGTTCAGCCTGCTGAGCGAGGGCGGCGTCGAGCGCGTCCACGTCGCCGTGAGCGTAGGTGACGACTGTGGCGTCTGCGAGGCGACAGCCGTCGGCGATGCTTGCGTGATTGCGCTCGTCGGTGAAGATGACGTCCGGGTCGAGGGCCGTGATCGTCCCGATGGTTGCCGTGTACCGCGAGGAAAACGAGAGTGCCCGTTCGGTGTCCGTGATCTCGGCGAGGCGATCCTCCAGGTCGTGGTGAACGAGGGTGTCACCGGTCGCAGTTCGGCTGGCTCCGGCACCGGTACCGACCGCTGTTGCGGCCTGACAGGCGGCATCCTGAATCCGCTCATCGGCAGTCAATCCGAGATAGTTGTCCGACGCGAATACGAGTGATTCGTCGGCGTCCAGAACCGGGAGACTGCCGTCTGCGGGTGGCGCGAAGCGTCCCCGCTCGGCAACCCGGTCTGCCGGGGAAATCGTGCGTCTGCGGTCGGGTGTCGGCTGCTGGAGGGCGGCCGATCCAAGGTCGAACCCGCGGTCTTCCATTCTCCTGAAGGGAGTCTGTCCCCCGTTTTTACTCTCACGGTTCGCGTTCGTGGCGACGAGCGCTCGAGGCAGCACAAGAATTTAACTCGATGCGCTGTGAGACGCCAACCAACGCCACCGTTGGCATCGAAAGACACCGATGGATACCACTACCGACGATCCGGACGACCGCGAGGAAGAGGGAGACACGAACGGCTTTAGCTACGTCGACCCGTCCAGTACGCGGACCGAGACGGACGACGACGCAAACGGCGGCGAGAAGACAGGTGGCTCGGCTGACGACGGGTTCCAGTGGGTCGAGGATTCGGAGTCAGCGCCAGGGGACACCCAGGGGACAAGGGATGCTGTGCCGTCGGAAGCGCCTGCTGACGAGGGCGGTGAGGCTGGCGCCTCCCGAGACTCCGACGAGGCCGAAGACGCGAGCGTGACTGACGACCCGTCAGACGAGGAGACAGGTGCTAGTGAGGCAGGAACTGATGAGGGCGCAGAAGATGCGAGCTCGGCCGGTAACGATCAAGCCGCCAAGAGCGGTGACGGCCAGACCGCCAAGAGCGGTGACGGCCAGACCGCCAAAAGTGGTGACGGCCAGACCGCCAAGAGTGGTGACGGCCAGACCACCGAAAACGAATCCGACGGGTCGACCACAGTCGAGGAGAGCAGCTCCGGCGGTGTCTTCGCTCGTCTGCGATCTGCACTACCGTTCTGAGAGGAAGGACGGCCACCTCCGCTACGGACGGTTGCCGGTCGCAAGAAAAACCGAGACCGAACTGCTTACTCGAGGAACGACTCGACGTGGTCGGCGACTTCTTCGGGCGTGTCACCGACGGGAACGCCGGCGTCGTTCAGTGCGTTGATCTTGCTCTCTGCTGTCCCCGTACCGGAGCCGGAGACGATCGCGCCGGCGTGACCCATCCGCTTTCCTGGGGGCGCCGTACGACCGGCGATGAAGCCGGCAACGGGCGTGTCGACGTGCGCGTCGATGAACGCAGCGGCTTCCTCTTCGTCCTCGCCGCCGATCTCACCGCACATGACGATGGCGTCGGTGTCGGGGTCGTTCTCGAAGAGCTCGAGAGCGTCGACGAAGTCCGTCCCGATGATTGGGTCGCCACCGATGCCGATCGCGGTGGTCTGGCCAATGCCGCGGTTGGTGAGATTGTCGACGACCTGGTAGGTCAAGGTGCCGGATCGGGAGACGAGGCCGACGTTCCCCTCCGAAAAGATGTTTCCGGGGAGGATGCCGAGTTTCGCCTCGCCGGGCGTGATGAGGCCGGGACAGTTCGGACCGATGAGTCGCGTGTCGGTCTCCGAGAGACGCTTGTTCACCCGCGCCATGTCCTGAGTCGGGATGCCCTCGGTGATCGCGACCGCGAGGTCGAGGTCCGTATCGAGGGCCTCGAAGATTGCGTCGCCGGCGAACGCCGGCGGCACGAAGATGACGGACGTGTCGGCGTCTTCCTCCTCGACGGCCTGGTCGACGGTGTCGTAGACCGGGACACCAGCGGCTTCCTGGCCGCCCTTCCCGGGGACCGCGCCGGCGACGACGTTGGTTCCGTACTCGATCATCTGTTCGGCGTGGAACTTACCTTCTCCGCCGGTGATTCCCTGTACCACGACACGCGTCTCGTCGTCGACTAGTACGCTCATGCGTTCACCTCCTCAGCGTACGCGACGGCACGCTGTACTGCATCCTCCAAGGTCTGCTCGACCGTCACGAGGTCTTCGTTTAGAATCTCCATCCCTTCTTCCCAGTTGGTCCCGGCCAGTCGGACGACGACCGGCTTGGGAATCTCGTCGAACTGCCCCAGTGCCTCGTTGATTCCCTTGGCGACCTCGTCGCCGCGGGTGATCCCGCCGAAGATGTTGAAGACGACCGAGTCGACGTTGTCGTCGGAGAACACCATGTCGAGGGCGTTCGCGATGCGGTCGGCCTTCGCGCCGCCACCGACGTCTAAGAAGTTCGCGGGCTCGCCGCCGTAGTAGTCGACGAGGTCGAGGGTCGTCATGACGAGACCGGCGCCGTTGCCGATGATGCCGACGTCGCCCGAAAGGCGGACGTAGTCGAAGTCGTACTCGTCGGCTTTCTGCTCGAGTGCGTCGCCGCTTGCGGCCTCGGCTTCCATTTCGGCCAGCTCGGGCTGGCGGAACAGCGCGTCCTCGTCGACGTTCATGACGGCGTCTGCGGCGACGACCTCGTCGTCTCCGGTGACCATGAGGGGGTTGATCTCGACGTCCGAGGCGTCCCGGCTCTCCCAGAGCTGGTAGAGCGTCGTGAGAACGCTCGAGACGTCTCGCGCGATGGCGGGATCGACACCGGCGTCGTAGACGGCCTTCCGGGCCTGGTAGGGGTGCATGCCGAACGCGGGGTCGATGTGTTCGCGGGCGATCGCGCCGGGCGTCTCCTCGGCGACAGCCTCGATGTCGACACCGCCTTTCGTCGAGACCATCGCGACGGGCTTGCCCTCGCCGCGGTCCATCGTGATCCCGACGTAGAGCTCGTTGGTAAAGTCGACGGCCCCCTCGACGAGCACGCGGTCGACGTGGTAGCCTTTGAGGTCCATCCCGAGGATCGCATCGGCCGCCTCGCGGGCTTCCTCGTCGTTCGAGACGAGCTCGATTCCGCCAGCCTTCCCGCGGCCACCGACCTGTACCTGCGCCTTGATCGCGACCGGATATCCGACCTCGTTGGCTGCAGCCAAGACGCCGTCGACGTCGTCAGCGAGCTGCGACGGCGGGGTCGGAATCCCCGTGTCAGCGAAGACCTGCTTCGCCTGATACTCGTGAAGCTTCATGTGTGGGTTCGTCGCGTACTTTCGCAACTGCGCAATTAGTAGTGTCGAAACGTCCGAGCGAGCGCGTTGCACACGATAAAAGTTGACAAACACCTCGGCAGCGTCGTGACATAGCCTGCGGCCGGGGTGGTGCCTGCTCGTCCGATCGACGCATTGGCGGTCGAGTCGACGGTAGAAGAGTTAAACAATTCAGGTCCCAATCCGCAGGCGAGGAGACGAACCGTGGATATCCACCGCCGATCGGTCCCGAGAGGGGCGTCGGTGCTAAAGCGTGCTCTACTGGCTCTCGTCCACAGCAACCTCTTCATCTCGGCCGGCGCCACGAGCGTCGCGATCACGACGATGGTGTTGCTCTCACTGCCGATCGATCCGATTCCGCTGTTCGTCGTCTTCGCGGTCACGCTGTTCGTCTACAGCGTCAACCGGCTCACCGACGTCGAAGAAGACGAGCGAAACGTCCCCGGACGCGCTGCATTCACCAGGCGGTACGGCCGGTTCTGGTTTGCACTCGGGATCCTCGGATACCTTCTCGCAGTCGGGGTCGCAGCCGTCGCCGCGCGCCCCTGGACGCCGTTTTTGGCCCTGCCGCTTCTCGTCGCGGTCGCGTACTCCTGGCTGCGGCTGAAGCGAGCGTTTCTCGTCAAGAACCTCACTGTCGGCATCGCCTGGGGCGCGATCCCCCTCGGCGTGGGTGCCTACTATGGCGTGCTCACCGATCCAGAACTCCTGTTTTTCGCCAGCTACGTCACGGTCATGCTGACGGTCGCAGCCGCTATCTTCGACATCAAGGATATGGTGGGCGATCTGGCCCGGGGAATCGAGACGGTTCCCAACAGGTACGGGCCGGCGGCGACTCGCCGCGTCTCGCAGGCGATCAACCTCTTCGCCGCCGCGGTCGTTCTCGGGGCCGTCCTCGCCGGTTTCCTGTCGGCGCCATTTCTCGCCTTGCTCGCGTTTAACGCCTACGTCGGCGCGTACATTCCCTTCGCGACGTCCGACCGGGGGGCGCTGTACTACGGGTTCGTCGTCGACGGCGAGCACCTCTTTCTGGCAATCCTCGTGGTGTTGCTAAACGCACTCGTTTGGTGAGAGAAGAGGCCGTGGCGTCACCACCGCTACTATCGATTTTCGCGCTGCACGACCTTGTTCAGCTCTCTAGCTCACGTTACACTGTTTCGTGTACTTTGCCGGTTTTCGCTACGTTGCACCGAGCCAATTCGGGATGGGATTTGCGCCAGTATTTTTAAGCGTGCATGTAGTACTGTGTACTACAATGGCGACAAAAACGATTTCACTCGACGAGGAAGCCTACGAGCGGTTGAGGGCCCGAAAGAAAGAGGGGGAAAGCTTCAGTGAAACCGTCAAGCGCCTTGCTGGAGAACGATCGTGGAACGAGGTTACAGGAATTCTCTCCGAGGATGAGGCGGCAGACCTCGAGACCGCTATCGAGGAGGGACGAACGAAATCCAGAGAACGAAGTGACCGTCTTACGGCGGAGTTAGACGAGGCCGTAATCGACGAGACGTCAGAATGATTCAGGACACATCATTCATTATCGACCTATTACGTGGTGACGAAAACGCAAAACGACTTCTCGATATCGTCGAAAAAGAAGCACGGCCGCAAAAAGTGTCCTCCGTGACGGTTTTGGAACTCTACGAAGGCGTTGCTCGGTCTCAAACGCCGGAGACGAAGCGAGAGCGAATTCTCGAGATACTGGAAACGAAACACGTCGTGAGTGCCGACCACACCGTGATGCGAAAAGCCGGAAAACTCTCGGGTGAGCTAATCGATGACGGCGAACGGATTGAGCGAGAGGACTGTGTTATCGCTGCGACGGCGCTTCTCAACGATGACCCGGTTATCACTAGAAACACCAAGCACTTTGGGCGTATCGACAGCCTCGACGTACGGTCTTATTGACTACCTATTCTCACGCTGCTCGACCGTGTTCAAGTAGATGAAATCCATGGTAGGATCCATCGAAAATATCTGCCGTGGGTAATAGTGGGCAAGTCTTATTCGGTAGTAGAATCTAGCCAGTAACATGACGAAAGTGGATGTGCGAGACCTTCAGACCAACGAGACTGACGACCGAGGCCGAATCTATCTCGGGACGGAGTACGCGAACAAGCGTGTAACCGTCGCTGTCGTCGACGTAGAATCTGATCATCCTGACGAGGACGAACTGGCTGCCGCGTATCGCGAGGCTTCTGAGAGCGCGGAAGAACTTGCGGACGAGTGGGATGAAGCGTCGGACGAAGCGTGGAGCGGGCTGGATGAATGAGCGAGGATACGGAGGTTCGTCGCGGTGACGTCGTTATCGTTCGCCTTGATCCAGCAGAAGGGCACGAGATGAAAAAGACCCGTCCTGCAGTAGTCGTTCAGAACGATGTCGGGAATAAAAACGCCAGTACGACTATCGTTGCCCCTGCGACTGGGACGTATCGAGGCTATCCGTTCGAGGTTCTTGTCAAAGCAGCAGAGTCGCCCTTCGAGAAAGATTCCTCGATCCGTCTCGACCAGATTCGTGTCGTCTCCATGGAAAAGCGGATTCACTCGGTGGTTGGAGGTCTCGACACGGAAACGATGGAGACAGTGGACGAAGCATTAAAACTGAGCCTCGGACTGGACTGAAGTATCTGCTACGACTAGTATAGTGGAGACGTTATCGCTACGGTCGAGCCACAAACGCTGCACACGCAAGCGACCAACGGGAGCGAGCGGCCTTTTTCATCGAAGTTTTTGCGCGAGCGGTTCGCCTGCGGCGAACCCGACGCAGAAAAAGTTCGCACATGTAGTGTCCGCTGGCCCCGGTGATCGGTCTACTGCTCAAATCATTCGATACGAACTAACTCAACAGCAACCGGAAAATTTCTGATCGCTGATCAAGTGGGACACGCCCTCGAAAACCTGTGTAGTGCTTATCTATTTTCCCTTTGCTCGACCTTGTTCAGTTCGATCAGCAGCCGGAAGATCGCTTTCACCAGATTCGCGTCGACGTCGAACTGCTCGGCGTTGGTACCGGCGCGATCCATCACCTGCTGTTCCTGTTGCTCGTCGGTCGTCGGCAGATCCTTCTCGTCTTTGACCGCGGCGATCGTGTCAGCGACGTAGGTTCGCTGGGCGATCAGTTCGACGATCTCCCGATCGATCGAGCGGATCTCATCGCGTAACTCGTCGAGATCCATCTCCTCGGGCGTTCGCCGCTCGCTACCGGTCGAATCGTTGGTATCTGGTGTCATCTCGTTCGTGCCCCGTCGGTTCGCGTCTGCAGTAATCGTGTCGTTCCGTCGCGCTCATCCCACCGCTGTTGGACCGTCTCGAGCGTCTCGCGTTCGCCCACCGCGACGTAGCTCGGCCCGGTTCCGGAAAGCGAGACGCCGGTCACGTCGGGCAGCGCCTGGAGCATCGGCTCGGTGGAGAAGCCGAGTGCGCCACAGAAGGCAAACCCGTTTACGGTCATCGCCTCGCCGTAGCGGCCGGCGAGGGCGAGCTCGGAAACGACTGCCGCGACTGGTGCGATCCGCTCGCAAGCGCTGACGTCGGCGTCGGCGCTGAACGATTGCTCCGGTGGCGTGTAGACTAACGCCGACCAGTCGACTGGCTCGCGGGCGAGCAGTTCGTCAGCTGTATTATCAGTGACCGTGACGCCGCCGAGCATGCTCGCGCTCGCGTCGTCGAATGCACCGGTGACCGTAACGCCCGCCTCGCGGGCGGCCCGGACGCCGAGGCGGCAGGCGTCGATTCGCTCGACGGCATCCACCAACTCTAGCGCATCGAGGGTGGCAAGCACCGTCGCGTTGGCCGCCGCGCTCGAACTCTTGAGTCCGGAGGCCATCGGCACCTCGCTCTCGGTTCGCACCTGGGCGCCGACCGCCGACTCGGCGAGACCGGCGTCGTCGGCGTATTCGGCGAGCGTGAGCGCGACACATCGCTCGATCAAGGCTGTGTCGGCGTCGGGCTGACCGTCGATCGTCGCCTCGATCTCGCCGTCGTTGGTCAACTCGACCGTAGCCGTGGTCTCGAGGTCGATCGCAAACGCGGATCCGGTGCCCGTCGCCAGGGCGTTGAGAACCGTTCCGGCGGCAGGGGCGACAGCGCGGCCGTCCATACCCCACGTCTCTCGGAGCGACTACTTACGGCTGGCGATCCGCGCCGGGAACTCCGGGAGGGAACGGTCGAACCCGACCGCTTTTCCTCGCGCCGGTCGAAGACGCCGGTATGAGTTTCCGCTCGAACGTCGCACCCAGTACCGTCGGCGTCGACTTCGTCGAGGGGGGCGTGGTCGTCGAGTATCTCGACGGACGGGACACCTTCTACCACGGCCCGCCCGACCCGGTCTCGGGGGCGATTACGACGCCGCCGGGGAAACACGTCCACGTGCTCGTCACCGATCCGGACGGGATCGAGGGCGTCATGACCTACGTCAACGATCGGGACACCCACGACGAGATTCTGGAGTCGACCGGCGTCGGTCGCGTGTTGCTCGAGGGCGACGACGAAGAAGTGCTGTTCCCCGGCGTGACCGTCTCGACGGAGGGGTATTCGGTCCGAGTTGACGTCGACCACGACGCGGTCGAGGGCCGGGTGTTCGTCTTCGCGGAAGACGAGATGAGCGAACACGCCTACGAGATCGTTCCCGAGGACGATGCCAGCGACGACGTGGCTGGTGACGGAGGCCAGACGGAGCCGGTCGAACTGGACGCGGCAGAATCGGGTGAGGAGTGATGCCGCTCCGAAAGCAGTGGCGAGCGCTGGATCGGGAGACGGTCGCTCGGGCACCGGACCGGCCCGGTGTCTACGAACTGGGAGACGGTGAGGGAGTCGTCCAGAGTGTCGGCTCCGGCGTCCTCCGAGACGAACTGAAGACAGCACTTGCGTACGACGACGGCGAGCAGGTGCGCTGGGAGACGGCTCACACGAGAGAGCGGGCCGCCGAGCTGGCGGCCGAACACCGAGCGCGCCTCGACTGAGCGCCGGGACGGAAATTCTCAAGGGTGCAGGGACGGAACGGAGGGTATGAGCCAGTCGGAGACGGCGGTGAGCCTGACAGTCCGCGCCGCCGAAAAACGCGACGCCGGTCGAGGCGTCGCGCGCATACCCGAACTCGCCCGACGGACGCTCGGCGTGCTGAGCGGCGACTCCGTCGCCATCGAGGGCGCAGAGGAGACGGTAGCGAAGCTGTGGCCGGCGGATCCGTCGGTCCCCGAGAACGTGATTCAGATCGACGGCGATACGCGGGCCAACGCCGGTGTCCACGTCGGCGATACCGTCTCCGTGCGGGCGGTCGATACGACGGCGATCCCCGGCGCCAACCGGGTCACGCTCGCCGCACCGGCGGCGCTGTCGGAGGCGGAGTGTCGCCTGGCCGAGCGCGTCGCGACCCAGAAGCTTCGCAATCGACCGGTGAAAGCCGGCGAGCAGATCAGAATCGAGGGCGTCGCCGCCGAGCCGTTTACCGTCACCGACACGGATCCGGGCAGCGACGTCAGAATTACGAACTCGACCGAGATTCGACTCGTCAGGCCGGGAACCAGTCAGGGTGACGCGGACGCGGAGGCGTCTGACGCCCCGGGAGAGGCTGCCCCACCGTCACCACCCGAAGCCAGTGGCGATCAACAGCCCACGACGGGAGTCACCTACGAGGACATCGGTGGGCTGGACGAGGAGTTAGAGCAGGTCCGAGAGATGATCGAGCTTCCGCTCTCCGAACCGGAGCTCTTCCAACGGATGGGCGTCGAACCGCCTTCCGGGGTCCTGCTGTACGGTCCGCCCGGCACCGGGAAGACGCTGATCGCCCGGGCGGTGGCCAACGAGGTTGACGCTACCTTCGAGACGATCTCCGGGCCGGAGATCATGTCGAAGTACAAAGGCGAGTCCGAAGAGCAACTGCGCGAGGTCTTCGAGGAAGCCGAGGCGAACGCTCCAGCGATCGTCTTCTTCGACGAGATCGACTCGATCGCCGGTACCCGCGACGACGACGGCGACGCCGAGAACCGGATCGTCGGCCAGCTGCTGACGCTGATGGACGGACTCGACGCTCGTGGCGAGGTCATCGTCATCGGGGCGACCAACCGCGTCGACTCGATTGACCCCGCCCTGCGCCGAGGCGGGCGATTCGATCGCGAAATCCAAATCGGTGTTCCCGACGAGGAAGGGCGCCGCGAGATCCTCCAGGTTCACACCCGCGGAATGCCTCTGGACGACGACGTCAGCGTCGAGACGCTCGCAGCGCGAACGCACGGCTTCGTCGGGGCCGATCTCGACGCGGTGGCCAGCGAGGCGGCGATGGCCGCGATCCGGGAGCGCCCGGCTGACGCCGAGGAACGTACGGAGTGGAACCGCGATCCGCGGGTGACGAAAGCCCACTTCGACACGGCGCTTGCGGCCGTCGAGCCCTCGGCGATGCGCGAGTACGTCGCGGAGTCGCCGACGACAGACTTCGACGACGTCGGCGGACTCGAGGACGCAAAACAGACCCTCCGGGAGTCGGTCGAGTGGCCGCTGACCTACGACCGGCTCTTCGAGGAGACGAACACCCAACCGCCCTCCGGCGTCCTGCTGTACGGCCCGCCGGGGACCGGGAAGACGTTGCTCGCGCGGGCGCTGGCCGGCGAGACCGACGTCAACTTCGTCCGGGTCGACGGCGCCGAAATCATCGATCGCTACGTCGGTGAGTCCGAGAAGGCGGTCCGGAAGGTGTTCGAGCGTGCCCGCCAGGCGGCCCCCTCGATCGTCTTCTTCGACGAGATCGACGCCATCGCCGGGGCGCGCGGCGAGAGTCACGAGGTGACCGAGCGGGTCGTCTCACAGCTGCTCACCGAACTCGACGGAATGCGCGAGAACCCCAATCTGGTGGTACTCGCCGCGACGAACCGCAAGGAGTACCTCGATCCGGCACTGCTCCGACCGGGCCGACTCGACACGCACGTCCTCGTCCCCGAACCCGACCGGGAAGCAAGAACGAAGATTCTCTCGGTCCACGCCCGGGGCAAGCCCCTGGCCGACGACGTCGACGTTGAGGAGGTAGCCGCCGAACTGGAGGGGTACACGGGTGCGGATCTCGAAGCGATCGTTCGAAACGCCTCGATGCGTGCCATCCGGGAGGTTGCCGAGGCTCACGGGCCGAAGGTGGCGAACGACCAGGCCGACGAGGTCGTCATCGAGCACCGCCACATCGAGGACGCGATCGCCGAGACCGAACCCAGCGGCTCCTGATCGGTCAGCCGGACACGTTGGAGTGCAACGGCGCCCAGACTGAACTGGCGACGAGACCGTCACGGTACCGTGACACGCAGGCTATAGCGGTGTCGGAAGTACAGGGAGTGTGAACGCAGGAGGGAACGGAGAGAAACTGATGGCAACCTGTACGGCCTGTGGCTCCGTGTTTGCAGCGCGGAGGACCGCAAACGAAGAGATTCTCCCCATCGGCAGCCCGCAGGGCTGTCAGTGTGGGTCGACAGCGTTCGAGTCGGTGACCGACGCCGCGACCCGAGAGCGAGGACCGTAGCTCGTATCCTGGGATTCGATGGGTTGGTACTCGTCTCAGTAGTGTACAGAAGGTGTTTCGAGTCGGAATCGGTCACACCGGCCGGTCGAGGCGACTTACTGGTCGCGTCGCGCCAGTCGCAGATACGGGTCGACGACGCTTCGATCGACTGCGAGCTCGACGAGTTCCGTTTGGTCGTCGTACCGCACGAGACCGACGTCCGCCAAGTACGGCAAGTGTTGGTGGTGTAAGTCGACGAGGATGCGCTGGTACCACTCGTACGATCGCCGGTTTTCTGTCACCGCGAGGTACTCGGCGAGATCGCCGAGGGGAATTGCAGCCGGTTTCTGTGCGAGATATGACAGGGCGTACTGGCGTCGATCCGACGACAGCGTCGCGAACAGTTCCGTGGGGGTAATTTCCGGACTCTCGACCGCGGGATTCTGCGGATTTCGGGCTTCTGGCTTCATTATTCCTCCGTACTGCACCTACGCGAGCTGCTACCGACGGGTCTCACATTGCGACTTCAGCGGAGTACAGATGGACGTGTGGCCCCCGTCAGTATAACCTTTGTTGTGCCGGAATATGGCTGGAAATGAAATGGTACAGATCCATTACCGGTCATTTGCTGAGGAATTCGGGTTCGTATTTGGGTGCGTCGGCTGGTTCGTGTTTTTGGATCGTTACCGTCCACTCGGGCGTCCCCGAAACGGGGAATCCAACCCGCCACTCGCCCTCGACGACGGCACCCCGACCGAACGCCGTCGCGACGAGATCTGTGAGGTCGTGTTCGAACGCCGCAGTGATATCTGTAGCAGAGGTCTGGGTCATGATTCGAGGAGTTACGATGGAAACTCCCATCGGGTTCAGGGTCGGAACGGAAATAACGTTGTCTCCGAGACAGGACGTCACTCGGACCTCGCGGGTGTTCTCTGGTTCGGGAGAACCACAGTCTCGCCGGCGGTTGTCGCCTCCCCACGCTCGACAGCAACGTCCGCAGGCGAGACGCCAGCCGGAAAGAGCACGTCGACGCGGCTCCCGAACGCGATGTGACCGAGTCGGTCGCCACGGGCGAGTCGGTTGCCCGACTCGACGTAGGGGTGAATTCGGCGGGCGAACGCGCCGGCGACGAAGGTCACCGTTGCCTCGTCGGCAACGTCGGGTCCCAGGCGTCCGGGTTCGTCGAGGTCGACCGTCACGTGGACGCGTTCGTTTCGGTCCGAGTCCTTCGAGAAGGCGGGTTTGTTCGCACCCGAAACGTGTTCGACGTCGACGACGGTTCCAGAAAACGGGGCGCGAACGACGTGGACGTGCCAGACGTTCATGAAGATGCCGAGCCGGGTCCGATCGCCCTCGGTTCGAAGGACGGAGACGTTCCCGTCGGCGGGTGCAACCGTCCCTGCTGGTGGTGTCGTTCGTTCCGGATCGCGAAAGAACGCCAGAACGGCGAGCCCGAGAAGTGCCAGCCCGACTCCAGCTGGAACGGTGATTAGCAGGGCGAACGGAGCCGCAAGCAGCGGCACGAGCGCGTACCGCCACGCGCCGGGGGCGAACTTCATACACGAGACTGGAGCGGGACGGGTTTGGCCGTTTCGCCTCGGATCCGAGACATGATTCCGTCGAGTAGCCGACGAACCAGGTGGTCACCAGCTTCCCGCACCGCCGGTGGCCGCGTTGTAGGCAGCCATATCGTCTCCTGAGGTGTAGGAGACACAGTCGCCCCAGACGACCGGCGGCGTAACGGAGTCGCCGTCGTCGGCCGCCTCGAGATCGGCACCCAGATCACGGGCGTCGTACCCTGCTGTGGCCAACTCCTCGGCCATCTCGGGCGGAACGGTGACCCGTCGACACTCCCGACCGCGGAGGAACCGATCCGGACCGTACGCGAACCGGACGTCGAACTGTCGGACATGTGCGTCGGCGTAGACGCGTCGAAGCCGGTCACAGACGTCCGCAACGTATCGAAAGACGTCACCCATCGACGGCTCCTCGTCAGCGTCTATCTCACACTCGACGACCGGGACGAGAATCGGCTCACCGGACTCGGCGTGTTCGTTGACCTCCGCGACGGTCGAGACGGTCGGCGGCGATCGCAGTTCGCAGCCAGGAATCGACGCCACGAGCTCGAGTTCGTCGTCGGCCTCCTCGGCGCGCTCCCCCTTCGAGGTCCAGGAGTCGAACAGCCCGAGAACGGCAACGTAGCCGAGCGAAAGCGATGGCATACCGGTCCGTGCTCACGCTATAGTAATAATATTGTCGTGAACACCGGTCCTCATCGGAGCGTCCTCGCAGGCGATCAGAGGAACGGCTGGTAGTAGTACGGGCTGACGAATCCCTCGATAAATCCTGCGACCGCGAGCACGACGCCAACCCCGACGAGGACCCAGAACGACCGACCCAGAGCGTCGGCGAGTGTGGCCGCGTCAGCACGTCCGCGGACGGCGCGCCAGCCGACGATCCCGAGGTAGACGCCGACAGCCCCGGCGATGAAGATCGCCGGAATCTCGAAGATCCCGTGTGGGATGACGAACGCGAGCAGCTCGATCGGCTCGACTTCGAGGCGGGCGGTGGCACCGATGACGACCCCGTTAAACGCGATCGAGACCACGGCCGGAATCGCGAAGGCGAGACCGCCGAAGGCAGTCGTCAGGGCAACGGTCCAGTTGTTCCCGAAGAATTCGAGGGCGGCCTGTGGGGGAATAATGTCCTCGATTCGCTGGGCGATCGACGCCTCGAAGACCTCGGCCAGCGGCGCTGCGGCGATCCAGCCGAGGACGAAGGTGCCGATCCCGACGGCGGCGACGAAGCCGTGAATTCCGGGGGTGGAACGCACGAACGTCACCATCTCGCCTACTCCGTGACGAATTCCGCCGACGAACTGCGATCGCAGCCGCGACTCGGGAGCCGGCGGAACTCCGATCGTTCCCCGGTGGGCGCCATAGAGGGTAGTCTTCAGGAGGTCAAGTGCGGGCAGGACGAGAAGCGCCGAGAGCAGCGATCCGAGACTGCCGACGCCGAGAAATGTCAGTGCCGAGAGCAGGCCGCCGACTCCGATGACCCCGAGCAGCGCGACGACGTAATAAAACAGCGCGTCGACCGGGTTGGCCCGGATGAACCGGAAACTCGCCGAGAGGGAGGCGAAGACTCCGCTGTCGTCGACGACGACGGCAACCGGGGCGAACGCGAACAGGGCGCGGATGCCTATCGCGGCGGCGATCCAGAACAGGGCGGCGAGGAGAACCACGGGCGCCGCGAGCAGTGCCGAATCGGTGGCGAGCACGAGGAGGCCGGCGACGATCGCGGCGCCGATCCCGAGGACGGCAGTCACCGCAATCCAGAGGAACAGCTCCAGCAAGAGGAGTCCGAGAAACGAAAGCCAGAACCGGCGCGCACCGACGACGCCGGCGAGCAGGCCCTGCTGGGCCCGAAGCTGCCCGAAACAGGCTGCGATCTGACCGGCCGCGACGACGGCGTAGATGCCCACGCCGACGAGGACGGCAGCGAGCACCGAGAGTGCAAGCACGCCGACGACTCCCGGCGTGAACACGATCTCGAAGACGCCAGCCACGTCCTGCGTCCAGTCGAAAAACGCGTCCGGGTCTGCCTCTGGATCCGGCGGTTGCGTCTCGAGTGCGGCGAGTTCTTCTCGCAGCCGGTCGAGGCGACCCGACGCTTCGAGATAGAGCCAGACGACGCCGAGGGCGAGAAATGGGAGGGTGCGTACGATGACCGGCACCGCCATGCCGAGTACGTAAAACGGCAGAATCTCGCCGGGCGATCGAAGCGCGCGGGCGACCGACGAGAGGGCGTGAGAGAGACGCATCTGTCAGGCACTCGCCTCCGTTGGGGAACCGATCCACGAGTAGTGAGTCGAGCAGGCACAGGAAGCCGCGATCATAGGACGTCCTTCGTGAGGCACAATATAAAGGATTGATATGTACACAGCCTCGTGAGTCCGGTCGCGAGCCGACACCTGTACGATCTCGACCACTCGTTCAGTACGACTTTGTCCAACCGTTCAGTACGAACTGGCCAAAACGCTCAGTCCCAGAACGACTGCGTTCGGGCGTACTGGCGCTCTTTTGCCAAAATGTCGCGGTAGAACTCGGTTTCGTCCTCACGGAGCTTATTGATGATTTGGGCGGCGTTGTGTGGGCCGACGCCGCGGGCGGCCATCGCGATCACCGCCTGCTTGCCGTGGCTCTGGACCAGACTCGCGGCTCGGTAGGCCCGCTCGGTCATCTCCCGCTGCTCGTCGTCGCGCTCGGCGGCCTGAATTGCGTCGACGACCTCGTCGGCCCACGGATTCAGCGCCGCGATGCGGGTCGAGCCGCAGTCGGGACACTCGGGCTGGTCGCGGACGCGTTTGACCTTCGTCCGGGCCGTCCACTCCTTGCAGTGGGTGCAGGCGAGGATGATCCGATCGTTCCGAATCCGCTCGCGGACCGTCTCGATGACGTCCGCGTCCGCGTTCTCCGGTGCGAGCAGTTCCTTGCCCGAGGAGCGCCCGCCGCGGCCGACCGGGGTTCGACCGCGGACAGTCTCGATCTCGAGTGCGCCCGACTGGATCTCTGCGAGGATCCGTCCCGCGGCGTCGACGTCCAGATCCTCGTGGAACACCTCGCGGACCGCCTCGTCGTACATTGGGGTGTCCTCTAAGGCCGCGAGCAGTCGCTCGGCGGAGAAGCGACCCGACCCCTGCCAGCGTTTTAACGCACCAAACTTCGTCGAGACCTGCGAGAGACGGAAGGCGAGGGCGTCAGAGCGCTTGAGCCCGAGTTCGACGATCGTCTCGACGTGGTCTGGATCGGTCGTCTCGAGCACCTCGAGTACGTCGCTGGTTGCGATCGCGGTCGGGAGCTCGAGTTCGATGCGGTAGGGGTCGACCTCGAGACCGACGCTCGAACCGCTTTGCTGGCCGAGAAGCGCAGAGAGCACGCGCCCGAGCGTCTCGTTCGCCTTGTGACCGAACGGGGCGTGGAGCACGGCGGTCCGCCCCTCGCGTTCGAGGAGAAGTCGGTCTGCGGCCGGGATCGGCGCGCCGGCTTCGACCTGGCGCTCGAGTTGTTCGCAGGCGCGTTCGAGGGTCGTCTCGTCGGCCGGGTAGCGGGTCGCGAGGTCGCGGGCGACGGCCCCGGCGTCGGCCCCGGCGTCGAGCTGGGGCTCCGTGACGCCGCGGATCTCGCCGACCTCGCCGGCGACCGGCTGGGGAACGGGGATCTCCTGGCCGACCCAGGAGGGAATCTCGCCGGCTGGGTTTTCGACGGGGCTGACCTTCACGACGCCGTCGTCGTCGTCGATCTCGGCGATGCGCCACATCTCTCCGCGCTGGACGAAGATCTCGCCGGGCGCGGCGAAGTTGACGACGAACTGCTCGTCCAAGGTGCCGATCCGGCCCCCCGAGGCGATATCTTTCACTTGGTAGGTCGACTCGTCAGGGATCATCGAGAGGTTCGCGTAGACGTACTGCCAGGTGCCACCGGTCGTCTCGAGGCGGTCCTCGCCCTCGTCGAACCAGACGATGCGGTTGCGGTGAAGCTCCGAGCACACCTCGCGGAACGTCTCCGGGTCGAGATCTCTGAATGGATAGGCTCGCGTCACCGTCTCGTAAGCGGTCTCGACGAACGTGGCGCCGCGGCTCTTGATGAGTCCTGGAATCTGGTTGGCGACCACGTCGAGGCTCCCTTCGTGGATCTCGGCCGGCACGACCTCGCCGGCGCGGGCACGGCGGGCGATCGCGATCGCTTCGAACGTGTCGTCCGGTCGCGTGGTCACGATCGTTCCGCGCGAGACCTCGTCCCGGCGGTGGCCGGCCCGGCCGATCCGCTGGAGCAGCCGCGAGACCTGCCGCGGGCTCTGGTACTGGATCACGTGGTCGATCCGGCCGACGTCGATCCCGAGCTCCATCGAGGAGGTACAGAGGAGTGCGTCCAGCTCGCCGGCTTTGAACCGATCCTCGACGTCGATCCGAGCCTCCTTCGAGAGCGAGCCGTGGTGGACCCCGATCGGCAGGTCGAGTTCGCCAAAGCGTGAGCCGAGAGCTTCTGCGGTCTGGCGCGTGTTGACGAATATCAGCGTCGACTCGTGGGTCTCCACGAGGTCCCGAATCAGCCGGACGTGACTCGCCGTCTCGGCGTCGGTCACGAGCGTCCCGGAGAGCTCCTCGTCCTCCGGCGTGACCTCGGGTTCGCGGACCACCACCTCGACGTTGCTCCCCACGTCGATCTCGCGGATGATACACGGGCGACCGCCGGTGAGGAAGTTGCCCACCTCCTCGGGATCCCCGACGGTCGCCGAGAGACCGATTCGCTGGAAACCGTCGGCCAGATCCCGCAGTCGCTCGAGGCCGATCGCGAGCTGGGCACCGCGTTTGGAGGCCGCAAGCTCGTGGACCTCGTCGATTACCACGTGGGAGACGTCCGACAGGGCTTCGCGCAGGCGCTCGCCGGTAAGCATCGCTTGTAGCGTCTCTGGCGTCGTGACGAGGACGTCCGGTGGGTTCTCGGCTTGCTTGCCCCGCTGGTACTGGCTGGTGTCGCCGTGGCGGACGTCGACCTCGAGATCTAAGTACTCGCCCCACCACTCTAAGCGGTCGCGCATGTCGCGGTTTAACGCCCGAAGCGGCGTGATGTAGAGGGCGCCGAACCCCTCCGGTGGGTCAGCGACGAGGTGGTCGAAGACGGGTAGCATCGCAGTTTCAGTCTTGCCACTCCCCGTGGGGGCAATGACGAGCGTGTCCTCGCCCGCCGACAGCGGCGGGATCGCGAGTCGCTGTGGCGCCGTCGGCGTCGAGAAGCCCCGCTCGGAGAGCGCCCCGCGAACCGTCGCTCCGAGGTGTGTAAACGCCGCGACGTCGCCGTCAGTCATCGACGTTATTGGGTGTTCGGCGAGGTTAAGACCCACGCTTTGGCCACGTCTACGCAGTATTCCGTCCGTCGCGGGCTCGAACTACCACTTCGTCTGTGAGACTCCCGCGTACATGCGCCAAAAATAATGTCCTCTCCTCTACTGCACTTCCGCCTCGTCACCGGCAAGCGTGGTTGTGACCTGACCCGAAGCCACGTCAGCCGCAAACGCGACTCTACCGACTGGAGCTCGGTCCGATTCAGTCCC
Source organism: Halobacteria archaeon AArc-dxtr1 (assembly GCA_025517425.1). Lineage (NCBI taxonomy): Archaea > Methanobacteriati > Methanobacteriota > Halobacteria > Halobacteria archaeon AArc-dxtr1. The sequence continues at coordinate 75,791 of JAOPJY010000003.1, read as the reverse complement.
CAACGGCCTCTTCCACGATTGCGATTTCCTCGTCGGTCAGCCCGTACAACTCGTAGACGATTTGGTCGATCAGTTCGTTGGTACGTTCCATTGTCGTCTCCAGTTCCGCCGCACGGGCTGTCGTCTTGCGATAGCTTTCGAGCCCGTCTCGGACATCGTCTACGGCGGGTAGCGTGAGCGTCCGGAGGCGGTCGAGTGGCGACATCGTCGTGGTGGCGGTCTCACGGAAGTTCGCGAAGCCACCCGCCTCGTCGACGGCCACCGGGACGAACGCCTCGATCAGGTCGGCCTCCGTCTCGGTGAGGTCCGAAATGCGAAGCGCAGGTTCGAAATCGGTCTCGGTATACCCCCACTGGTCGGTCTCGTGGACGTCCTCGGTGTCCGGCTTGTAGCGGACAGTGAGGCGAATTTCGACGCTCGTAGGCGATTCGCGGAGAAGCTTGACGTCGCCGATACGGAGATTGTCGCGGTCTTCTGCCGTCTCAGTGAGGCTCGAGTCGGTAGCGCCTTCAGGCGGTTGGACGAGGCCGACCTCGGAGAGGGAGTGACCGTCGGCATACGTGCCGAGATAGTCGAGCAGCGAGCAGTTTACCGTCTGCCGTTCGGTCCCACACCGCTTCATGACTGCTGAGAGTGCTTCCAAGATTGTCTCGATGGGGTCATCACAGATTCCGTCGTCAAGATCGGTTCTCTCCTGGAGATCGGATAATGCTGCTCGGATTGGGGTCTGTTCCTGAAGGAACACAGACGCTGGCGTGTCATGGATTGAGAGTCTCTGAAGAGCCGATCCCGAAATCCGGGGGAACAGGTCCTGCGATGACTTCTCGCCAGTCACAAGAAACTCGAAGGCCAAGAGATTGCTATTCAGTAACGCGGTGAGATATCGCGTTGAGACCGAGGAGTCCGTCACGAGAGAGATGACGGACTTCGGGAAGAGCAGTTCGTCCGAGGTCTGCGCAGAGACAATTCCGTCGGGACCTGGAACTTCGCGAACGAGTATGCGGTCTCCATCCCGGTACGTCTCCGGGGGGATTCTGAAGAACTCCGCTGAGAGATCAACATACCCGTCAGGCTCTGGGTCGACGTAAAACCGATACAGTGACCCGGCCCGGATTTCGGGAACGAAGTCATCGTCCACTGGTGTATCGGAGTGGTGACTTTCGTCTTGGATAGTGTCCGCAGAATGAATATCGGTGTGGTACAACTGATATCCGACGGTGGACGTCCCAATGTCTCCGAGTGTCACACCGGAGTCGCCCATTTTCTCGACGATAGCCAATTCACTCGATCCGCCGTGCGCTAAGGGTATCCGGTACTCGTCTGCAATGTGGGTGGGATAGCTGATCCAGTGATCAGTACTCGGCGGGTTCGAGTCGTCGAGACTATCGACCCGTATTGCCTCTTGAGTCTCCGTCAGAGTGGCGACAAACGTGACCATATTCGCCGCAACCTCAGGGAATGCATCCGATGGTACCTTCGCAACCGATTCGAGAAGCTGTGGGGTAATGAGTGACTCGCGAAGTGCCGTCGCGGCTGGAATACGTAGCCACGAAGACGGCGTTATCAGCCCATACCGGTATTGGGAAAGATCACTGCACTTCTCGATGAAGAACCGATACAGATCTGGTTGTCCAGATTGGTAGTCGTACTCCCTCCACAGATACGCTCGCTGGAGATCATCCGACAGAATGACCCACGGTGGGTTCCCGATCACCGCATCGAACCCACCGTCCTCGAGCTTCTCGCCATCGATAGTGAAGAAGACCTCCGGAAACTCGAGTTCCCAGTGGAAAAAGGACTCCTGCTCGCTCATCGCCTGGGCTGTTGTAAACCAGTCTTCCTCGCTCACCTCGGCCCACGCCGTCTCGTCGTCGATCACCTGAGCCATCTGTTCGTACGCACCTTCCGGAACGTCGAGACCGAACTGCTCGGCGGTGTGGACGTTCGTCAGTTCAAACAGCCGCTGGTAGAACGCGTCACTGCGGACGTCCTCGTAGAGTTCCTCCATCGACTTGACGTCCTCGAGCGTCTCGTTGTCGATCTTCAGGAGTTCCTGCATCAGGTCCATGACGTAATCGGGGGTCCGTTCGCGGACGTGGGCGGACGACTGCTGGAGGGTGAGTTGGCCGCCGTTTGCCTCCGCATCCTTCGCGAGGACGGTGGTGACGTCCGAGCCGACCAGCGAGTTCCCCGTTTTGAGGTGGTGATCGAGGAATGCCAGGGGGTGGTCGGCAGCGAGCGTCTCGAGCCACATCGAGAGCTTCGCGAGTTCGACTGCCATCCCATTGAGATCGAGCCCATAGATGCATTCCTTGGCAATCTCCCGGCGTACGTGATGCTCGTCGAAGGCAGTCGCCTCCTCCACGTCGAGCACTTCGTCCATCACCTGCCGAGAGAGGTATTCCGTCGCCCGCGTGAGGAAGTGGCCGCTGCCCATCGCAGGATCGAGCACATTCAAGTTCGTCACGCGCCGGTAGAACGCCCCGAGGTACTCGTACGATCCCGGCTCGAAGCCCTGCTCTTCGAGATCTGCCCGGATCTCGTCGACGAGGGGCCCGACCGTCTCCTCGACGATGTACGTCACGACGTAGTCGGGCGTGTAGTACGCGCCTGTGGCCTTGCGCTCGCCCTCGTCGTTGACGACGTAGAGGTCGCCCTCCTCGACCGTCTCAACCGCGTCGGCGACCGCCACCTCCGTGGCCGGCCGCCAAACCTGGCCGCCGTCAGCCTCGACGGCGGCGTACTCTTCGGGCGCGATCCGGAACTGATGTTCGAGCAGGCCCTCGTAGACGCTTCCGAGGTGGCGCGTGTCGAGGTCCGCATAGTCAGCCAGCACGTACCGCCCGTCGTCGTTCTCGGTCGTCGAAACGCGGTAGATCACTTCGGCGAGATACTGGTCGCTGATCTCGTGGTCGGTCAGAAAGCTGTGTGTCTCTTGGTTAAACAGGCCGCCGTTGTACGGTGGGATGCCCAGTGATTCCTCACCCTCGTCGATCAGCCGGAAGAGGTTCTCGAGACGGTGCCACATCGTCGTCGAGTGCTCGCTGTAGACGTCGTCGAAGCCGTCGTCGACCTCGCCGATCTCGTCGTGAATCTCGAGGCGGAGCGCGTCGAGGCTGAAGTTCTGTTCGTACTCGTCGACGGCCGCCTGATTCTCGGGATGGATCAACCCGCGAGATTCGGCGTACAGCAAGAATATGAGCCGGTAGAGCAAGACGAGCGACTGTTCTTTGAGTTCGTTGCGGCCGTCGCCGTCGGGATCAAGGGCTAGATCGTTCGTCTCGATAAAGCCCTTCCCGAGGACGCGCAGTGCGGTGAAGACGTTGTCCTGTAAGTCTGCGCCGAGCTGCTGGGCGGCGGTCTCGCTTTCGGACCAGACGTCGTCGAGGAACGTGGTTCCCCCACGTTCGTGGAAGGCTGCCGGCCGGAAGAACGTGTAGAAGTATTTGAACGCCTTGAGATCGCCGCGCTCGAGGAGTTCGGGGAGGTCGACCTCGTAGTACGTCTGGGTCTCGTAGTCGTTGGTCCCGTAGAGACGCCACTTGCGCCCGTTCGTGAGGATCCCCCACTGAATATTTTCGGGCGTGCGTTCGAGGTGGTGTTTGATCTGGTGGGAAGCGTTCCGGTAGGGACGCTGGTCGTTAACGCGGGCGCTGAAGTCGGCGTCCCACTGTTTGGCTTCGACGAGACCGATACCGTGGTCGAATCGGTCACTCGATTCGTGGGTATCGAGGGAGACTTTAACGGCGTCGCGGCGGGCGCCCGTGTCTTCGAAGAGGAGAATGTCAATGAACCCACCCCTGTCAGGAACGGTGGTTTCGACGTTGGTCCCGTAGCCGAGAATATCGAGCACCTCGTCGATCCAGTTGTCGATGAGTGGATCTTCGGCGTAGCCGTCGACCAGGTCTTTTTCCAGATCGTACAGCGCCTGCAACTCGGTCAGCGCTGCCTGAGCGCCGTCGTCACAGTTCCATTCGTCGCGATCGTGGATTCGTTCATCGAGGTAGTGGCTGGTGAATAGATTCGAGTTCGTGTATGGCCGGTGGGCGAGGGCCGCCTGGCTCATCGTGGATACGTGTCGACTCTCAACAGGCCATCAAATAGGTGACGAACGCAGTGATCCCCTATAATCCGAGCAAATAGCCAGATCGGGACACGAAGCCGTCGAATGCGAGAGCCGGCGAAACGGAGAGGACGAACGGGATCATCAGAAACACCCGCTGCTGGAGCGTGGACGTTGGACTACCGGAAGAACACTCCTCGCTTCCCAGAACACGAGCAACACTCCACTGAGAGACTCGAATAACGAGCAGTGTTTCCCGTGAATGAGAACCTCCGTGGGAGATTATCTCGGTGCGAGCCGTGTCTACTATTGGTGCCTGGAGAATGACTGCTCTTCTCTCGCGCTGGCAAATCGCGACAACGATCGCAATCCTCGTCCTGTCGATCGTTTCGACGCTCCTCGGTCTCTTCCGTCCGGGCCACTATAAGGATCACCCGGATTTCCTCACGGCACTGTACGTGCAGGATCTCACGATTCTTCTTGTCGGCGTGCCGGTACTGGCGCTTGGGCTCCTGTTGGCCGCCCGCGGCTCGCTTCGCGGATACCTGATCTGGCTCGGGGCGCTCGCTTACATGACCTACATGTGGGCGTCGATTGCGTTTTCGGTCGCGTGGAACGCGTTCTTCCTCGGCTACGTTGCCCTGTTCGGCCTCTCACTGTTCGCACTCATCAGCGGCTTTGCCGGTATTGACGAAGATCGAGTCTACCGCCAAATCCACGGTCGAGTCTCGCCCACCGTCTACAGCGGGTTCCTCTGGGTGATCGCACTCGGCCTCGGGTTGTTGTGGTTGGGAGATCTGGTGCCACCGTTGATAACGGGGACGCAACCCACGATCGTTGCCGAGCTCGGCGAACAGGCGACGGTCAGCCACGCGATCGATCTCGCCGTCGTGGTCCCGGCACTGGCGATCGCCGGCTACTGGCTCTGGCAGCGACGTCCGTGGGGATATGTCGTCGGTGGCGTCGTGCTCCTGCTCGGAGCGCTGCTTACCCCCTCGATTACGGGAATGACCGTTGTGCTGGTCCTGGAGGGCGAGATCACTGTCTCGGTGTGGGTCGTTACGTTCACTTTGCTTCCGCTCGTCATCGCAGCGGCGCTGGCGATCAACTATCTGCTGGCGTTTGGTGGAACGAACGGACCTCAATCGACCGACGGAGTAGAAACGACTGATGGACCAGATGGGTAGCCGTTCGCCGTGGCCAGGGTTCGGCTGGGTACGAAGATACCGGTGGTGGTTCACCTCTCAGGACCTCTGGTTGACGGCGAAAAGAAGCGCTGAGAGACGTGACGCTGGATAGCTGCCACCCCTTTATTGTTGTTGCGAGGGTAGTACGCTGAGATTCACCATGGCAACATTCCTTGTACTCTATGGAACCGGTGAGGGACAGACGAAGAAAGTTGCAACTCGCATCGGTGACGTACTCGCCGACCGCGGGCACGCAGCCACGACGGTGAATGCGAGTGGAATTTCGCCGGAGTTCGCTATCGATGACTTCGACGCGGTCGTCGTCGGCGCGTCCATTCACGCCGGCAAGCACCAGCCCGCTGTCCGTGAGTTCGTCACCGCTACCCGCGACCCGCTGGCGACGAAACCAACCGCCTTCTTTCAGGTGTCGCTGTCCTCGGCCGACGAAGGCGGGCAAGCCCAGGCGGCTAGCTACGTCGAGGAGTTCATCGAGGCCACCGACTGGCATCCCGATCGAATCGGCCTGTTCGGTGGCGCGTTGCGCTATACGAAATATGGGTTTCTGAAGCGACTGGTGATGAAACAGATCGCCAAGCGAAAGGTGACCGGGATGCCCGACGCAGACTCGGCGGGAGACGTCGAATTTACGGATTGGGACGAGGTCGAAGCGTTCGCCGCCGACGTTGCCGCGTTTGCTGAAGGTCGACTCGGGATTACACCTCCTGCTGGTGACGAGCAGGCAGGACTCGAATGAGCGAGCAACGTGACACGATCGAACCGTTCCCGAGACAGCGGCGAGGAACCGTCGACGCGATGCGTATGGCCGGCCGGCGAAGCGTCATTCACGGACTCGTCGAGTTCGACGTCACCGAAGCCCGCCGGCGCATTCACGACCGAGAGGAGCGGACGGGTGAGGACCTCTCGTTTACCGCGTTTCTCGTCCATTCTCTGGCCCGAGCCCTCGAAGATCATCGCCACATCAACGCCTACCGTGACTGGCGAGGACGGATCGTCCGATTCGATGACGTTGACGTGATGGTCCTCATCGAGGTTGAAATCGGTGGGGGCCGAACCGGCGTTCCACACGTCATTAGAGCGGCGAATCGGCAGTCACTGCAGACGATTCACGACGAGATTCGGACAGTCCAGACGGATCCAAGCGAACGACAGCAGCCAGGGTTGGCCTCCCTGGCCCTCCGCCTGCCCGGTCCTGTACGTCGACTGTTCTTTCGACTCCCGCAATGGGATCCTCGCCACTGGAAACGTATCGCAGGCACTGTCGCGGTGAGTTCAGTCGGGATGTTCGGAACCGGAACTGGATGGGGAATCACACCGACAAACTACACCCTCCAGCTTACGGTTGGCGGAATCGGCGAAAAGCCGGGGATCATCAACGGCGAGATCGAACCCCGCGAGTACCTGTCGCTTACGGCGACGTTCGACCACGACGTCGTCGATGGCGCACCGGCAACTCGGTTCATTCAACGGTTGAAGGAACTGATCGAAGAGCCAGAGGATCTCTAACGCGATTCACCGAAATTTGGCTACCGAACTCGCTGGTGGTGTGACCAGATTGGGATCTCCGAGTCCGTTGGGATCTCCCCCATAGAGGAACAGGGAGCTATCCGTGCAGTACAGGCGGAGACGTTATCGCTGCGTCGGGCTACGCCCGACTGCTTGAGGGGGCGAAGCTCCCTCTCCGTTCCCGGCGGGGAAGATGTCGCAGTACACCCAGTGCTTAACCCGGTAGAGCAATTCACCTTCTGTAATGGAACGCCTGTCCCGACAGAAAGAACGCGATACTGGAACAGAGCACGAAACCACTGGGAAAGAAGGCGTTCAGTCCTGTCCGGAATGTGACTCAACGACGCTGACGATAAGTACAGATGAGAGCGAAATTAGCTGTGAGGACTGTGGACTGATTTTGGAAGAGGAGACGATCGATCGAGGGCCGGAATGGCGGGCGTTCAATGCAGCCGAGCGTGACTCCAAATCACGCGTTGGTGCGCCGACGACCCAGACAATGCATGACAAGGGTCTGACGACGACGATCGACTGGAAAAACCAGGACGCCTACGGACGGTCTCTTTCCTCGGAAAAACGCAGCCAGATGAACCGGCTGCGGAAATGGCAAGAGCGGATCCGAACCAAAGATGCTGGCGAGCGAAACCTCCAGTTTGCGCTCTCTGAAACGGACCGGATGGCCTCTGCGCTGGGCGTGCCCCGTTCTGTCCGCGAGGTTGCAAGTGTCCTCTACCGACGGGCACTTGAGGAAGACCTTATCCGAGGACGGTCAATTGAGGGTGTGGCCACGAGTACGTTGTATGCGGCCTGTCGGATGGAAGGAATTCCACGGTCGCTGGATGAAATTGCGGCCGTCTCACGGGTTGATCGAATGGAAATCGGCCGCACGTACCGATACATCTCGAAGGAACTCAGTCTGGAGATGCAGCCTGTCGATCCCAAAAAATACGTCCCCCGATTCTGTTCTGGACTCGAACTGCCCGAAGAAGTCCAATTGAAAGCCACCGAAATTATCGACACGACGGCCGAGAAAGGGTTGCTGTCGGGCAAATCACCGACAGGATACGCCGCCGCAGCCATCTACGCGGCTGCACTCCTCTGTAATAAGAAAAAGACCCAGCGAGAAGTCGCCGAAGTCGCTCAGGTAACGGAGGTCACTATTCGAAATCGATACCAAGAGCAGATTGCTGCAATGGGCATCCACAACTGACCGACACGAGCGGCCAGCCAGGCGTCAACCGGCAAACTCGAACCCAACCTGATCGGAGGGGCGAAAGCCCGGCGTTGTTGGGAATCTCTTCGGTGAATAGTGCGAGAGAACAGCGGCGTAATTAGCTGGCTGTCAGTGATCATTGCTGCATTAGGCGGCCGTCGGTGATCGGTGCTGACGTGCTAGCCTCCGTGCATTCGGTACCAGACTCGGGCACCGACGGGCGACTCACTGTGCTCACGGTCTAACCTGGACAGTACTAGCTCCCGAATAGCGACTGTCACGGTAAGCTCAACCGTCTCTCCCTGCTCTGTCTGTACCTCGAACACGCAGTGTCCATCCCGTTCAGCAATGTGTTCGATGGTCCCGACAGACCACCGTTCGATATTGTGTGTCGGCTTTCGCGCGTGGATTCGATCGTGAGTCATGGGTTCGACGAAGTGTATTGCGACGCGGTCGGCTTTCCGAGCGTGGTGTTGTACGTGAACGCGATCCGAGTCAGGCGTTTTGCTCACGGATACCGTACGAGGAGGGGTTCGTCGACGGCCCCAGGATAATCAGGACGGTAATATCCTCGGAGATCTCGAAAAAGTCGTGCTCAAGTTGGGGTTCCACGTAGACGAGGTCTCCCGCCTCGATGTTGTGAGTGTCGTCACCAACGCGGAGCTTGCCTACCCCCGAAAGGATGTAGTACAGTTCCTCTTCATTGTGGGGGTTCTTCGGGGCAGCACTGTCTGCGGGATACGTGCCCACCTCAACGGTGAATGGCCCTGCATTGAGCACGTCGCTGTGCTGGAGTTCGTTCGGGTCGAGGGTGTCGACCACGTCGCGTATCGAAGCGTGAGTCATGTGGTACCGCTTTGCGTAGCTCGGATTAACGCTTTTGCCTCCATATGTCGCGTCGGAAGGTTTTCTAGCAGTCTGATACGGACGGGATCAGTGGAGATGACTGTTGATAGGCGATCGTGGTGAATTGCCCGCGAACACCGAACCGATTCGTCACACAGTACCGACTAGGAGGATGGCTTTCCGTACGGGTCAGTAACGGATCGCCGCGTCGAAAATGCCAGCTGTCTGGGCGAGCCCGACGAGTGTGAGTCCGCCAACTGCGGCTATCTGGAGCCTCTTTCTTCTCAAACTGCTTTAACAACGCTTATGCAGAAACTGCTGATCAGTGGCTCAGGTCGTTCGCATTCGCATGGAACCAGCTTATCTGAACACGACGCACAGATTTTACCAAAATACTATGGGTAAACATTTACTGTATGATTATCTGTCATTGGGGAGTACAATAGAGGATACTAGTCCTGACCCGAGAGATGACAATGGTACCGTGATCTCCGCTGGAAACGACGATACCATCGCCCTGATGCGGGAACTCCTGCAGTCAGTAGGTGCTGGGAAAGACAGTCGTACAAGTACTCTCGATCCGTTGTACGAATTAGTTGCTCCAGAGGTACTGTCCGAGTTTCTGTCGCACGCGAATCACAGGGATGGAATCGTCGCTGTGGAGTTTGTACACGAAGGACACAGGATCTCTATCACCGAGACTGGGCGCGTTCGAATCTGCGACGGATCACCGCAAATTACACGACCAGACGCGGGGTATGGCTAATGCGAAAGCAAGAACTGATCCAGATGCATATGCTGGCAACCGAGATCGGCGTCTTCATCTCTGAGCGGGAGACAATACCACCTGCCGCTTTCGAAGAGTACGACCAAAACGGCGTCTCACCGACGGCAATCCATCACAGTAAAACCGCTCATGAAGAGAGCCTCCAGCTACTTCTAAATGCAATCCATGAATCACTAGATCACACCTCGGAACAGGCGACTCCGAAATAGCGTCTACCAGTGAGACGTATCCTTTCCTCCGTTCGTCCGGGAAACAGCGTTACAACTCCCACTATCCCTACTGCTCCGAGACCAATAGGGGCTGTAACAATCACAGTGACGACGAAGAGTTTCCCAACCAGAGTGCCAGCGTCTTCCTGGTTTCTGATAGAACGCAGAGAGGGAATCTGCTGGGTGGATATCTAGAGCATGGATACAGTAATCAGAGATGGTCAGTACTGAGCAACCTCTCCAGAGACGCCTGAATCTATGCCGTGACTTCCCATCCTGGCCAAGCGCCTTTTCTGACGCGCCACTTTACTCAGTCTATGCCCAGAAAAACCCCCGAACCAAGGGTTAAACAGCTTCACGAGCACCTCGTTGCGACTCGGGAGCGCCCAATCGAGCGGGAAGCGAACCGGTGGATCGGCGAAGCGGATGCCATCGCTGACGACCTAGTCGACGCAAGGATTTCAAATCTTGATCCACCTGTGATCGAAAAACGGATCGGACATGTCGCAGAACTGCTCTCGAATATTGAGGAGACTGGCGATTCGACTGCCGACGAACACGTTGAAGCGGCCCGCAACCTCGCCAACGCGATACTGGATTCGAACAGCGAGTGATCAAGGTCTGTTACAAATTCACTGTACAAAGATATTGAATCCGATCCGACTGCACCCCGCACAACAGTCGCGCATTCCATCTTGACGAGGCGTTCCAACAGCAATCTGAGTTGGTGATCCATGAGCCACTGAATAGCCTACAGACTCTACCCAATAGCTATACGCCACACAGCCAATATGGCAACGATGTCAAATAGGGAAAAGAACGTGCTTGGCGAACCGCTCGAACCCTGTAGCACAACCCTCCAAACCGGCTTTCTTCGGGATGGAGACTGCCGGCACCTCCAGCGTGATCCGGGTCGACACGAGATCTGTGCGGTCATGACCCAAGAGTTCCTAGAGTATAGCCGCGAGCAAGGGAACGATCTGATCACGCCACGACCGGAGTACGATTTTCCGGGGCTTCACCCCGGTGACCGGTGGTGTGTTTGTCTGCCGCGGTGGGTCCAAGCCCGTGACGCTGACACCGCGCCGCCGGTCGTCCTCGAAGCGACAACTGAGGGCGTTCTTGATGAGCTGACACTCACCGAACTCGAAACGCATGCTCACAAAGAGTGAGCATATGCCCAACTCGACTGGCCCGGATGAATTAGAGGATATCAACGAGGCGGTTGGCGCAGAGTGGGAAACCGAGACAACTCCCTACGAGCGCGTCCGGGAGATCATCAGCCGCACCTACACCAGAGAAAGCAGGAGAGAGGCCACGACTTCAGCCGTGGGTGGAGGTCACGTGCTTATCGCCGTGACTGGGGATCGAACGAGTGGGTGAGGAAGGGGACGGTGACGTCGTGGCCTGCAGCGTGAGCGTTCAGTTTCGCCGCCGCCGACGATTCCCTGATCGCCGCATCGTCGTACCCTGCCTTGGAGAACACGTCGGTGATCCACCGTTTTCCACGAAGGTTGAACTTCTGGTGGTACGGCTCCGCGGGATAGAATCGATCGAGTGATTCGAAACGCGTTGCGATCCGGTCCCGGTCAAGGTCGCTCTCGTCTAGAAATACTTGCAACTGGTCATGTTGGTCAGCCATCTCGGTGAAAATGAGGTGCTGATACTGGCGTTTCTTGGCCTGGCGATACGGCGTGTGTTCCGCGAACGCACGCGCAAGGAGATCGTCGAACGAGAGCTGGTCGGGATTATACTCGATCTGAACGACTTCCGTATGATCACCAAGCGTCTGATAGGACGGATCGGATTTCGTCCCACCAGCGTACCCGACGCGGGTCCGCACGACACCGTCAACTGCGCCAAACATCGCATCAGGACCCCAGAAACACCCGAGCCCGAACGTCGCTGTCTCCGTCTCTGTCGGTGCCTGGCTATCGAACTCCGTGACAACCGTCGGTGTGAGCATGATCAAGTAGTGAACGGGGGTACATGCCCTCTCGTGACACGGGCAATTAACCCTGTCTCACCCGCGCTCTCTTCCCCACAACTCACCCACTTGATCTCCCCTCACAAGAGGAGTCACGTACTTCTCTTCATCGGCAAGTGGATCTATGTTCCGTCTCCTGGTTTTGACGAAGGGGTCACTCGGGCGTGCGTTCGAGGTAGTGTTTGATCTGGTGGGAGGCGTTGCGGTACGGACGTTGGTCGCTGAAACGCGCGCTGAAGTCGGCGTCCCATTGTTTGGCTTCGACGAGGCCGACACCGCGGTCGAAGAGGTCACGTGTGTCTTCGGTATCGAGGTAGACTTTGGCGGCATCACGGCGGGCGGCCGTATCGTCGAAGAGGAGGATGTCGACAAAGCCGCCGCCGTCGGGGAGCGTGGTTTCGACGTTGGTCCCGTAGCCGAGGATGTCGAGGACTTCGTCGATCCAGTTGTCGATCAGGGGGTCTTCGGCGTAGCCGGCGACCAAGTCCTGTTCGAGGTCGTACAGCGACTGCAGGTCGGTGAGTGCCTCGCGGGCGGCCTCGTCGCACTGCCACTCGTCGCGGTGCTGGAGGCGTTCGTCGAGGTAGTGCCCGGAGAAGAGATTGGAGTTCGTATATGGCCGCTGGACGAGGGTGGCCTGACTCATAGTGGATACGTGTCGACTCTCAGCAGAGCTTCAAATAGATGACGAACGCAGAGACCGTCTCCCCGGCCGACGCGTGCCAAGGATTATACCAGTTCGTGGAGAGTCAACTCTTGAGAGATTCGCACGACAGCTCTGACCCCCGTGTACAAAATACACGAACTCTTCGGCGCCACACGGTGATCCGGTAAATACGCCCCGCTGTGGGGTGTTGGATTCCAACCGTGTTAATTTCGGATGGGCGCTGCAGGATTTGAACCCGCGACAACTTGGTCCGAAGCCAAGCACTCTGTCCAGACTGAGCTAAGCGCCCTCACCGAATCGTTCCGGGTGGGTGCGTATAAGTTACTCGATTCGTTCCGTGATAGGGCGGTAGTGGTGATTACGCTGGCCTCGAGAGTGACGACTGCCTCCGTCCTGCTACGCGTCAGAAGCGAGCATTGGACCCAGGGTAGGGGCTGAACCGCGCGAGGGATCGGTTCGTTTATTTCTGCCGCCTGAAGATACCCCCTGATGGGACGCTGGGAGACGATTCGGGGGACGCTCGAGCTAACCCGACCGGTAAACGTGGTCGCCGCCGCGGTCTTACCGTTCGTGGGGGCATTCGTTGCCGGTGGTGTCGTCGAACAGCCGGGTGCCGTCGGCGCCGCGGCAGCGGCCACCGGGCTAGCCGTCGCTGCGGGGAACGCGATCAATGACTACTTCGACCGCGAGATCGATCGCATCAATCAGCCCGAGCGGCCGATTCCTCGCGGCGCAGTCACCCCACGTGGTGCGTTAGCGTTCAGTCTCGTCACGTTCGCGATCGCGATTTCGCTGGCGCTTACCTTGCCAGCGCTTTCGATTGCCATTGCGGCAATAAATCTCGTCGCGCTGATCGCGTACACCGAGTTCTTCAAGGGGTTGCCTGGTCTCGGAAACGCGCTCGTGGCGTATCTCGTCGGGAGCACATTTCTGTTCGGTGCGGCGGCAGTTGGGGACGCCGGTGCAGCACTCGTACTGTTCTTGTTGGCTGCTACAGCCACGCTGACCCGCGAGATCGTCAAAGACGTCGAGGACATAGAGGGAGATCGTGAGGAGGGGTTGAACACCCTCCCGATCGCGATCGGGGAACGGCGAGCACTGCTCGTCGGGACTGGACTGCTCGTACTCGCGGTGCTGGCGAGTCCGATTCCGTATTTTCAGGGATACTTCGGGGAAGCGTACTTGATTGTGGTACTTCCTGCCAGCGCACTCATGGTTCTGGCAGCGATCAAGAGCTTTGATAACCCCACACGTGGCCAGTCAGTGATGAAGTACGGAATGTTTCTGGCAGTTCTGGCGTTCGTTCTCGGACGTGCGTCGTCGGTTCTCGAGTTCCCAGTGATAACGTAACTGGAGGCGATTGGTCCTCTCGTGGGTGTTGGCGTCGCTTCGATCACAAGTACTATACGTGTGTTCCCGTACTTTCATACCAGACCAGAGCGAAGAGAGGCGTATCTACGGTCGCTACACGGTCGTAAGTTGGGTGTGTGAGATCTCGCATGTATGACTTTGCAGACGTCGTCCCAGACGCAACCGTCAACCCTGGGACGAACGTTCTCGTCTCGGGGCCGCCGCTAACGGGAAAGCGAGAGATCGCTTTCGATGTTCTCGCCAGCGGTGCCTCAAACGGTGAGGGGGCGGTCGCTGTCACGACGAAAGACGATGCACAGACCGTACTCTCGAAACTTGGCACACGCACTGATAGCGACCAGAACGTCGGTGTCGTCGACTGCGTCACGAAACAGCGTGGCATCGGGACGACCGAGGACGACCCACGGATCAAGTACGCCTCTTCCCCGGTTGACATGACCGGAATTGGAATTAACCTCTCGGAGTTCTTAAAAGAGTTCTACGAAGAGCGCGGACTGACACAGAACCGGGTACTTCTCCACTCGGTGTCGACGTTGCTCATGTACTCGGATCTGAAGACCGTTTTTCGGTTTCTCCACGTCTTCACCGGTCGAATTCAGACTGCAAACGCGCTTGGGATCTACGTCATCGACTCGACGGCTCACGACGCCCAGACGATGAACACGTTAAAACAGCTGTTCGATGCCGCTGTCGAGGTCGAAGAGGGCGAGGGGTCCGAACCCGAAATTCGAACCGCCGGCCTGGCGTAGTGTCCACCCAGCACTCGGTGGTGGAGTTCCCTGTCGTCTCCCCCCTGACGGTATCATCCTGGCCGTTTTATTCTGCAGGTACGTAGTCTGCCCCGATGTCTCATAGTACTGATGACACCCTCCGCGAACTCCTCGCGTACGACACGATCGCTGTCGTGGGGTGTTCGACGACGCCAGGGAAGGCCGCCCACGATGTCCCGGCGTATCTCGTCGACCGAGGGTACGAGGTGTTGCCAGTTAACCCGTACGCTGACGAGGTTTTCGGCCGGAAAGCCACCGACTCTCTCACAGCTCTCGACGAAGACGTCGATCTCGTCTGCGTGTTCCGTCCGAGCGAAGAGGTCAGCGGGATCGTCGACGAGGTGCTCTCTCGTGAGGACGTGAGCGCACTCTGGCTCCAGCGAGGAATCACCGACGACGAGGCAGCTACACGAGCGAAAGCGGATGGCGTGGCTGTCGTCCAGGATCGCTGTCTGAAGGTCGAACACCGCCGACTCATGGGGTGATCGTCCCGGGCCGGAACCGCACGCTTTTCGTAACCCCGGCGGAACTACCCGCATATGGATACTGAGGGGTGGAGCGCCGGCGAGTCACCGACCGTGGCCGTTCTCGAGGGGGACGCTCCGGCCACGAGCGGACGCCGAGTCACGAACGCGGTTGCTGGCGCCGTCGACGGTCGGGACGCGTCGAGCGTTTCGGGCGACGCAACAGCGATCGGCGCGGTTCTCGACGTAGATCCCACGTTTCTGGTCGTTTCCGGCGAGCAAGCGCTGACCGCAGCGGTTCGAGCCGAGGTGTCGGTGCCGGTCCTTCCCGTGACGTCGAACGATCACGGCACGGAACTGGACGGCCCCACCCCGAACGAGGTCGCTGGCGCCGTCAGTGCGGTCTTGGACGGGTGCGTTGGCGTGTGTTCACGCCCTATCATCTCGGTGACGACAGACGGCGAGAGCACAGCAGACGGCATCTCCGAGCGGGCGCTGTTCGACGTGACGCTCGTGACCGACGAGCCGGCTCGGATCTCCGAGTACGCCGTCGCGAGTCGCGGCGAGCACGTGGCGCGTTTTCGTGCCGATGGGGTGGTCGTCGCGACGCCGGCTGGAACGCGCGGCTACGCCGGTAGCGTCGGTGCACCCGAGGTCGCCCCGACAGTCCCAGCCGTCGCCGTGACGCCGATTGCGCCGTTCGTCACCCACGCCAATCGGTGGGTGCTCCCGGAGGATGCGCTGTCGTTGACTGTCGAGCGCGACGAGGACGACATCTCGCTCGCCGTCGACGGTCGACTGGTCGACGCCATCGGGACAGAGACGCGCGTCGAGCTGGCCGTTGAGTCATCGATCCGGACGCTCGTAGTCGGTGACCGGACGCAGAACTAGGGTGTCAGACGCGTTCAGCTATTGTATGGCTCCTCGTCGCGGTGATTGTTCGGGTTCGCGTTTTCTAAGGCGTCGTTCTCGCGCTCGTCCGACTGGTGCTCGATGTCCTGTCGCCGCTGCTCCTCGGCGTGGCGCTCGCGGGCTTCTTTTTCTTCCTCGGTGAGTTCGTCGTCCTGCTCGTCCGTCGCCTCGGTGTCCTCCTTTGCCAGTTCGACATCGCGGCCGTGCTCGTCATTCTCGGACATAAGTCTCACTCGGTGGGGGCTATCCCCGGTACGCGAAAAGGCGTTGGGCTTGCGACGGTCGGCACGGGTTGTCTCCCCTCCCGCTGTCGGACGGTTCGAAGGCGGTTTTGGGTGTCGAGCCAGTCACCAGGGCTCGCCCGAGGCGAGGTCGACGTCGCTGTCGCCCTTCTCTGAGGGGCAGAGATCCGCGAGGACGCAGTCCTCACAGGAGGGGCTCCGGGCCGAACAGACCGCCCGTCCGTGATCGATACAGAGATGGGTGAACTGCTGCCAGGCGTCCTCGGGAACGAGTGCCATCAGCTCCTGCTCGATCGGCTCAGGATACTCCTCGTCGGTGAGTCCGAGTCGGCGGGAGAGACGCTGTACGTGCGTATCGACGACGACCCCCTCGACGATGTCGTGGCCGTGCTGGAGGACGACGTTCGCGGTCTTGCGACCCACACCGGGAAGGTCAGTTAGCTCGCTCATCGTATCCGGCACCTCGCCGTCGTGGTCCTCGACGATCTGCTGGCAGGCGTTTCGGATGTATTTCGCCTTGTTGTTGTAGTAGGTGATCGAACTCAGGGCCTCTGCGAGTTCCTCCTGTGGGGCGTTCGCGTACGCTTCGGGGCCGTCGTACGTCTCGAAGAGGTGGGCGGTCTCCTGGTTGACGCGTTCGTCGGTACACTGTGCCGAGAGGATCACGGCGATCAGCAACTGGAGTCGGTTCGCGTACCGAAGCGAAATCGTCGAGTCGGGGTACTCGTCTGCGAGTCGATCAACGATCTCTACGGCCTGCTCCTCGCGGTTCTCGAGAGGGGTTCCCATACGAGCGCTTGCGAGAGCGACCATTTCAGGCGTTCGGTTCCGTGTGGCACTCGACAGCGTGACGATTCTCAACCGGCCGAATCGAGAAACGTCGCGAGCTCTGCCGAGACGAGATCGGCGACGCGCTCGCAGTAGTCCCAGAGTACGTCGTTTAACTCCTCACGAGTTGCTTCGTCGAGGCTTTCGGTGCCGCGATACCCCTCGTAGGGGATCTCGGGGTGGTATGTACAGACCACGAGCGGGGCGTCGGTGTTGAGGCGGTCGCCTGCGGCGATCCCGTACTCGTCGGCACCCCACAGTCCGATACCGTCCTGTCGGGTAAGGTCCGAATCGATCGCATCCAGCACCGCCAGCTCCCCGTCAGTAACCGCCGAGTCCGGACCGGCGAACAGCTCGACGAACGCTCGCTCTCTCGCCTCGGAGATCCACTTCGGTAAGTGGTCCCGAGCGCGCCGTACCTGCTGGCGGTCGATCGCTGTGCTACCCATGTGCATACCCACACCGTCGAAATGGATCAATCCCCACGCCCATGTCGAATTCATTACAATATCCGGACGTCGTCCAAAATAGACCGGGAACAACCGGCGCCCCCCTGACCCGAATGCCGTGAGCTTTAAGCGGGCGACCTGCGCGTGTCCGGGTATGAAAGCGACGGCGAAGGCCCACCCCATCCAGGGGCTGGTCAAGTACCACGGGATGCGCGACGGCGTCGAACGGTTGCCCTACCACGACAGCATCAGCGTCTGCACCGCGCCGAGTCACACGAAGACGACCGTCGAGTTCTCGGAGGACCTCGAAGAGGACGTCTACGTCGTCGACGGCGAGGAACTCACCGGCCGGGCGGCCGAGCGCGTCGAGACCGTCGTCGCGAAGGTCCGTGCCCGCGCCGACGCAGTCAACGCGGACGCGCCGGTTCGGCTCGAGAGCGAGAACAGCTTCCCGACGAACGTCGGACTGGGTTCTTCGTCCTCTGGCTTCGCGGCCGCCGCGATGGCACTCGCGGACGCCGCCGGGATGGACGTCGATCTCGAGGAAATCTCGACGATTGCCCGCGTCGGCTCCGCGTCGGCCGCCCGCGCCGTCACTGGCGGCTTCTCGCAGCTGTACACCGGACTCAACGACGACGACTGTCGCTCCCGGGAGGTCCCGACGGGTCTCGGCGAGGACGTCCGGATCATCGCCGCCCTGGTTCCCTACCACAAGGAGACCGAAGACGCCCATAACGAGGCCGAAGACAGCCACATGTTCGGCGCCCGAAACGCCCACATCCACGGCCAGATCGCCGAGATGCGCGACGCCTTACGTGAGGGTGACTTCGACCGGGCGTTCTCACTGGCTGAGCACGACTCCCTGTCGCTGGCCGCGACCACGATGACCGGACCGCAGGGCTGGGTCTACTGGCAGCCCGCGACGCTGCGGGTGTTCAACCGCGTCCGCGAACTCCGCGAGGAGGAGGGGATTCCGGTCTACTTCTCGACTGACACGGGTGCGAGTGTCTACGTCAACACCACCGAAGAGTACGCCGAGCGCGTGGAAGCCGAGATCGCCGACTGCGACGTTCAGACGATGTCCTGGCGCGTGGGCGGCCCGGCCGAGATCCTCGACGCCGACGAGCACCTGTTCTGAGCGGCGGGACTGACCGCCAGAGACAGTCGATAGAAAGCGAATGAAACGTAGGCTTGTGATCAGTAGAGGTGAGAGACTTAGCGTAGTGTTCAATATGCATAACAATTATGACAGACAATATCATTATCTACCAACATGAGTCGCCTCCAGCGATGGGATTCCCCGCTCCTATTTGCGATTGGAACTGGCGTCGTACTATGTTTCCTTACGCTTCTCGTTCACCTTCATCTCGCAAGTTTCGAGCACGGTAATGGCCTCGGTTTTGTAACGTGGCCGTGGCCGGGCGCATGGATCGTTGGGGGAACATTGTTTTTTGGCGGGGTTCCGGCCTACGTTTCGGCGCGGTATCGTCTCATCACCCCTGTTCTCATCGCTTTCGGAATCTACGCATGGGCGCTCGCTATCTCGTGGTCGTCTATGATTGATTCGGCACAGTCGTCTGGTGCAGGGCTAACGCCGACCATCTTTGAAATCGGGCTCGGGTTTTGGCCGATGGTGTTGTGGATCCCATTGGTCGTTGGCGCGTTCGAATATGGTATCCGGCGAGTCGTGTTCGGTGGACAATCTACCGCGACTACCTGATCGAAATCCTAGAGCTGATTGGTGACCTCATACTCCCAGTACGATGTTCAGTTGGCACGTGCACTCACCGAAGAAGCAGAATAAGGATTACCAGGGCCGATACTGGAAGGAGGATGGCAGGCACCACTCCGCCGAGAAAGAGCACCTCCAGCGGGAGAAACAAGAGCAGCAGTAGTACCAGATTGGCAATCAGCAGTCCGATAATCAGATTGAGGCGGAAGATGACTGGATTCTCATTCATTATGCTACAGTTCCACCTGCTCTCAAATATGTACCTTGTGAATTTACTACGTGACATCCACTGAACGACCCCATCACGCGTTCTGTGATCTCTGAGGACCAGTACCAACAACCACTATTCCCGGATCCGGGTCGACACAGTCAACCCGTCGCCCAGCGGCAACAGCGTCGACTCAAAGTCGGGATCGTCACGGAGGCGCTCTACGTACGTGATAACACCCTCTGTGTCGACTCTCGTGTTCTCCGCGAGATCAGCATCGTCGACGTCGAAGTCGGGCTCCGCGAGCGCGGTCCGCACCGTTTCGAAGTGGACGGAGCCGTCGACGCGTTCCCTGCCGCCGGTGATCGTGTTGTCGGCGACGATCAGTCCTCCTGGCGCGACCAGATCCCGGACCGTCTCGAACGCCTCGGGGTACTGGTGTTTATCGATGTCGATGAGGACCACGTCGAAGGGGTCGTCCTGCCGGGCGGCGATCTCGACCGCGTCGCCCGCTTCGAACGTTCCCAGGTCGCTGGCGCCGACTCGCTCGAGATAGTGCTCCGCCCGGTCGAGTAGATCCGCGTCGAACTCGGTGAGGATGATCTCGCCGTCATCTGGGAGCGCCCGGGCGAACCAGCACGCCGAGTAGCCAAAGCCCGAGCCGAGTTCGAGGATCCGCTCGGCGCCCCGAATGCGGGCGAGTTGGGCCAGCCAGCCGCCGACCTCGGGGCCGACGATCGGGAACCCTTCGTCGACGGCGGCGGCTTCCATCTCGGCGAGTACGGTGCCCGGTTCGGGACCGATCTCGCGCGCCATGGTGGTGAGCTCGTCGGGGATGTGTCGACCGAGGATGAGTTCGGACATTGGACCCCAGTTGTGGACGGGCCGAGTTAATAGTAGCCACCGGTGCCGTCGGTCAAGACCCTGCCGGACAGTTCCGTGAGAGTGCAGTAGCGTCGGAACCCGCGGCGATCACAGCTTTACGTCTCGACTCCCTAGACCGGATATGCACGTCGTGGTTCTGGGAGCGGGGTACGCCGGATTGACACTCACGCGACTCCTCGAACGGACGCTACCGAGCGACGTCGAACTCACCGTGATAAACGAATCACCGGATCACCTCCTCCAGCACGAACTCCACCGGGTGATCCGTCGGCCGTCGCTCGCCGAGGAGATCACTGTCTCGCTGCCGTCGGCGCTCGACCGAGCGACCGTTCACGTCGCGACCGTCGAGGAGGTAGACCGCGAATCGCGGACCGTCCACTGTTCGACTGGAACGGTCTCCTACGATGTCGCCGCGACCTGTCTGGGCGCCGAGACGGCGTACTACGGACTCACTGGCGTTCGAGAACACGCGACCCCGCTAAAACGCCTCGAGCACGCGATCCAAATCCGTCGAGGCTTCTACGAGGCGCTCCGGGAGGACTCCGGGGGCCCGCGAATCGTCGTCGGGGGCGCCGGGCTTTCGGGGATACAAGTCGCCGGCGAACTCGCTGCGCTCGCCGAACAGGAGGGCGTCGCGGCAACGGTAACGATTCTCGAGCAAGAAGACAGCGTCGCGCCGAGCTTTCCGGCGAACTTCCAGCGCGCGGTAGCGGACGCCCTCGCAGACGCCGGAGTGGTAGTTCGGACGGAAGCGACGGTGACCGACGCCGACGAGAAGACGGTCCACCTCGCCTCCGGCGAACGCCTCGCCTACGATCAGTTCGTCTGGGCGGGTGGTATTCGGGGCGCAGACGCACTGGCAGGCGATCGCCCGACGGTACGGGCCGACCTCCGTCTCGACGACCGAACGGTTGCTCTGGGCGACGCCGCCCGCGTGATCGACGCCGACGGCGAAGCGGTTCCGGCAAGCGCTCAGTCGGCGATTCGAGAGGCGAAAACTGCGGCGACCAACGTGGTTCGGACTGTCGAGGCCGTACGGGAAGCGGACGGTCGCGGCAGTGAACCGGCAGATACAGCACTCGACTCGTTCGCCTTCGACTCGCCGGGCTGGCTGGTCAGCATCGGCGACGACGCCGTCGCACAGGTCGGATCCGCGATCGTCACGGGTCGCGCAGCAAAGGCGATGAAAGCGGGCGTCGGCGTCGGCTACCTATCCTCCGTAGGTGGCGCACGGAACGCCGTCGGGCTGGCGGGAAGCGAGCTTGGATGTAGTCGGGAGTAGTCCGGGATGGAGGTCTCGGAGCCGCGATAGACCTGCCGTCGCGGCCACGCCGCCTCACACCCACTCGTCGAGCCCCGTCTGGACGAGCGTCGACTCGATGCGCTCGAAGCCGCGTGCGACCTCACCGTCGTCGACGCCCCACTCGTCGATGACGTAGGCTCTGGCCGCCTCGACGTCGGGATCGAGCGTCGTCTCGGCCTCGTAGTCGTCTGTCACGTTCGGCTCGCGAAACAGCTGTCTGACGCGGTCGCCGTACTCGACGCTCGCCCCGCGGGCTTCGAGGACGCTCCAGAGGTCGCCGTGTTCGGTTATCTCAGTGATCGCGGTTTTGGGGCCGATCCCGTGAACGCCCTCGTTGAAATCCGTCCCGATGAGGATCGCGGCGTCGATCAGTTGTTCGAGCGTGAGGTCGTGGTGTGCCAGGGTGGCCGCTAAGTCCATCAACTCCGGATCGCCCTTGCTGGTCAGCTGGCGCAGCGTCAGTGGCGCACCGAACAGCAGCGCGTCGTAGTCCTCCGAACCGACGTAGTCGGCGTCTCCGCGCTTGACCATGTGTGCCGCCTGTGCTTCACCCTCGGCGGGCGCCTCGACGACGGGAACGTCGAGCAACTCGAGCAGTTTCCGGCTGGTCTCCTGGATCGTCGGCGTCAGTCGCTGAGTCCGTGACTCGAGCTGTGCGATTGCGAGTTCGTCGCCCTCCTCGCGGGCGACCTCGAGTTGTTCCTCGTACGTCTCGCGCTGCTCGCGACGGGCGTCGATCTCGTCGGTCTTGAGCTCGGAGGGACCACCGTCGAAGACCATCACCGGGACGAGATCGTTCTCGAAGAACTTCGGGAGCCCCTGGACGATCCCGATCAGATTCGCGACCTCCGTCCCGTCTGCAGTCGTGTACTTGCCACTCGAGGTCCACTTGACCGTCGTCGTCAGATACCGGTAGAGCCAGTTGTGCGCGTCGACCGCGACGACGCCGTCTAGCTCGTCGAAGGGGACCTCCTCGATACACGCGAGGTCTCGAAGCGCTGCGTTTCCCATTACCGGGTATCGGAACCGCCGACAATTGAACGGTTCCCTTTGCGTGCGGGTAGCCTGCCACGCAGTGTGGGCGTCTGTCGGTTGGGGGGCGTATGGGTGTCTGCCGTCTGGAGTACGTGTGAGTAGTCACCCAGTCGTCTGGAGCCAGTCGGGCCGCTCGCGCTCGAGACGGTCCTCGACGAACGCACGCTCTTCCTCAGAGAGTGAGTCTCGGTCGAGAAAGCGTTCGAGTCCGTCCCGGTAGGCTGTAACCGTCCGGTCGGTCGCCGCCCCACCGTCGGCTTCGTACTCGAGGACGAGTTCGGCGATCCCCGTCGTCTCGTCGGTGAAGCCGAACCCGGCCTGGTACAGCGCCACGTAGGCGAAGGGATTGTTGACGGCGATCCGAAGTCGGTCGTAGCCGCGGGCGACCGCCCGGTCGCGGACGAACGCGACGAGTTCGGGGCCGATCCCCTCGCCTCGGTGGTCGCGAGCCACGGTGACGTACCGAATCCAGAGGCGCGTCTCGTCCGTTCGGTCCTCGTTGAACGAGACGGCGGCGACGACATCGTCGTCGATCTCGTCCACACAGTTCGAACCGCCCGCATCGGGCGCTCTGACGACGGCCTTTCCCGTGTTTGTCATCACGAACTTGCCGGCGTAGCTAAACCGCTCGTGGTCGAGGCGCAGTTGCGGGCCGTCAGGGGGCCACCCCAGGAGGTCGTACTCGAGATCCACGTTCGGTAGTCGGGCGTCGGTTCCAAAGAGTTCCTCGGTACGGATGGGCGGGTGAGGCGGGCAGAATCACTGTGAGGACGCGTGATGGGGTCCGGTCCCCGATCAAGATCAGACGTGTGCCTGACCAATGCTTTTGGGAGTGATCGTCGTACCGACCGTGTCATGAGCACCGAGTCCGAGGAGACGACCACGTACGGGATCGACAGTCGCATCGGCTGGCCGGTCGGCGGCGCAGTCGGCGGCGCACTGGGCGCGCTCGCGATGGGATTGGTGCTGTGGCTCGCCGATCCAGACATCATCGAGAGCGCGATTCCGACGTTCTACGGCTTCGATCCAGGTGCTACGGGATGGGCGATTCACGCCGGCCACGGCGTCGTTCTGGGCGCTATCTTCGGCTTTCTCATCACTCGCGAGTCGATCCTGGGGATTGTTCGCACCAATCCCGAAACTGAGGCACTGTCCCAGACCGGACTCGCGGCCCGGATTATCGGCTCGGGCGTCGCCTACGGGTTAGCAGTCTGGGCCGTCCTTCCAGTTATCCTCCTCCCGACAGTTTCCGACGCGCTCGGAACCGGCGACGGGGGTGGCTTTCCGACGCTGGCCGTCGAGAGTCTCGTCGGACACCTCCTGTTCGGGCTGATCCTCGGACTCGTGTTTGCCCTGACGGTCGACACCGAAGATCGCTCGCCCGACTCGCCGCTGGAAGACTGAGTCGGGACGCACCGCTATCGGCTTGCAGAGGCCTGGCTATTCCAAGTGTTTAGGAGGGGCCCTTACGGTCGCTCGACACTAAATAGACGTAGAGCCATGACCCAGTACACGCCTGACGAGCCAGTCGACATTCTGCTCGTCGAGGACAATCCCGGCGACGTCCGTCTCACCCAGGAGGCGTTTTCGGTGACGGACAGCGTAATCGAATTTCACGTCGTCACCGACGGCAAAGGGGCCACCGACTACTTCCAACAGCGCCAAGAGGCAGACGGAGATCCCCACCCCGACCTCGTGCTCCTCGATCTAAATCTGCCACGGACAGATGGATTCGAGGTACTCGACGTACTCAACAGGGAACTCGACTACCCGCCCCCGCCAATACTCATCCTCTCGAGTTCCGAGACCGAAGAGGATATTCTGCGCAGCTACGACAACGCTGCGAACGCCTACCTCACCAAACCGAACGATATGGCCGAGTTCAACTCGATGGCCCAGGCGATCGAAAACTTCTGGATCGACACCGTCCGCCATCCACCGACGCCGTCGTAATCGGCACCGGGAGTGAAGCCTTGGGGCTCACGGATTTGCTCGCCGAAGCAGCACAAATCGAAGATTTGCTGGCTTCCGAATCCGGGAGATTCGAAAACAGTGCGCGGACCGGGATTTGAACCACGGTCGAAGCGTAGCTCCTCCCTGATTCGAATCCCTCATTCGATTCCTTCGGCTCACGATATTGTTCGCCGAAGGAATGCGCGGACCGGGATTTGAACCCGGGCCATGAGCTTGGAAGGCTCAGGTCCTACCACTAGACCATCCGCGCTCCATCCGGCGGTTCGAGATACGACCTTAAGTGACTTCCTCTTTGGACCGACCCGTCAGGGGGATGTGACCGTCGCATAACAGTTTCCGCTCGACAGTTCCCACTCGAGGAGGTCGATGTCACTCGCCTCGAGATCGCGCTCGAAAGCGTCGGGGGCGTAGATGTGATAGAACCGGTCGACGCGCTCGCCGCCAGGAAGTGTCCACTCGACCGTGGTATCGAACGACTCCGTCCCCTCGAAGCGGTCGTGGGCGGTCGACCACGCGCTGATGAGTGCTCGACTGTCCGGGGCCAGTACGCGGGCGAGTTCGTCGAGGCTCTGGCGACGGCTCTCCCGCGTCGGGAGATGGTGTAGCGTCGCGACGTAGACTGCGACGTCGACGGTGTCGGCTGTAAGCGGCAGAGAGGCGGCGTCACCGTGGACGAGATCGACGTCGAACCCGCGATCGATAGCCCGATTGCGTCCGGTTTCGAGCAGCCCGCGACTGACGTCGAGGCCGATCACGCGATCCAGTTGCCCGGCGAGGAGTTCCGCATGTCTGCAGTTACCACAGCCCAGGTCGAGTCCGATCCCACGGTCGGGGGCGGCCTCGAGGAACGTTTCGACCTCGGGCCAGGCGTACTCCCGCGTGGCTGCAAAGTGTGAGGCGATCCGGTCGTAGGTGGCCCGGACGTCGGTTCGGCGGTCCATTTCGACGCAGTTTGCGTCGAGGGAGCGAAAAAGCGTTCGGTGCGACGCGAACCGAGTACCCGGCGAAGAGTGCGCCGTGCGTTACGTTCATACCGTCGGAGTCCTAACCGTCAGCTACCGAATGAGGCGCGAGGATTTCACCCTGGACGTGAGCAACGTCGACTGGGCCGAGACCGAGGGCGAGCCAGCCAAGCCAGTGGTCTCGATCGACGTAACGGGGTCGACGGAGATGATTCGAGAGCGCCTCACAGACGCCGAGGGCGAAGTGCTCGCAGCCGAGGAGACCGATGCCTCGTTCAGGCTGCGAGAGCCCATAGACGAGGAGAGTGCGGGCGTCGTCAGCGTCACGAACCGTGTCACTGGCGAGTTTATCCTCGAACTCAATGCGCCAGCCGATGGTGTGTTACAGTTCGTCGACGCCGCTCGCGGCTACGGGGAGACGGCCACGGCCGGGGAGGGTCGCTACGAGGTGGCGATCACGATCGACGGCGAGCCGTTCGTCACCTACGACAAGCGGACGTTTCTGGTGTACGACGAAACGGGGAACCTCCTGCGCCAGCACAGCCTGATCCCGAGTGGCGTCGAGCTGTAGGCATCGCTTCCAACCGGCAACTATAAGTGTTTTAGGCTGCCCTAAATGAACGAACACCGGCTCGAGCCGGGCGAGGCCCCATGGGGAACGGACAACTGCTTACCGAGGACGGAACGATAGCCGAACGCGGGCGCTCCGATTCGGCGAGGTCGAGTGCGAGCGCTGGCGCGACCAGCGAACCCGTCCTCCAACTCGAGGGCGTATCGAAGCAGTACGGGAACGAGGACGTCATTTCTGAGTTATCGATTTCCGTTCGCGATGGCGAGATTCTGACGCTACTCGGCCCCTCTGGCTGTGGAAAGACGACAACGCTCCGGCTCATCGCGGGCCTCGAGCGGCCGGATGGCGGAGAGATCCGGCTCGGTGAGGAGGCCGTCGCCGGCGACGGCCAATTCCATCCACCCGAACAGCGCGGGATTGGAGTCGTCTTTCAGGAGTTCGCCCTCTTTCCGCACATGACTGCCCGCGAGAACGTCGCGTTCGGGATTCAGGACCTCCCGGCGGACGAACGCGAACAACGCGTCGACGATCTTCTCGCACTGGTCGGACTCACGGAGCACGGCTCGAGCCGACCAGAGCAGCTCTCGGGGGGACAACAACAGCGGGTTGCGCTGGCTCGCTCGCTCGCACCCGAGCCGGAAATCCTCCTGCTCGACGAGCCGTTCTCCAATCTCGACGTCGATCTGCGTGTAGAGATGCGCGAGGAGGTACGGCGGATTATCAAAGAGACCGGCGTCACCGCCATCTCGGTAACCCACGACCAGGAGGAAGCGCTCTCTGTCTCCGATCGCGTCGCCGTGATGAACGCCGGGACGATCGAGCAGATCGACACGCCCGAACAGATCTTCCAGCAGCCCGAGTCTCGCTTCGTTGCGGGCTTTCTCGGTCACGCGAGCTTCCTGGCTGGCGCGGTTCGGGGCGACCACGTCGACACCTCGCTGGGTCGGGTCCTCCGAGAGAACGTCCACGGACTCGTCCCCGAGTACGACGGCTCGTGGATCGACCTGCTCGTCCGCCCCGACGACGTCACCGCCTACCCGGTCGCCGACGAGGCAGAGGCCGACGGCACCGTCGTCTACCGGCGCTATCTCGGACCGACGGTCCTCTACCGCGTCGAGTTGGACACCGGCGAAACCATCGAGTGCATGCACAACCACTCCGACCACATCGACTTAGACGAGCGCGTCGCCGTCCGTGTGACGGCCGACCACGAACTCGCGTGGTTCCCCGCCGGTCACCGCGAGGATGACGTCACGGCCACCGCAGACTGAGCGCGCGAACGGATCGGTGGTTCACTAATTGTGAGCCAGAACACGTTTATGCAGGCCGCGGCTCTGTGAAGCACGTGAGAAACCGGACCGGCGACGACGAGCCAGGAGATGGCGAGTCGGCTCGGATCGATCCACGGACCGATTCGGCCTTTTTCGAGACGCTGGTGGAGAACACCTCCGAAGGCGTGTTGACGATCGACGAGACGAGCACGATCGTCTACGCGAACCCCGCTATCGAGACAATTCTCGGCTACAGTCCGGACGAGTTGATCGGTGAGTCGAAGCTCGAACTCATCCCCGAACGGCTCCAGGGCGCTCACCTCGCGGGATTGAAGAAGTACGTCAGAACCGGTGAGAAACACATCGACTGGGATGGCGTCGAACTGCCGGCGCTCCACCGCGAGGGCCACGAGGTCCCAGTGCTGATCAGTTTGCGCGAGCACGAATACGATGGGAGACAGCTATTCACCGGCATCTTTCGCGATCTATCGAGTCGAAAGCGCCGCCAGCGACAGTTCGAGGCCGTCTTCAACAACACCTACCAGTTTACGGGCCTGCTAGAGGCTGACGGAACGGTCGTCGAAATCAACGAGACGGCCCTGCAGTTCGGTGGACTAAATCGCGATGACGTCGTCGGAAAGCCCCTGTGGGAGACTCACTGGATCGAGACAGATCGCGCCACTGAGACCGTCCGTCGCGGGGTTGAGCGCGCCAGCGAGGGCGAATTCTTCAGAGAGCAACTCACCATCCGTGGTCAGGCGCGCCAGGCGGTTATCGATTTCTCGATCAGGCCGATCAGCGACGACGACGGAACGGTCCAGAGGCTGGTACCCGAAGGGCGTGACATCACGTCGCTGAAAAACCGCGAACGGCAGCTCACTGTCCTCCATCGGGTGTTGCGCCACGATATGCGAAACGACCTGAACGCGGTCATCGGCTTTGCCAACCTCCTCGCAGACGAACTCGAAGACGAGCGCCACGTCGAGTACGCGACGGAGGTGGCGACGGCTGCCGCCGGGCTACTCGACCTCTCCGAACGCGCCAAGACGCTGGTCGACACCGTTCTGGAGAGTGACGCCGAACGTGATCCCGTTTCGCTCGTGGCGATCATGTCGGATGCAACGGCAACCGTCCAGGACCGCTACCCGGCCGCGACGGTCGAACTCCACGTGGGTGAGGAAGCAGACGTCTCGGTGGATCCGCGCCTCCAGGCCGCCGTTGAGGAACTTCTCGAAAACGCGGTCGAACACGCCGAGATCGACGAGCCACGCGTCTCGGTCGCCGTAGACCGGTCGGGCGGCGCGGTCTCACTCTCCGTCGCTGACGAAGGGCCCGAAATCGATCCGACCCAGCGAACCCTCATCTTCGAGGCCGACGAGATCACCCCGCTTCGCCACGGGAGCGGACTCGGTCTCTGGTTAGTGTCGTGGATTGTCGCGGAACTCGGCGGCGAGTTGCAGTACGACTCCCATCCCGAGGGCGGAAACGTTGTCACGGTCGTGCTTCCAACGTCGGGTTCCTAACCCACTCCATCGACGTGACTGTCCCGCCCGTGGGGTAACTTGATGTGACTCTAGTTTGATCGGACCGATATGTCGGAGACATATCGCGGGCGGAACCAGCAGGCGGTTCGAGCCGCAGCCGCTTGCGGCCTACTGGCTCCACTCGTCGCGATCGGTACGATCGTCCTCTCGTCGCTGCTGGCACCCACAGAGACGTTCACCTGGAGCGATCGCGCCCTCTCGGATATGGGCCGTCTCGGCGCGGAGACGTTCTGGCTGTTCAACGGTGGTCTCGTGCTGGGTGGTCTGCTCGGAATCCCGTTTGCGTGGCGTCTCTGGATCGAAAGCCAGGCCACTCTCGAACGCGCGGGCATTGCACTGGTAGCCGTCGCGACGATCTCTCTCGTCGGCGTCGGCGTGTTCTTCCTCGATCACACTGACGTCTACCTCGGCACCGATCTCCACGGTCCAGCAGCCCTGCTGTACTTCGCGCTGGGCCCCGTCGCTCAGTGGATGTATGGGTCTGGGCTCGTCCTCACGGAGCGAGTCCGGCTGGGACTGACCTCGATCTGGCTCGGAATCAGCCAGCCAGTAATCTGGCTGGCATGGCTGCTCTCGCGGCGAGTCGGTGAGGATCCAATGGGGTGGTTCGCGGTGCCCGAACTGCTCGCTGCCGCCGCGTTTGGCGCGTGGATCTTCCTGCTGGCAGCAGCGATGTGGCGACAGTAAATGCCTCCCGAGACGGGACGGACGCCTCGCGAGTGCCGCGCCGATATGTGTCCGAATTGCACACAACCCTTAAACCGAAACCGTTCGTACGGCGGTGTATGCACAAGGACGAACTCCTCGAGCTCCACCAAGAGCTCGTCGTCATCATGGAGTACTTCTCGGAGCGCGAGGAGGTGGACGAGAGCCTCTTCGACGCCTATCACCAGCTCGACGTCGATCCCTCCCACGTTCACAAATCCAAGAGCGAACACAAACACGCCGTCTTCGTGCTTGGGAACGCGCTCGCGGGTGCGATGAGCGAAGACGAGTTCTCGAGCGCCGGCCGGATCGGCAAGCGGATGCAAGAGCTCGCCGACGACGCCGAATCGAAGATCTAGGCGAAACGTATTTAGTCCGGTTCCGGCTTGTTGGCGGCATGGACTCGCGCACGCAAGAGCGCGTCGAGCGCTGGGATTCCCGCACCTTCAGCGGCGGGTACGAGGAACTCACCACGCTCGCGAACAACGGCTTCTCGGGTGCGGTCACGACCGGACCGTCGTGGCTGTTTATGCTCAACGGCCGTATCGTCGGCGTCGTCGACGGCACCATCGACGACTTCGAACACGCTTCAGGCACCGTCTACGCCGCACCGGCACCCTCACTTCCGCTCCTCTGTGCGATGCAAGCACAGGGTGGCTCGACGCAGGCGAACTACTACACAAACGAGACGTCACTGTCGGAGGTCGATAGCACGCTGCAGAATGGCTCGTTTACCGGCTACGTCGAACTCTCAGAGCAGGTGCTCTCGGGCGACTACTACGCTGTCTACTACGGCGGGCGCCGGATGGCGGCGGCCTACATCGGCAACTCAGAGCGCCTCCTCACGGGTGACGAGGCCTTCGAACGCGCCGACGACGAGGTCGGCATCTACGAGGTCGTCGACGTCGACATCGAGGTTACCGACGTTCCGAGCCCGAACGAACCCGAACCAGAGACAGAAAACACCACCGAGCCGACGACCAGCACTACCGAACCGACGACCAGCACTACCGAACCGACGACCAGCGTCCCTGAACCAGAGACGGCAGTCACCGAAAACGCCGTGTCTGCGGCCGGAGAAGACGATCCGAAGCTCGATAACGGGGCGGGTGAAGAGACGGAACCGGTCACCGAGACAGCGCCAACCGAGCGCGAGACGGATCCGCTGGCGGCCGGACCGAGTGACGGCGCCGTCGATGCGGCCGCCGCGGCGCCCGAATCCGATTCACCCGTCAATTCGGGCTCGAGCCACTCCGTGAGTCCACAGACAGACAACGACACCGGGAGCGCCTCGCCCGAAACCGGCGAGACCGTCGAGGACGCATCCGACGACGGTGTCAGTTCTCCTCCAGACGACGAGGCGGAAGCCGGCGTGGAGTCGGGACCGGACGAGTCGACACCGACGGAAGGTGGTGCTGCCGAAGACCGCGACGAGACGATCGATGTGGAGTCGACCACCGACAGCGGCGACGCGACAGTGCCTCCCGAATCGCCCGAGAAGCCCACCAGTCAAGAAGCCAGTACACCGCAGGAAGAGAGCGGGCAGGCGGCGAGCAGCGAGGACGGCGACCAAAAGGCGCGCTTCGAGCAGGAGGCACAGTGGCGCGAGACGCGGCGCATTCCGTCGATCGACCCCGAGCGGTCACAGCCGCCGACGCCGGACGAAGCGCCCGATCAGTCGAGTGCGGACACGTCCGGCCAGCGGGAGCGTTCACGCGGCCAAACAGCGAGTGCAGTCGGGGAAGAGGCCACGGCCGACGTCGCCTCGCAGGCAGCAGGCGGTGGCGAGGCGGGAGGGGAGCGAGCTGCCGGCGACAGACTCGCCGCACTCACCGAGCAGCTACAGCAGGTCACCGATCAGCGGGATGCACTGGTCGCAAAGCAGGAGGCACTCGAGGACGACCGGGAGAAACTGCGCGCAAAGAACCGGGAACTCGCCTCGACGATCGAGCAACTGCAGGGACGAATCGAGTCACTCGAAGGACAGCTCGAGCAGGAGCGAGCGCGAAGTTTAGACGTCGGTTCGGGCAGCGGCGGCGGTGAGCAGCTCTCGCCCGAACGAGCGCTGCCGGGAACCAATCTGTTCGTCCGATACGCCTCGAAAAGCGATCCGACGCTCAACGCGGCCCACGAGGGCAGTGCGGAGCGAAGCGAGGTTTCGTCGAACCTCCAGCTCGAACACCACACCGAGTTCGACGCCGACGAGGTAACGGTAACCGGACAGCCCTTCGACGCGTTTCTCGCCTCGACGATCGAGTACCAGTTCGTCGACTGGCTGACCGAAACGCTGCTGTTCGAGATTCGGGACACCGGTCACACGGCCGGGCTGGCAGACCTCTACGACGTCATCCCGCGTATCGACCGCATCGAGCTTCACGCCGGAATTTCGCTGGACGAAGACGAGAACGAGGAGGGTCCCACCGAGGTGGACTTCGACCTCGTCGCCTTCGACAAGATGGGGACGCCGCTGGTCGCGGTGATGTTCAACGAATCGCGAGAGCCAGCGACCGAGGAGATGCTCGAGGAGATCGAGGAGGCGGCCTCCGCGGTCACCGCAGCCTACCCCGACTTCGGCGCAGCGATCAGTGTGACGACGAGTTACTTCGAGCCGGGCGCGCTCGCGGTAACGGAGGAAGCGACGAAGCGTGGCTTCCTGAGCCGCAGTTCAAAACAGAGTTACGTCACCGTGTCCCGAAAACAGGGGTACCATCTCTGTCTGGTCGAAGCGCGTGACGGGGGCTTCCACCTGACGGTTCCAGAGCTATAAGCGCGGTTAGCCTTCGATCTCGGCGACGTCTTCGATCTTCATCCCGTCGAGTTTCTCGACGATGTGGTCCATCTTGTCGTCGAGTTCGTCGACGAATTCCGCGGTACGCTCGGTCTTGATCGCACCCTGGCTCGAGGGCTCGATGAGGTTCTCCTCCTCTAAGACGCGCAGCGAGTAGCGCACCTTGTGGTGGGGGTATCCGGTCTCGTTGGACATTTTCACGATCCCGATCGGTTCGTTCTCGATGACCATCTTCAGGACCTGCAGATGCCGTTCCAGCATATCGACTTCCTTCTCCAGTCGGTCTATCATGGCATTTGTTAACTTGTCTTTCCGCCGTTTAAATGTTACTCTCTCGGAAGAGAACGAGGATTGTGGTACGATGTCGTGCGTGAGAGAAGTTAACGATTCGGATCTGGTCGCCACGGCGGTCGGCGTGCGTTCTCTCTGGGGTGGTTGAGGCGACCAGACCGTAATCTGTATATCGGCACGGCAAGAAGCCCGCGCTGTTATGACCGTCACCATCGTCGGGGCGCAACTCGGCGACGAAGGCAAGGGTGGTGTCGTGGATCTCTACGGCGACGCCGCCGACGTGGTCGCCCGCTATCAGGGCGGGGACAACGCAGGACACACCGTCGTCCACGACGGGACGAAGTACAAGCTCTCGCTGGTCCCCTCCGGCGCCGTTCGCGGGAAGATCGGCGTCCTCGGAAACGGCTGCGTCGTTAACCCCGAGACCCTGTTCGAGGAGATCGACGCGCTGCGCGAGCGCGGGCTCGAACCGGACGTCCGCGTCGCCGAGCGCGCCCACGTCATCCTCCCATACCACCGCGCGTTAGACGGGATCGAGGAAGACGAGAAAGAGGATCTCGCCGCCGGCACCACGGGTCGGGGCATCGGCCCCACCTACGAGGACAAGGCGGGCCGACGGGGCGTCCGCGTCGGCGACTTACTCGACCCCGAGGTGCTGCGCGAACGGCTCGAGTACGTCGTCCCGCAGAAAAAAGCGCTTGCCGAGGAAGTTTTCGGCAAGCAGACCGGCGAGGAGTTCGACATCGAACACCTCTACGACACGTACCGCGAGTACGGCGAGCGCCTCGCCGACGAGAACATGACCGTCGACTGTGGCACCTTCCTGCAAGAGCGCATCGACGCCGGCGAGAACGTCATGTTAGAGGGGGCACAGGGAACCTCGATCGACATCGACCACGGGGTCTACCCCTACGTCACCTCCTCGAACCCGACGGCGGGCGGCGCAACCGTCGGCACGGGCCTCGGCCCGACGACGGTCGGGCGGGGCGAGGTCGTCGGCATCGTCAAGGCCTACCTCTCGCGAGTCGGAACCGGCCCGCTGCCGACCGAACTCGGCGGCGTTGAAGGCCAGACGCCCGACTACGACGCAGACGTGGGAGCGGATGAGGCTGAAGAGCAACTCGCGACCGACATCCGTGACGAAGGCGGCGAGTACGGCACCGTCACCGGTCGTCCCCGGCGCGTCGGCTGGCTCGACATCCCAATGTTGCGCCACGCCGCGCGTGCCAACGGCTTCACCGGCCTCGCGATCAACCATATCGACGTCCTCGCGGGACTTGAGGAAGTGAACGTTGGCCATAGCTACGAGTTCGATGGTGAGGAGATATTCACCGTTCCGCCGACGACCGAGCAGTGGGCTCGGTGTGAGGCGAATCTCAAGACGTTCGAGGGCTGGCCCGAGGTCGACTGGGCCACCGTCGCCGACGAGGGCTACGAGGCGATTCCGGAAAACGCCCGCACGTATCTCGAGTACGTAAGCGACGAACTCGACGCGCCGATCTACGCCGTCGGTGTCGGTCCCGGCCGCGAAGAGACCGTCGTCGTCGAGAACCCCTACGAGTAGCCACGCTCGAACGAGCAGACGAGCCGGTCACGGCTTCACTGACGAACCTGCCGTCGCGGCTGTCTGACTGAAACCGGCACCACCGCTGACCGGTCGGTTCCCGAAACCTTTTGCTCCCCGCGATCAGGTGTTCTACCATGAAGGAGTCGCTACTGGATATCCTCTGCTGCCCACTGGACAAACACGACCTCGAACTCGAGGACGCCGAGTACGACGGCGATGAGATCATCTCTGGAACCCTGGTCTGTAGCGAGTGTGGCGAGCGCTACCCGATCGAGGACGGGATCCCGAACCTGCTGCCACCAGATATGCGCGAAGAAACTCCCGCGTAGGTGACCACTCGTGTCCGGCACCGCTCACCCCATCGCGATCGACGTCAACCGCAACGGCGGCGAGTCGCTCGCGGCGTCGACCGACGCGGTGAGCGTCTCCGGCTCGTTCGACCTGCTGTTGCGCGGCCACAGCGTCCCGGCCCACGCCCACTGCCGGATCGACGGCGATCTCGACGCGGTCGCGAGTATCGATCACTCGAATCACTACGTGAAACCGGACGAGCGCCTCGCAATCCCGGTCACCGTCGCCGAAATCGACGATCCAGTAACCGGGACGCTCTCGGTCTCGATCGGCTACGGAACCGAGACCGTCGACGTCGAGGTGACCGCCGAACCGGCACCGTCCCCGATCGACGTCGACGAGACACTCTCGACTCCCTCGCGTGAGCCAGCTGAATCGACAGCCCTCGAACGGGTCGTCGACGACTCGACAATCGATCCGGCGACGCTCGGCGTCGTCGCCCTCGGCGTCGCGGCGCTTGGAATCGGGCTCGCGACGACCGCGGTGGTCGGCGGCGTCGTCGCCGTAGCCGGATTGCTCGCAGTTCTCGCGGGCGTCGGTGTCGCCGGCTTCCTGTTGGTCTCGTAGCTGTCGGCCGGGTATCGAGCGCGTCGAGGGCGCTCAGCTAGTCCTCGCCGTCTCGCTCGACGGCCGGAAGCTCGCCGTCTCGCTCGACGGCCGGAAGCTCGCCGTCCTCGAATCGCTTGGCTCGCAGATAGCGCGCGCGATACCGGTTTGCTCCTTCGTAGACGTCTGCCTCTCGAATCTCGTCGGTTCGCCCGTCTGCAACGGCGTCGATCAGTGCCTCGAGCTGATGTAACTCGCTGGTGGTGAGTTCGAGCTGCCAGGTCTTCTCCTCTTCGCTCTCGAGGATCGCCCATTTCCGGGCCGCCGCGACGACGAGCGAGCAGGGCTCCCGACAGGGGAACGCTCCGTCGCCGCCGTCGACGGCGAGCTCGTCGCCCTCCTCGTACTGCCACTCGCGACGCCTGAGACACTGCGAGTCGACACAGCAGGCCTCTGCCATCCACTCGACGGCCTCTCGAGGGAGTTCGTCGATCACGTCGTAGATGCCCGTCTGGCGCTGTGCGGTCCCGAGCCAGTGGTCGACGTCTAAGCTCCCCCGGTGCTCACGGTGCCAGTTTTGGATCGTCGCGGGGTAGAAGAAGCCGACGGTCTCGACGAGCTCCGCACCCGAGAGGTCAGGAAAGATCCAGCCGGAAGCGAGCGTCGGCGCCGTCTTCAGCGGCCGGTACCGTCCGTCCTCGTCGGCAGTGGCGATCTCACGGGCCGCTCTCGGATCGTCGTAGACGTCGAGTTCGCCACGTTCGGCGTCGACGTCAGCGACGTGTCGCAGGTCGTAGACGCGTTCGCCGGCCGACGTACGCTCGCCGCCTGACGCACGCTCGTCGTCTGCCCGGTCGTCCGCTGATTCCTCGCCGGCAGCGTGTTCGTCGTCGGCCGGCACCCGAGCGGTGATTTGGAGCTGTCCCCACTCGCGGACGATCCCGTCGCGCAGGGCCCCATAACGGTCCGGAACGGCGAGGTCTTCTCCGTTCTCGTCGGGACTGGCATCCGCGATCGGTGCGCGTTCACACCAGCGCAAGAATGCTCGGCGAGCCGTCCCCTCGCCGCCGACGGTGTGTTGCCAGTAGCGCCAGTTCGTGACGTGCGTGGCGACCGCTTCTAGTGCCGCCGGGAGGTCGTCGGCTGAGAGCCCGGTTTCGGCTCCCGCTGGCGTCTCGACGGCATAGCCCGCCTCGTCCGTTTCCACCCGAAGACCGTCGAACGCGACGCCGCCGTCGTCGGCCGCATCTCGGAGTGTTGCGACCGTCTGGTCGGAGAGTGCCACGTCAGTCACCCGTCCCGGCGTTCACCCCGGAGTCGGTCCCGGTCTCGGTCGAGTGGGTACCGAGGCGTGCTCTCGCGTCACCGACGGCGGCACCCGCATCGGCCGCCCGTTCGAGAAGCACGTCGGCCATCAGCGACTCGGTGCCGACAGCGCCGGCGTACCAGATCCGATGGCCGTCGACCGTCGCGGGAACGTCCCAGCCGAGACGGTAGTCCTGGGTCAGCCCCATGTCCTCTGGAATGTCCTCCTGGGTGTGGTAGCCGTCGGCGACGAAGAGAGGGACGACGACCACGTCCTCGCTCTCGAAGTAGTCCGTGACGTCGTCGACCTCGGGCTCCTCGTCCATGAACAGCGCCTTGACCTCGTCGAAGCGGTCGCGCTCGCGGATGCGCTCGGTGTGGTACTCGATGGCCTTCGCGGAGTTTTCGTTTCGTTCCGTGCCGTGCCCGACGACGGCGAGGCCGAACCCCTCTCCAACGTCGGCGTCGTTCGTCACGCTCTCGGCGCGCCCAACGATGACGTCGGTCATCGCGTCGTGCGTGCCGGCAGGGCCGCAGTAGTGGACCGTCTTGTCGACGTCTGTCGCCTCCAGGGTGACGTGAGCGGCGTCGGTTCCGTCCGAGTCCCACAGCTCGGGATCCCACTCCTCGAGACGAAGCTCGCGGGGGATCACCTGCTCGGTGAAGTACCCCTCACTGATAAACAGCGGGACGACGAACACCTCGTCGGCTTCGACGGTGCGGATCACCTCGCGAAAGTGCGGTTCCTCCTTCCAGAACGCCTCTCTGACCTCGTCGAACGCGCCCGTTTCGCGGATGGCGTCCGCGTGGGCGTAGGTCGGATCTGAGGCGTCCGGGTTCAGGTGCGACCCGTGGGCTGCGATGACCAGCGCTTGCATAGGCGGCGGTTAGGAGTGGGATGGTTTAGGGACTTCGCTGTCGGCGTCGGTCGCCGCCGAATCTCGTGCGTTGCTGTAGCGCAGAACGGACTGAAACGAGACACACAGGTTCACTGGACACTCGTAACCACCAGTATGTATATCGTCGTCCGCGCAGAGTGTTAGCCATGTCTTCCCGATCCCGCTCCGATTTGCTTCGTCGCGGACTTCGTCACCCTGACGTGTTGGTCGCGTCTATCCGCCACCACAGTGAACGGATGATCTCACGTCCGATCAGAACGCTCCTCTCGATTGGCTTTACGTACGCGTTCGTCGTCGCACTCGTCGCGTTCACGATGAATCCAGAAGACGTTCAGATGACCCTGCAATCGGATCCCTCTGTCGGTTCACTCGTCGCGCTGCTCCCGCCGACAGTAGTCTTGCTCGTCATCGCCGGTGCTGCAATCGTCGGCGTTCCAATCGGGATACTCACCACCGGCGTCCGACGTGATCTCAGATCGAGTCGCCGGCGTCGACAGCGCCGCAATCAGTAACGCTACGCCTTTTTCGGTCCGCCTCGAAGAACAGCCGTGCAACTCGTCGGATACGAGCCGAGCGGTCGGGGGTCGGCGCTGCTCGTCAGTGAGGGAGGTCGCGTGCGCCGTGAGCCTCTCGAGCCAGGAACGGGGCTCTCCTACACGCTCGGCGAGCGTCGCTGTGCGGGCGTCGTCGACGGTGACGAACACGTCTCGTGTGACCGCCCCAAGACGCCCTACTGCGAGTCCCACACCAGCACGTGGATCTGTGCGCGCTGTACCGGCACCTGCCTGAAACCCGAGATGGACTGCTATCAGGAACACGCGGTCTACCTCGCTGCGTTCGCACCCGACGTATTCAAAGTCGGCGTCACGAAACACCGACGCCTCGAGACGCGCCTGCGCGAGCAGGGCGCCGAGCGCGCAGCGCACATTCACACCGTCTCGAACGGTCGAATCGCCCGCGAACTCGAAGCAGAGATTGCTAACGACCTGGTCGACCGCGTCCGTGTCGACGCCAAGATCGACGCGCTTGCGGCCCCGCTCGACGAGCCCGCCTGGGAGGAGCTACTCGCCGAATTCGACGTTATCGACCGCTACCAGTTCGAGTACGGTCTCGACCTCGACCGAACCCCCGTTCGCGAGACAGTTGCTCGAGGGACCGTCCAGGGGGTACGGGGACGGACGCTGGTGCTCGAAACCGGTGGGACGAGCTACGCCGTGGACATGCGCGATCTGGTGGGATACGAGGTAGAGACTGGTGAGTCGCGTCGACGACTCCAGTCTTCGCTCGGCTCGTTCGGGTGAAACGGCTCGGAAAAGAGATCGCGACCGGGCACTCTCAGGCGTCGAGAATCTCATCAGTCCGACGTATCGTCGCGAACTCGCCGTCGAGATGGGCAAGCGCCGTTCGGTGGACGAGATCCGCATCGAAGCGCTCTCCGTCTAGCGTCCGGTCGAACGTCGCCGTCGCATCCGCGACCACACAGACCTCAAAGCCCCGATTTTCTCCCATACGGGCCGTCGTCGAGACACAGTGGTCTGTCGTCAATCCGACGAGAACTAGCGTCTCGAAGCCGTGCTCGCGAAGCCACGCGTCGAGATCAGTGTCGACGAACGCCCCGTTGACCGACTTCTCGAAGGAGGCTTCGGTCGGCAAGGGGGCTGTCTCGGGTTTGAAGGCGAATCCGGGACGGTCGGGGCGAAGCGGCGAGTCAGGCTCGGTCGAGGCGTGGCGAACGTGGACGACGGGGCGATCCGTCCGGCGCCAGTATTCGAGGAGATCGCTCGCACGCTCCTCGGCGTCTGGATTGTTCCGCTCTCCCCAGGCTGGCTCGTCGAACCCCTCCTGGAGATCGATCACCACCAAGACCGCGTCGTCGGCAATCTCGCCGGTTCTGGGAGCGGTCATTCGGGCAGCCTCGCGCCGGGCTTTGGGTGTTCCCGAGAGATCGTGATCGGACACGCCGACGGCGCCTGCTCCTCGTCCGAAGAGAGCATGTACTGGGGCCACTCTCGGTCGCCCTCGACGCCCCAATCTCCAAGATCGGCATGGGGACAGACCCCGTCGTACTCCTCGAGTCGATCCTGGATCACGTCGCGTGCGTGCTGGCCGAAGTCGGTGTCGGCGGTGACGTCCATCTCCTCGAAGAGGGCGCGGGGTTGGAACGTGATCTCGAGACCGATCGGACAGTACCGGCTCTTGCGCGTCTCGTAGAAGGGAGCGCGACAGGTCGGAAACATCGGTTCGCCGCCGAGACAGAACTCCCAATACGGGTCATCTGGATCGGTCGGAATGTCGTCGGGCCACGGTTCGGGGTCGTGAAGGTGGAGAGTCTGGAGAATGTGCCAGAGCGCATCGTGGTACTCGCGCTCGGACATCGGCTGTGCAGGGGGCTTGAAGAACGTGACCAGCGAGGCGCGATCGGAGTGATCGCGGTAGGTGTCGAGGTACTCGAGGATCCGATCTCGTAGCGTCAACAGCGCGTCAGCGTCGCTCATCGACGGAACGGCGGTGTAGAGGGGGTCGCCGTTCTCGACGGACTCCGCGCCGAAAAAACAGGGGAACGGGCTGTCGTTTCGCTGTCCGAGGAGGCCATCCT
Source organism: Halobacteria archaeon AArc-dxtr1 (assembly GCA_025517425.1). Taxonomy (NCBI): domain Archaea; kingdom Methanobacteriati; phylum Methanobacteriota; class Halobacteria; species Halobacteria archaeon AArc-dxtr1. The sequence continues at coordinate 35,739 of JAOPJY010000003.1, read as the reverse complement.
GAAACGACTCCCAGTGGTCCGTGACCCACTGTGGCATCTCTCCGGCCTGGACGCGTCGGTCGAGTGTCCGTTGATCCATTAGCGACTGCATTCCTGGCTCGTTCATTGGTCTGAGTGCTCCGGCCTCACGTATCGCTCAGGAAAGCACGGAAAAGTGGCTGTCGGTTCTTTCCAGAGCGATCAGAGATCCACAAACAGACACCACTGGTCGATATCAGTGCATGTTGTTCGAATCAGCTCACGGTATACAGTCAGCTCGGTGCAGTCGAATCAGATCGCGGCCGGACTGCCTCTCCCTCGCCGATCGTCCCACCGTCGAGGATGCGAGCGCGGAGCCCACCCCGATCGGCCAGCGCCTCGCGAACTCCCTCGCGTCCGAGCTGGCGCTCAAGATACGCGCAGGGATCGCAAGGTTCGATCCCGACGCAGAGTGCCTCACCGACCCTGAACCGACCCTCAACCAGCGTCTCGAGATCGATCCCAGTCGTGATCACGTTCCGCCGGTGAGCGCCGGACGCAAGTGTGAGTTCGTACTCGCGTTCGATCGCGAGCAACGCCTCACGCTCGATCAGTGTGAGCGCACAGCCCTCGCGGTCGACAAAGGTCCCCTCGTCGTCGTAGTAGCGATCCCCCACGAGGCCGCGACCGGCAACCGCCCGGACCTGGTCGACTCGCTCCATCGGGGCTCCCTGCTCGGGTGCGACGTAGATTGCGTGGACACGACCTGCCATGGTGGCCGTTAGAGCGGTGCGATCGTAGACGCTTCGAACCGACGACGAACGTATCAGCGATCCCGAAGACATGGTAATCCTTTTCCGCGGTGGTACAGAATCCGCAGCTATGTCGGACGAACCCGAAAACGAACCCGGAGACGACGGCGCCGACGAGGAAAAGTCCTTCCGCGAGCGCGTCGAAGAGATTCGCGAGCAGCGCGCAGAAGAGGCCGAAGAGGACGGCGAGCGCCCCGAGAGCCCGTTCGGCGGCGGTGGCGGCCCACCCGGCGGCATGGGTGGCGGCGGCAACCCGTTCGCCCAGATGATGGGTGGCATGATGGGTGGCGGCGGCCCCGGCGGTCCGGGCGCCGGTCGAGGTGGCGAGAGCGACGTGGGCAACGAAGAGCTCGTCCGCGAGGTCAGACAGCTCAGAGACGAGATGCGTGATCAGACTCGAGCGCTAAAGCGCATCGCCGACGCGATCGAAGACGACGACTGAGGCTCTGGCAGCTCCGAACGCAGTCGGGCTCTCCCGACCGATTTTTGTCCGCAGAGTCGAACGAGTATCCCGTGCAATCGAATCGAAACGCAGTCTTCTACCCCGCACTCGCCGCAGCCGGCTTCTTCCTCGCGACCGGCGTGATCACCGGTCTCGTTCCAACGCCGGTGTTCGACCGAATGGTGCCCCGAACGGCACTCGACTACGGCTTTCTGTTTCTTACCTCCGTACTGGTCTTTGGCTACGTTCGTCAGCGAATGGTCCTCTCTGATTGTGGCGGCGACGGCTGTGCCTACGGCGGAGCTGTTGGTGGGTTCCTGGCCGTTGCCTGCCCGCACTGCAACGCCGTCCTCGTCGCGCTGTTTAGCGCGTCCTGGCTGGCGACCTACGTCGACCCAATCCGGCCCCTGATCGGGGCGCTGGGAGTTGCGCTGCTCGCGGGGATCGTCGTCCTCAGACACCGACGGCAAGAGAGGTGATCGGACCACCGGCGACGGGGAGGTCTCAGTCGTCTCCTCGTCCGCGAACCGCGCGGAGACGAGGTGCCAGAACCGCCGACAGCGACCAGCGGCCGACGAGGTGGCCAGCTAACACGACACAGACGTACGCGAGGCCGATTCCGGCGAGGACGTCGATCGCCCAGTGGATTCCGAGATACATCGTCGAGATAGCGATGCTGATTCCGAGCCAGAGGGCGACGATAAACCACTTCGGATAGACGTCCCGGGTCCGGAACGCGAGAAAGGTCACGGTCGCAGCCAGGGAGGTGTGCAACGAGGGGAAGACGTTCGTGTTGCGGTTGACCTCGCGGGTGAGGTGCTGGTAACGCGGGTAGGTGTCGTACAGTAGGGCCTCAACCATTTCGGGCATAATATTGCGCGGCCCGAGAGCGATGACGAACGTATACAGCAAAATTCCGAGCACGTAGTTCAGCGTGTATGCCGCGAGCAGTTCCCGGAGGGGCCTGGTGTTCGAGAGCGCGAAGTAGGCGATAACCGGGAAGATGAGCATGAATATGTATGCGTAGATATAAATGAACGAGAAGTATGCTGTGAGCTCCGGCGTCGCGTACTGTTGTAGCCGGACGATCAACTCCCCCTCGATGTCGTAGATCGTGCCGGTGAGCTGCCAGCCGATCATCTCGGAGATGTCGGGGACGCGCTGTCTCGCGACGCCGTTTAGCGCGAGCACCGACGCGAGGACGATCACGATCGGCACCGTTGCCCGGACCCGGCTGCGCCACTCAGACAGCGTATCCCGAAGCCGGTACCGGCCGACGAACAGCGCAATCCCGAGCAGGATCATCGCGGTGACGACGACCGCCAACCGGAGCAGGACTTGCTGGAGCATCAGCGTCTCACCAGGAGGTCACCCCCCTCGTCGTACGCGAAGCCGACGTCGGTAAACTCCTCTTGGACGGCCGAGGCGTCGATCTCGCCGTCGGTTCCGAGAAACGGTGCAACGGGATCGGCGCCGTCCCAAGCCAGGTCGTCGGGCACCCACTCCTCGGCGACCGGGACGGCCGTCGGGCTGGCGTACCCTTCGAAGATGGTCTCGACAATGTGCTCGCGGTCGACGAGCTGCGAGACCGCGCGTCGAACGTGGGGATTGCTGAATGGTTCCGACCGGGCGTTGAAGCCGACGTGGTAGAACGTCGGCGACGGCGATTCGAGCAACTCGACGCCGTCGCCCTCTTCGACGGCATCTATGGCGTACGTCTCGAGCGTCGAGAGCGTTACGTCGGCTGCGTCGTCGGCAACGATTTCGATCGCGGAGGTACTCCGCGGATCGATCTGGAATCGGATCGACTCGACGTCGGCAGACGGGAGGTCGACGTCCCCACGTTGGGTGAAGTGATCGTCGAATCGCTCGAGCGTCAGGTGCTGGCGCTCGGTTCGACTGTCAAACTGGAATGCCCCGCTCCCCACGGCTGGAATGTTATCCGCGATTAGCGCCTCCGTCGTGCCCTGTGCGATCTGGACGCCGGGGATGGTTACCTGCTCGGCACGATCATCCCAGATGTGTTCGGGGAGGATCGGAACGGTCAGCGCCCGTTCGGCAACCGCCTCGCCGGCCTCAATCGAGAGCGTCAGCGAGCGCTCGTCGCCGCTGTTGGCGGCGGCATCGACGACGGCCGACGCAAGGCCCCGGTACCGGGACGACGGGGAGGCAACGGCGCTGTCGCCACGCGAGGTGTCGGCGATGAACTCGTAGGTAAAGGCGACGTCGTCGGCGGTCAACGGCTCGCCGTCGTGGAACGTGAGGTCGTCGCGAAGCGTGACTGCGAGCGTCCCGCCGCCGTCTCCGTCCTCGTCCCACTCCCACTCCTCGGCGAGCCACGGGACGAGTCCATCGGGTCCGTCCGTCGCCAGCGAGTCGTAGAGGAGGTCGACGACCGTTCCGCGATTTCGAAACTCCGCCGCGAGCGGGTTGAGGTTCTGGGAGAGACGTGCGTCGATGACGGTCGTGCGAAGCTGGTCTGTACCGTCGAGTGGCTCCAGTTCGAGCAGCCCGAGGCGCGTTGCGGGATGGGCGGTATCCCACCCGTCGAATCGATCCGTGCGGACGACGCGATTCTCCTCGGGAACGCAGATCGGTACGAACGGTCGTTCGACCAGAAACGCCTCGAGAAGGCGCTCGACGGCGTCCTCGCGCTCGGCTCCGTCGGCGTGGCGCTGCTCTTCGAGGAACTCGTCGAACGCGAGGTTGGTAAACCCGTACGGGTTCTGCCAGCCCGATTCGGGCGCATACTGAGAGAAAAGCGCCTCGTAGAGGAAGTCCGGATCCGTCGAGCCGGGGTGGCGGGCGACGAAGCAGTCGAAGTCGTGATTGATGAGAATCGTGCGCAGAAACGACGAGTGGGTCGGCACCTCGAGAGAGACGTCTATCCCTGCGTCCTCGAGAACGCGCTGCAGATAGCGTGCGATCTGGACGCCCTCCCTGTCGTCGTCCGAGGGGAGAGTGGTAATCGTCAGCGATAGCTGTTCGACTGGGTCGCGGGTGACGGCGTTTCGGAGCCGCTGAATGCAGCCGCTCGTCGCCACCGTCGCGCCGACCGCACCGGAGGCGAGAAACGATCGGCGACTGCAGGAGTGGGGACCGTCGGCGAGTAGCTCACTCATCGGAGTCGTTGCTGGCACTTGGAGAGCCGAGCTATAATTGTATTGCGTCATCACGTTGCCCGAACGCGTCAGGGCCGACCGGCGAGAGAGCGACGAAGCGGTGTGTTTTTCGCACCACCATCCGACGGGACGAGCATGGACACCGACCCCGAGATCTTGCTGACGAACGACGACGGGATCGACAGTCCCGGGATTCGGGCGCTCTATGACGCGCTGTCGGCGGACGCGTCGGTGACCGCCGTCGCGCCGGCAGACGACCAGAGCGCAGTCGGGCGGTCGATCTCTCACGAGGTCGCGGTGAGAGAACACGAGCTAGGGTACGCACTCGAGGGAACGCCCGCCGACTGCGTCGTCGCCGGACTGGCCGAGCTCGTTCCGGAGCCGGATCTCGTCGTCTCCGGCTGCAATCGCGGCGCGAACCTCGGAGAGTACGCGCTGGGGCGCTCGGGGACGATCAGCGCGGCCGTGGAGGCCGCCTTTTTCGACGTGCCAGCGATCGCGACCTCGCTGTACGTCCCCGCGACAACCGATCGCCCATTCCACGAGATCACACTCGACCGCAACTCCTTCGAAGAGGGGGCACGAGTGACGCGCTTTCTCGCCGACCGCGCGCCGACGGGTGGCGTCTTCGAGCACGCCACCTACCTCAACGTCAACGTCCCGCTCCCCGCAGACGAGCCGGCGTCGGTCGAGATCACGCGCCCCGCAAAGCGCTACGAGATGGACGCCGAGCGTGAGGGTGCACAGATCACGCTCCACGACCGCGTCTGGGAGCGCATGGAACCAGACGAGCTTCCGGATCCGCCGGGGACCGACCGGCGGGCCGTCGTCGAGGGACGGATCAGCGTCTCGCCGCTGACGGCACCCCACGTGGCGAACCGACACGAGAGTTTAGAGCAGGTCATCGAGTCCTACCACGAGTCGGTGGAGCTTCAGAAGTAATCAGCTGACGCCCCAGCAGCCGGTGGAGAACGGTTCGTCTCTCCCCATCGCACCCTCCGCCGGTGGGACAGTGGTAACGACTGTCGAGATTGGCGACAGGTAAGTACCTTGCAGTTCGCAAGGCGGCTGGCTTTCGCTATCGTCCACCTCTTGTCGGCTAGAACGCGTGCGGGCTGGGTGGACACAGTAACAAATGATCAAAATGAATCACAAGAGCAAGGTAGGAGTACGTAGAACGAACACACGGCTTCGGGGTAGGTAACTATGTCACAGGATTCATTGTGGGCTCGACTGCGGTCTTTCTGGCGCAGTAGTGACGACGCCGACAGGAAGGACGAAGGCGACGAGTCGGCCACCGACGGCGGCAACGAGACGCTGAGTTACGCCGAGCAGGTCGAGTACGGCGTCGACGAGCGCGATCTGGGCGATGAGGACAAGGTGTTGCGGCTGCTGGTCAAGCAGGGCGGCCGCGTCGACAGGGAGACCGTGCTCCAGGAAACCGGCTGGAGCGAGAGTCGTCTGGCGACGACCGTCGAACGGATGGAGTCGGAAAATCAGGTCAGCGCCATCAGCGTCGGGAGAAAGCGAGTGATCTGCCGACGTGGCTTCGAGCCAAAGGGGTATCGCTCGCACTTGAACGAGTGATCGGCTGACGTAGCAGCGATCGGCGGGCGTCGATTCGACACTTCTTACTGCAGACGGGACCGAGAGAGCGTATGGACGATTCCGAAGGGCGGGGGACGTCTACTGACGTAGATGCCGGGATTCCGACCGTCCGCTACGAACGGAGCGGGGAGCGTCCGGCCACACATCTCCGCACCGTCGTCGGCACAGAGAGCGACGGTGAGACGGTCGCCGGCGCCGACGGCGTTCACCGGATCGCAGACACTCAGTCGGCAGCCGGCGAGCCAGCGCGGTGGTGGACAGCGCTTGGACGCGGCGACGCGACGTGTACGATCAAGTACCGACCCTACGGACCCCACGGCGCGTTGGTGGTTCTCGTCGGTGCGATTTTCGCGCTCCCGACGCTGTTCGTCTCGCTGCTCCTCTCTGCGGTCGGCTACTATCTCTACCGGATTCAGCGTCCGCTTGAGGTGCCAATTGTTCGTGTCGCCGTACTAGAGGCGTCCGCGGTCGGCAACGGCGGAAGGGTGGCCGACGCAGGTGTCGCCGCCGATCGGGACGCAGAGAGTACAGCAGCGAACGGGACCGACGAGATCGCCGTCAGCCTCGAGGGCGGGCTCGCTGTCGACACCGGACGGCTGGCCGACCTCGACTGGACACAGCATAAAGCGGTCGTCACCGAGGTTCGCGAGTGGGCAACACGCGCTCGCGGAGACGGTCCGCACCGGGAGACCGACGACGACGTCTTTTTCAGTCACGTAAACCGCTGGCGCGAGCGCGACGCGGCGACGAGCGTCGACACCGTCGACGAGATACAGCGGCGCGTGTTCGCGGACCGAGAACAGCGCCGAGCGTACACAGCGTTCCTCCGCGAACGGCCGACTGGAGCGCCAGCGCCCCCAGATGATACCGAACTCGAGGAGCTCCGAACCAGGGTGCCCGGTTCCAGTCGAGCGTGCTGAGCGGTCGAGGACTGTGAATGTCTGTTCTCCGTCGAGCCGAGATCACGCGGTCGCAGCTGTCTGCTCGCTATCGAAGACAGTTACGGCCCGGACGGGCAGCGAGACGGTGCAGCTGTCGCCGACCGCGGGCGGATTGGCGGTTCGTTCGACGACGAGTTCGTCGCCGGTCTTGATTCGGACGGTGACGTCGTAGCGGCTGCCGAGGTCCCGCACCCGGACGATGGTTCCGGGGAGCGAGACGGTCTCGTCGGTCGCGCCGGGTACGAGCGAGAGATCCTGTGGGCGAACGTGACAGGTAACCGATGTTCCGGGGGGACGTGCTACCGCTTCCGGGACGGTAACCTCCCGATCGCCGAGCGCGAGGACGAGGGGATGTCGATCGACGACAATCGCCGAGAGCGCGTTTGAGCGGCCGAGAAACGAGCCGACGAACGGTGTCGGCGGCGACTCGTAGAGCGCCCGCGGCTCGCCGATGCCCGCGACCCGTCCGTTGTGCAACACGACGAGCCGGTCGGCCAGTGCCATCGCCTCCTCCTGGTCGTGGGTGACCAACAGCGTGGTGACGTCCGTCTCGCGCTGGATGCGGGCGATCTCCTCGCGCAATCGTTCGCGCAGCCCGCGATCGAGCGCAGAGAGGGGTTCATCGAGCAGGAGGATCTCGGGCTGGGGCGCCAGCGCGCGGGCCAGTTCGACACGGCGGCGCTGTCCGCCGGAGAGTGCAGCGGGGTAGGCGTCGTGGCGGTCGGCGAGTGCGACCAGGTCGAGGTACTCGGAGACGATCTCGGGGCGTTCGTCGGCTGGCACGTCGTGGGCCGCCAGGCCGTAGGCGACGTTCTCCCGGACGGTCATGTGAGGGTACAGCGTCGAGCGCTGGAAGACGATCCCCACGCGTCGAGACTCTGGAGGGTCGTCGGTAACGTCGGTTCCACGGAGGCGGACCCGACCGCCCGTCGGGCGGACGTGGCCGGCGATCGCCTGGACGATCGTCGTCTTGCCACAGCCGCTGGGGCCGAGAATTGCGCCGAACTCGCCGGTATCGAGGCCAAACGAGACGTCCTCGACGACGGGCTCGGCGCCGTATCGGTGAGTGAGGCTATCGACGTCGAGAATCATCGCTCGATCACCGTCGGAACGCGACCGAACCGTTGGACGGCTGCGAGGACGAGTAGCGTGATCGCGAGCAGGGCGAGTGCAAGCGGGACGACGGCGTCGATGCCACCGGCGATGAAGTCGACCCAGATTCGCGTCGGCATCGTCCGCGGGTTGTACGCGACCATCATCGTCGCACCGAACTCGCCGATCGCCCGCGCGAACGTGAGCACGACTCCGGCGATGATCGAGCCACGAGCCAGCGGCAAGGAGACGTTCCAGAACGTCGAAAGCGGGCCGTATCCGAGCGATCGCGAGGCCTGCTCCAGCCGGACGTCGATGGCGCCGAAGCCAGCTCTCGCGGTGATGACGACGAACGGGGCGGCAACGAACGTCTGAGCGAGGATCACTCCGATCAGGCTGTCGGTCAGCGGAATGCCCGCGGCTGCGGCGGCCGAGCCGACCGGGGTAAAGCGGCCAACGGCCGTCAGGAGCATCGCCCCGCCGACGACGGGAGGGATGACGAGCGGGAGGATCACGATCGCCTCGACGATGCGCTTGCCCGGAAACGACGACCGGGCGAGAACGTACGCGAGCGGGACGCCAAACGTGGTTGCGATCACGGTCGAGATCGGCGCGGTCAGCAGGGAGTTGCGGATCGCGAGCCGGGCCTGTGGCGTCCACAGCTCCGCGAGAACGTTCGTGGTTCCGGTACGGGCCAGAAACGCGACGAACGGGAGAGCGAAGTAGACGAGCAAGAGCGCGCCGAGAAGCGCGGGGACGAACAGCTCCGGGAGTCGGTCGAACAGGCCGACGCGGGACGCGTTTTCTCCGCGCTCCCTGGTTGGCTCGGAGTGACTCATACCGTGATCTCCTCCGGAAGATCGCCAGACGGGCGGGGAAGAGGAGCGTCGACAGTCAGCCCGGCGCCAGTGAGTACCGACGGGTTGTCGGCCAGAAACTGAACGAGGTCGTGGCCTGCCCGGGGATTGTCAGCCTCGTCGCTTACCGTCGCGTTGTAGATCACCGGCCGCCCCTCGGCGGTGTACTCCTCCTCATCGGTGGTGTAGGAGACGGTCGCGTAGTGGTCGGCCAGCTCGAGGTTGGCGAAGTTGTACGCAGCCGGAAACTCGACGAAGGGCATCTCGTGGTCGACGGCCATGTTCCGATAGACGACCGAGGCGGCCCGCGATCCGCTCTCGACGCCGGCCATCATCTGTGGTTCGTCGGGCTCCCGGTAGACCAGTTCCAGCAGCTCGTCGCGAAATCCGTCGATGTCGTACTCGGCTTCTGCGAGGGCGAACGCCTGAACGGCCCGGTAGCCAAGCGGATCGAGGTTCGGATCGCCAATCGAGAGGTCCCCCTCGTCGGCGGCGAGTGCGAGCTCGTACCAGGGCTCGCCGGCCTCGAGTCCCCGCCCGAACGCGGTTTCCTCGTTGTAGCCGATACCGACGCTGTTGGCTGCGAACTCGACGTCCCAGTCGGTCACGTCGCCGTACAGGCGGTCGCGAAGGAGCGTCGCGTCGGCGCTGACGATGACGTCCGGGTGTTTGGTCCGGTCCTCGACCATCCGCATCACGACGTTTGCCCCGTAGTACTCGCCGTGGACATCGGTTCCGGTCTCGGATTCGAACGCCGGACCGACGTGCGATTCGAACGTCTGTGCGAGACTGCCAGCCGAGAGGACGCGAACGGCGTCGGACGTGCTCCCAAGACAGCCCGCGACGCTGCCCCCTACGGCGAGACTGATTGACGCGAGGGCGCCTCGTCGGGTCACGCGAGCCCCAGAATCGACGCTGGACGAATGCATGTACACTACTCACTGGCGGTGGAATATATAACCACCTCCGATTCCTGCCGTGGATCGATGTAACCAACTATGGTTTCTCTCCCCGCACTACAACGGATCGTCTCCGTTCACGCCCTCGACGCGGGAAAACGAGCCCGCCCCACACCGGCATCCAGATCGAGAGCCGATCGGCAGAATCGAGCCGTCAGCGAGTTCGACCGCGGCGTATACCGCCCCACACTCGTCACACGATGCGAGGATTCGTCCGCTGTCGCCATCCTCTCCCATCGGATTGTCTTAAACGCTCTGCCTATTTATTTTGGTACGATCCGTTCGACGGCGGTCAGAATCGAGCGTAGAAGCAAGCGATTCACGCTACCACGGGTTCTCTGGTACGGGCGATCGTCGTACTGCCGAGACGAGAGGATAGCGATCATATACCGGAAGCCGACACTCAAAACTGGAATCGGTTATCGCATCATCTGGCGCGCAGTTCCCACCCGATTGCACCCACCGCCAGGACGAGTACGATCACCGCGCCGTTCGTAAGCAGAACCGACCGTCCGAACGCGACGAGGGCAGCGAGCGGAACGCCGACGAGGACGAGTGGCGTGACGACGAGCCGAACCGTCGCCGAGCGCGACCGTCGACCGGCGACCGGGTTCGGATCTGAGACGGAGACGCCCGCCACTTGGAGTGCGTCGCGAGCGGACGGCAGTTGTCGCTCGGAAATCGCAACGGGATCCGGGATCACGACCCGCTCGATCCACGCGAAAGAGTGGTCGTCGACTCGGAGGAGCGCGACCGCACCGCCCCGCTCGACGGACACTGACTCGACTCGACCGAGGTCGACGGTTCGCTCCAGCCCGTCGGCATTTCCCAGAACCGCGATCAGCGTCCCGCGGCTAGGATTGATTCGAACCCGCGCCCGGCCGTAGTTGTAGTACCCCGTCGCCCACAGCGTGAGTGCGAGAAAGCCACTGAGTCCCACGAGTCCGTTCGCAACGCGAGGCGTGATCCAGAGGCTGGCACCGAGCAGCCCGACCGGGACGACGACGAACAGCACCGCCCACGACCGCCCGCTCATCGAACGCGTCGCCAGTGCCAGCCGGGTCGGAAGCGCCGCGAGCCCGACTGCTGGCGGATCGAACGAGATCGGTTTGCGCCGGTCGGGATCCGTACTGGCGCTCATCTCGGGAGTGACTCGGCGATAGTGTCGGCCCCCGCTGGCGACTGGTGGGTAGCTACGGGCGGCTCAGTTCTGCGCACAGACTCGGCGCTCGGACACGATGGGAGGGACTGGGGCTCGTTCATCGTCCGAGTCGGTGGTTATCGAACAACGGTGACGGGGACGGTCGCCCGCCTGACGACGGTTTCGGCGACACTCCCGAGTAACACTCGCGAGAGGCCAGAACGTCCTGTGCTCCCCATGACGATGTGGTCGACGTCGTTGTCGGCTGCGTACGCGACGATCGTTGGCGCGGGCCGCCCGGTCTCGACCGTCGTGTCGATGGCTACGTCGTCGGTGTCGAGGGCGTTTGCGAGTTCGTCGTGAGCGTCCTCGCACAGTTGCTCCCCGCGTTCGACGGCCTGCTCGTGCAGATCCACTCCGTAGTAATTCCCTTCGACGCCCTGCGTCGGGGTAACTACGTGGATAAGTGTGAATGCGCTCGCGTCGACCGACGCCGCTGCGAACTCGATCGCTTCCTGTGCGCTCTCGGAGCCATCGACCGGAAGCAGTACGTGCGGTGGCATACCCGTACTGAGGGGCGGTCGTGGTAAAAGCGTATGGCGACCTCCACACGAGTGGGAGGTGTAAATGGACTCTGGTGAGCGGACTGCCTGCCGTCGCCGCGCTGGGTCGGCTCACTCGGTTTCGACGGTAGTATCTGGATCGACGGGGATCGATCGTCAACCGTAACCGGACGACGACTCCGTGATTGTTATCCTCTCGTGACCGTCGAGCCGAATTGTACACCCCTCGTGAGTGAATTCGATAGAGAGATCGGTCGAGTGCCGCTGTGAGTGGTCCATTAGTCTGTTTAGCTGAATTGAGGCGCTAAGCCCCCTTCCTCAAGGAGCAACGCAACGAGCGGAGTGAATGAGTAGCGCAGTAGGGAGGGGATACAGCGTTCACAAGAGCAAGCTCTTGTGCAGCCCATCAGAAACGCTCGCGTTTCTGAGGACGTCCCCAGAAATCGGAGGTTTCTGGTGTGCGAACGAGACGCAAGGCGTCTCGTCAACGCCGCACAGTTTTCAAACACGTTCGACGCTCAGCCCACAGGCCCACGCAATCGAAGATGCTATACGTGTAACGTGTATAGTGTGCATCACAGTGAAGCGGAAGACAATCACCATCCGAGAGGACCAAGACGAGTGGATAGAGGACAACCACCTCAACCTCTCGTCGTTCATCCGTGAGCAACTGGACGAACTAATTGAAGAACGAGAGTAGCGTATGTACTACGCCTACAAATACCGCCTCAAGCCGTCCGACGTCCACCGAGAGGAGTTGGACCGTCACCGCGATATTTGTAGGCAACTGTACAACCACACGCTCTATCGGCTCAACGAGTACCAAGACGAACACGGCGAACTGCCGTCGATGACTACACTTCGGTCGGAACTCCCCGATCTTAAGAAATGGTGGGACGGTCTCTCGGACGTGTATTCGAAGGTTCTCCAAACTGTTGTAGAACGGCTGTTCGATAACCTCAACAGCCTCTCCAAACTCAAGGAGAACGGTTACGGCGTCGGTCAACTCAAGTGGAAACCGCCACGGGAGTTCCGCAGTTTCACGTACAGCCAGTCTGGCTTCAAGCTCGACAAGAAGGGCGGTCAGACTGTGCTGTCACTCTCGAAACTCGCGGACATACCGGTTCGCCTCCACCGCGCCATCCCCGACGTTCACGAGAGCGACAGCTCTCGTGCAGCCCATCAGAAATCTCCGATTTCTGAGGACGATGCGGCGCTCAAACAGGTCACGGTCAAGAAGGAGCCGACGGGCGAGTGGTTCGCCACGTTCGGCGTCGAAATGGACCGTGAACCGCCCGAACCGCCTGAGAATCCCGAGCGGTGTGTCGGTATCGACGTGGGGATTCTCAAGTACGCACACGACACCGACGGGACCGCCGTTGGGTCGCTCGACCTCTCCGACGAACGGGAGCGACTGGAGCGCGAGCAACGGAAGCTCTCGCGGAAGCAACACGGGTCTGCCAACTACGAGAAACAACGGCGTCGTGTCGCAGAGTGTCACGCCGACCTCCGACGTAAGCGCCGCGACTTCTTGCACAAACTCTCGAACTACTACGCTCGGGAGTACGACTTCGTGGCGGTCGAAGATCTGAACGTGAAGGGGATGATGGAATCGCCATCGAACAGCCGCAACAGGGCGTCGGCGGCGTGGCGAACGTTTCTGTCGTTGCTCGAATACAAGTGTAAGCGTGAAGGGACGCATTTCGTGGCGGTCAACCCGAGAGGAACGACGAAAGAGTGTGCGTCCTGTGGCGTTTCGACAGATAAGCCGTTGTGGGTTCGTGAACACTCTTGTCCTGCCTGTGGGTTTGAGGCGGACAGGGACGCGAACGCGGCGTGGAACATCCTTTCTCGCGGCCTCGAAGATATAGGAGTGGGACACTCCGAATCAACGTCCTCAGAATCGCACAGCGATTCTGATGGGCTGCGAAAATCGCACAGCGATTTTCGAACGCCTGTGGAGACTGCGCTCCCTACGGACACCGATTCCGTGTCTGCAAAGCGCGTCGTGGAAGCAGGAAGCCCTACCCTCAACGAGCGAACGGCGTCAGCCGTGAGCGAGTAGGGTAGGGTAGTTCACTGACTCTGGGTCGACACTGTCGTATAGCGGATCCATATTGCGCTCTGGGACGTCAGTGAGGACAGCAATTCCACGAAGCACCGCCTGTGCCGTGGTTTCGCTCGGACCTTCTTCGACGAAAATCGCCGAGCCGCCATCCGTGGCTATCTCTTGCCGATTCAGAAAGTCCATGTAAGGGTGTAACTTCTCCCCTGTATATCATCCTTACACCAAATTGTACAGGTAATCTCCTGTCGCGTCTGTGAGAAAAAGGAGGTGGAGATGCCGATTTCTCTACTGAGCATCGGTCGTTGGGGTGCACTGCTCGAGGAACTCCCAGGGAGCACACTCCGTGTTCACCCGCGGATAGGGGTATCTCCAACCCAGCGGCGCCAATTCCGGCTTCCACAGCTACTGCGAGTGCGGCCGAGATCGTTACTCTAGGCAAGTCTGGTCGAGCCAACGTCCAATCCTCGTGATCACGATCCCTGACCACGGCAGAAAATTTCGAGTGGACTCGCCGGGCGGGCAACTGAAAAACGCCGTCGTGTCAAACCCGAAGAGAGCGGAGGTGTCGCGACGTGAGACGTTATTGCCCACATTGTGGCGGGAAGATGATAACTGTATCGTCGCGAGGGGGCATCCCCCAGCGCGTCTGTGAGCAAGGCCCCCACCCCGTATCGGAGGTGCCCCGCCGCTCATGAGCGCCTTCCCACAATCTACCGACGGCGAACCCCTCGACTTCCTCGAGCAGCGCGACACCAACACCGACTCGTGGATTCGCGCACACCCAGCCGACGCTCTACTCGAGAAGTTCGGTCGATACGGCTACAAAGTCACCCTTCGCGGCGGCGCAGACGTCCACTACTGCGCCCTCGGGATCGAGAACGGCGAGTACATCGGCCGCTGCGACTGCAAAGGCTGGCAGTACCACGACGGGCCGTGTGCCCACCTCTGTACGCTCCGCAAAGCCGACTTCATCGGGGTGATCGACGTCGAGGAAACCGACGGCGGCCCAGCTGCCGAACACGAGATGCACCACGCCACAGGCGAGGCACTCGACGGAGATCGACACGATCCAGCGATCGAGTGCGCTCACCGGACCGAACAGGAGGTGCGGCCATGAGCGCCCCGCGTACGAGCGGGCACCCGCGCGATAAGCCGCTCAGTACACCCCCCAGGGGGCGTGTGGCTAAACTGTCTATCGCCGCCCCGTCTGCGTGTTCATCCGTGTACACAGCGGGGTCATTTACCCCCGAATCTGTGTACACGGCTGGCAGTGATCAACCAAGACGGCACGGGAGTGAACGAGAAGTGGAGGCAGCCACTACTAGATGTGAGGGAGCATGCCCGACTATCAGTGCCACACCTGTGGGCAGCAGTTCGTCGTCGACGTCGAGAACGACTACGGGACGTACGAGTTCCGACGGTGCCCATACTGCGGGAGCGCGAAGACGACGCTCGCGAGGTGACCGATGAGTCGGATGGGTGCCGACGGCTACAGTAGCGCCGGGCAGACGCGCCTCAGCGCGAAAGTCGACAGCAAGCTCAAAGACGACTTCAAAAGCGCCTGCGAGGCTGCTGGGGAAACGATGACCGACGTCATCGAGAACCAGATGAAAAGCGTCGTCTCCGAGTACGGCGCTGTCGACGTCGAGGGCGAAGAGGAGGGGTACTACCCGAGTAACCCGCAGCTTCGCGAGCTGTACGAGGCGTGTCTGAAGTACGCGACGGACGACCTGAAGATCTACCAGCGCCGCCACGCGAGCAGTATTGCCCAGGAGACGCGCCAGGTGAGCAAGGGCGAACTCTCGGACGCGCTCATCCCACTCCGCCAACAGGGATTTATCGCACACGGGCCGATGCCGGTCGATCTCACCGGCCAGGCGGCGAATCGCTGGCGTCACTGGTTCGTCAAGCCGCCGTGTGCGGATCCGGAACAGTGGAAGTTCCGTGAGCAAAAGTAGCGGACGTCTGGTTGCCCTTTATTTGCAGACTGGTCTTAAGCGGAACGCGCGATAAATACGTGTGCTTATTGAACACTTGACAGTGTCTTAGCGCCCATATATGTTCGAAGGATTGTGCTGAATATAAGGCGCGAATGTGGCACGAGACTTGACCCGATTTGCAGAAGTGGCGGTCAATAAGTATGAACTCATCACTGTGGCCAGCGGACTGTGACTTCACCGTCATCATCCCATCCGCACAATGATTGACCGACATCCCACCCAGTAGTGACCTCCACACTACCTTCCTCAGTAATAACGACCCAGTTTTCCTCTAAGAACTCGTGTTCAACCACGTTAGACACTTCCTCTCCCTCGACTGTGACACGATAGGTCCCTCGGTAACCAAAGCCGAAATTGGTTCTCTCATCTGAGCTTCCTTCCACCGTTTCTTCGATGGAGACATCGTCGAGGTCAACGTGTTCGATACGGACGTCAAACTGCATACCGTCATCAACCCCATTAAGCAAATGTACCTCGACGCCAGATGAGGGGTACGTTTCTACAAGCTGAAGTTGTGATTCTGTCGATCCTTGTTCAACCTCTGGATCAAAATACGTGCTTTCGTCCTCGTTCCGATACCAGAGATACGATTCGTCAACGTCGATTACCTCGGGAAGAGTCAGGCCATTGCGAGTCTCGTACTCACCACCCTCAATTGCAGTGGTTACTTCTTCGCGGGCGGGAGCCGGCAAGGCTGAAACCTCAACAATAGATAAGGGACATTGCTCATACTCGCTATTGCTCTCGGTATCGTCATTGCTCTCGGTATCGTCATTGCTCTCGGTATCGTCATTGCTCTCGGTATCGTCA
>JAOPJY010000003.1:0-19266 GCA_025517425.1 Halobacteria archaeon AArc-dxtr1 | reverse complement strand
TTGCTCAAACATCCTGAAATCCCGACAGCACCTACCCCTATTCCTGTAAGGAGATCTCGTCGTCTCATCATTAACGCATCTTCTGGAAAACCGGTAAATGCTTTCTGGTGACAGTTACCTGGGACGAAAACGGGTGTTCGGTTACTCGTTCTATACCAACCTACTGAACGGCCGGTACATCGTTTTTGAGATGAAAAGTCGCCATGATGAACTCATCTCTATTCAAGACATTACTCTTGACGACTAAATGGGGATAAATACTGATTCCGTTACTTGCGTGCCCTGTACTGACCACGAGAAGTCGACTTACCCCTCAATCGGCGTCACGATGAACGACCCCGTTTCGACATCATAGGCCACGTGCAAGGGTGAGCCCTGCTCGATCCCTTCGTTATCGCTGAACGGACTTGGAAGGACCGAATAGACGCTGTTGCCGTTCTCCTGGGCGCGAACCATTCCGCACGGAATCGTCTCATCATCACGGTGGGCCTCAGCTGCTTGCTGGGCGCGAGCCGACGCGGTTGTCATCACATCCAATAGGAGGAAACCTACGTACAAAAATACACGTCTCAGTTGATACTCGGCTACCAACTGGAGTTCCAACTCTGTCACACAACAAGTACGTGAGGGCGGTTTAGCGGATATGGACCCACCTGACGAGTCCACCGAGAAATGTATCGACGACGTCTATCACGACCGCAATTTGCTCGCGATCGCCTTCGCGACGATCGTCGCGACGACCTGGGGGCCGGACCGATCCGGCTACTACTTCGACGACGGCTGGCCCGTCGTCTGGGTCGACACGCCAACCGGGCAGAAATCGTGGCACCTCAAACCCGACTTGCTCGACGTCCTCGAGCGCTCCTCGCTTACTGAGTCGAAACCAAACGGTGGGTTCGACGGCCACGGCCGAGTCACGAAAAACAGCCGTCTCGCCCGCTATATCACAGGGTCGTTCCGACCGATCGCATGACCGAGCGCATCGAGTTCGGGAGCAAAGCCGCCGCCGACAGCATTCGCGAGGAGCACGAGGAACACCTCTGCTCAGACGACGACAGACGGCTGAAGACGGTCGCGTTCGCCTCGTCGACGCCCGACCACGTCCTCGAGCGCGCCACCGTCCAGGCGGGCGCCGGGCGCAGTGAGCACGGCAGTCGCGGGGGCCAGCTCGAACTCACCGATCATGAACGCGATTCGATCGACTTCACCGAAACGACCGTGCTGCACGCCCGGAGCGTGAAGGGGCTGATGACCGAGCACGGCGTCGACGACTGGCTCGCCTACTACGATACGACCCTGAGCGTCGACGAACACCGCGAAGTCGCCGAGCGGGCCGCCCGCGACGAACGAGGCGATCGCCTCGACGCCGAGACGGACGTCGACGATCACCTCGGGAATCTCGAAGGCGCCCACGGCGAGCAGTGCGACCATGCACAGGACCACTGTGAGCTAGGCGACTCGGATGCCTGCGAGTTCCTCCGCGAAGCCTGCGGGCTTGACGAAGACACCGTTGCGGCACTCCAGGCGGCAGACGATCCCGACGACCTTCCCGGCGAGGTGTACGGTGTCCTTCGCAGCCAGTGGCTCCGCTACAAGATCGGGCTCGCTGACGCGAAGGAAGCAGCCGCAGCGATCAACGAACTTCACGCCGAGGTCGGCCGGACGCCGGTCAGTTTCGAGGAACTCGGCGATCGGGAACTCACGCAGGCCGACATCGACTGGTAAACATGACTGAGACAGGATTCTACTGCCCCGTCACGGGGTGCGACAAACACGAAGACGAATCGATCACCGACAGTCCACCGTTCGACTCACGGGAGGCGCTGATCGGTCACATCACCGCGATGAGCGACGAGGATCACCAGCGAGCGAGAGAGATGAAAGCCTGGAGGGACGCCCCCGAGGCCCCTGGACCCGGGTCGGAGACCCCCCACGATCCCCCTGAATCAGGGGACGACGAGGGTTCGGACGACCCACCTGAAGTGGACGACGACCCGGGTAGTGAGGCGGGTCCTGGGTCTGACGACCCGGGTCATGAGGCGGGTACAGGGTCCGACGACCACCCTGACGAGGGTGACAACGAGGGGGATCACACCCCTGACGAGGACGAGATGGTTTCTCAAGACGAATACGAGGCTCAGCAGACCCAGCAGAATAGCAGCAGTGAGGGTGACAACGAGGGTACGGACGACCCCCCTCAAGGGGGCTCGAACGGGAGCCTGCCGACGCCCTCGCTCCCGAACGTCTCGCCGATGTGGACCGTCGTCATCATCGCCGCCGTCTTCGCCGCGATCGTCCTGTGGCGTGTCCACCGCGCTAAGTCGTCATCGGCGCCGGCCGTCGAGCCCCAGGAGGAGAACAACAGCGATCCCAACGAGGTACCACTCTTCGAATGAGCGACGACGAACCACTCGCTGAGCCGGAGCCCGAGGCTGACGTCGACCAGGAGGAAAGCGACGACGAAGAGAAGCCCGACGTCCCCGAAGAGGCGACCGCCGAAATCGACCTCGACGCGATCGACGATGACCTAGAGGAAGCCGACGACCAGGAGGCAAGCGAGGACGCCGAGCCCGAGCCCGCCGACGACGCTGGTGCCGCCCTCGTTCCAGGGGGAAACACGATCGGCGACATGTACGTCAAGGGCCTCGTCGCGACCAGTAACGCCGTTATCGAGAAGCACGACGGCGAACCGATCAGCGACCAGATGGCTCGCGACGTCGGGCTCGACGACGCGATGAACCAGTTCATCCGCGAGCGCGGCGGCGTCGAAGACCTGCCGCCGGGACAGGCCGTGCTCATCGGGACGACGATGTTCGCGATGGCCGTCCTGGCGTCGAACCCGCAGATCGTCACCTCGGCGATGGGGGTGTTCGAATGAATCCCTTCGGTGGGATGAAGCAGAAGGCGATGAAGGGGATGGTCTCGAACCTGATTCAGGGCGAAGCCGGCGACATCATCACCGGCCTGATTGCCTCGAAAGAGATCGACCTGCTGACCCAGGTCGTGCAGCTGCACGAGGCGATCGGGCTCGAGGGCGTCACCGTCGACGATCTCCCCACTAAGGAGGATCGCAAAGACGCGATGAAGGGGCTGATCGAGGCGATCGTGTCCGACGACGTCCCCGGCTTCTTCTTCGACGAAGCGCTCGCACAGCGCCTCGACAACCCGGAGAAGGCCCGCCGCTATCTCGATCTCGAGGGCGACGAGTGGGTGGCGAAAATCGACCAGATCGAAGCCGCCTACCGCAAACGGGGTGACGAGCGACCCCGCAGCGAAATTCTCGCTGACTACATCAACCGGAACTTCGGCGTCGACGTCGGGACGTTTGTCACCGAGGTCGTGATCTGGACCGACGGCCAGCGCCAGAACGTCGCCTCGTCGATCCTGCTCGGCAACTTCGAGGCGGTCGGCAGTGGGATCGAACGAGCCACCGAGGCAATCGAGGAGATCAAAACCCAGCAGGAGGTGGTCCATGCTCCCGATGAGTGACGAGCGCCTGTCGCGGGCGCTGTGGGGCGCGATGGCGATCGTCGTCGCACTCATGCTCGAGGCGAGCCACCGGCTGCGTGATCCGCCCGCGATAGAGGGCGAGGAGATCGTCGTTTCGGCGAACAGCGCCGTCGTGGAACTCGACGAACCAGCCGACGAGCCCGAGGCCCGGAGGGACTGATGTCGCGGGTCCTGCTGGGCGCGAAAAGCGGGTGGGGAAAGTCGTTCAACACCCAGCTGTGGCTCGAGAAAAACCTTCCCGAGCAGGATTACGCGGCCGTCTTGGACTACAAAGACGAGTATCGGGGACTCGTCAACGGAGTGGCGCCGTCCAAGCCGGCGACAGACCTGGCAGGCTGGTACATCGCTGGGCCGAACGAAGCAGCCCTCTCGCCAGCGCAGTGGGCGGCCGTCCTCGAGCGCCTGGAACGGATCGTGATCCCGCGCTACCGGATCGACGGGGACGACTGGCGGGATGTTGTCGGGGCCGTCTGCGCGGCATGCAGACGGCTCTACGAAGACCACCCCGAGGCGCGGATCTTGACTGCGATCGACGAGGCACACATTGCAGCGCCTCAACGAGGCAAGTACCCCGAGGCGACGAAGAAGGCCGCGACCACGGGCCGGGGGGAAGGACTGTCGTCGATCTGGATCACTCAACGGCTCTCGGAGCTCGACGAGACGATCATCGCACAGTGTGATGAGCAAATCTTGGGCGGCTTCTCGAGCGAGGCCGACCTTGGCAAGATCAGTGTCGACTATCCCGCCGACGTCCACGATACGCGAGCGAGTCGGACGCCGTCGCTGCCGCCGGAGATCCAGGCCGACGGCGAGAACATCCCTCTCCGCAAGTTCACCGACGACGCGGGCGACACGGTCGGCAGCGAGTGGGTTCGAAGCAACGACGCGGGGCTGCTCGAGCGCGTCGACACGGGTGACGTCGTGATGCACTCAACGCACTACGGAACCGAGGGCCAAACGCTGCGATCTCCCTACGAGGCTGACGAATGAGGGTACAGATCACACTCACGGGCGAGCGGGCCGACACCTTCCTCGAGCGCAAGGCGCAGCTGGAAGACCAACTCGGACACGAGACGTCGCGAGCGGAGGCGGTTATGCTGTTGACGAGTCCCGCTGGTGACGCCATCTTACAGCAGAGTGCTGTAGTCTAAAGTCGCGTTCTGTAGCCTTTCGCAGGGGTTTTACGCCCGTCTGGCCTGTCTGAGTGGTCGCAATGGTAGCAACTGATCAGGTCGCGGGCTCGGCGCGCTCGGAAGTGGGCCGACTCCTCGACTTCTCGATGTGGATGGAGGTCGTGCTCGTCTTCGCGGGCTACCTCCTCCCGTACATGCTCAAGACCTTCCTCGAAGGCCGCGACATCGTCACCCTCCCGAACGAGGCGTACGGCGTCGCGACCATCATGGGGACGGGAATCATCTTCAGCGGGAACACCCGCCAGGCACTCGGCGTCGGCGGCGGCGTGTTCGTCGCGCAGGAGGTCGTGACCAACCGCCTCGGCGTCACCGACGCCCTGGAGGGGGAATAGACCGATGGGACGCAACCTGAACCACAACAGCGACATCGTGGAACTCCACGAGAACACCCCCGACCGGCTCACCCCGATCATGACGGTGAAGCCCGAGCGCGGGACCATCCTCCAGATCCGCAACGCCGTCCCACAGGGGGACGCGGTGGGCATCCCGATCTACGCCGATCTCGTCAGCGAAAGTGGCGACTCACTGCCGACGGACACCGACGTCGTCCTGACGGCCCGCCGACCCGGCGATGACCGCTTTCAGACGGTCTCGCAGAAGGAAGACAACATCTCGACGTGGAACAACAAGAGCATCTCGGAGCAGCAGGACTCCGCCCACGTCGACAGTGTCAAGCACGAACTTCGGGGGGAGGCGATCAACATCCGCGACGTAGACGAGTTCGCCGTCGAGGTCGACACCGACGAGGTGATCGACTGGGAGGAGTCGAAGCTCTACTTCGAACGCAGCGGGCTCAGCGAGCGCCAGAAGTAACCCATGTTCGACACCATCACTAACCAGCTGTCCTCGATGACGGGGACCCGGTCCCGCCTCGAGCGCGACAGCTTCGAACACTACGACGCGCCGGCCGGGTCGAAGGCACTGCTCGCGACGTTCGAAGCGCCGAATCCGATGGTCTTGCGGGCCGATCGCCCGCTACGGATCGCCATCCCGGCGTTCGAGACGTTCGACACGGCAGGCGAAGCCGAGCCGCAGACGTTCGAGCTGGGCCACGATCTCGTCGAGAGTCCCCAGTCCAAGGACCTGCTGCTGTTCGCCGACGGCGAGCGTATCTCGCCCGAGAGTGTCGACTACGACGCAGACAGCTTCGAGTTCGACGACGGCGAGGAGGAGACGGAGCTGGCCGTCTACTACATCAGCGGCGACGATTGCGAACTCGAGATCGAGCGCCAGGCGCCGTCGTCACACGGGGCCGTCCACGAACGCGTGTTCGAGGAGCCCCTGGCGCTGATGCACCAGCGCGACCAGGACGAGCAGCCGCGCACGTTCGACGTCGGCGACTCGGAGTTTCAGCGCGTCATTCCGACCGACTGGAAGCTGAACATCTACGTCGATGCCGAGTACCCGGTCGTGCTCGAGGACGAGGCGACCGGGACGCGTGCCCGAAACGCGATCCTCTCGCTACCGTACGTTCAGGCGCAGGAGGACGTCGACGGGCTCTCGCGTGCGGTGGCGCACGATATCGTCAACCGAGCGTGATCTATGAGCTACCCACTCATCCAGCCCTACGGCGACACGGGGACGGAGGAGGGCAGTAGCGGCGGTACTGGCGCTCCGACCACAACCGATCCGATCTGTAAGGACGACCTCGTGCTGTACCTGACGATCGCGAACCTGACGCTCGTTATCATCAACGTCTGGCTCACGGCCAGACAGGGGCGATAACGATGCCGTTTGGCACCATCGGCGACGCGGTCACGGACGCCCCAGGGAACTGGGTCGACGGCGCGACCGATGCAGGTAGCGACATCTGGGACGGGTTCACGGGGAACGTCGGCGACGTCTCGGATGGCGTGGGCGACGCCTGGGACGGCGTTACAGATGTCGGAAGCGACTGGTTCGACGGCTCGACCGACGCCGCTGGTGACGCCTGGGACGGTGTGAGCGACATCGGTGGCGATGTCTGGGGTGGCTCGACGGACTTCGCCGGCGCCTGGGATGGCGTGACCGACGTCGGTGGAGACGCCTGGGACTGGGCAACGACACCGATTTTCGACGACCCGACCGGCGACACCGGTGACATCGACTGGTTCTCGCCGATCGACGGCTCGGACACGCTCGAGGACATCGGCGAGGCGATCAAGCCCACGAACTGGCTGGGCAATCTCGTCCCCGGTTCAGGGGCGCTTCCCGGAATCGGCGGATCCGACCCTGACGACCCGGACGCCCCCGACGACGAGGTGCCGTTACTGACCGAAGAGGAGCTGCTGGCACTGGCCGGGATCGCCGCGGCTGCCGTGCTTCTGTTGGTGATCCTCTGATGGCGGTACCGTTGGCCGGCGTGCTCGCTGGCACGCCCCTGAAGGCGGCGATCACCTCCGGGACGGCTGGGCTCTCGCTTGGGTCGATCGGGGCGGACCTGCCGATCGTCGGCGGGCTCTTCGGTGGCTCGGGCGATGAAACGCTTCCCGACGAGTACGTGTTGCTCGCGGCTGCGGCGGTCGCGATCGTGCTCGTCGTTCTGATGAGCAAGCAATGACGGTTCCAATCGCGACAGTCCTGGCGGGAACGCGCCTGCGAGCCGCGGCGACAGGTGTCGCTGCCGGCTGGCTCGGCGGTTCGACCGGCGACTCGGACCTACCGATCATCGGGAACCTGAACAGCACAATCATGCTGCTGCTGATTCTCGTCGGCGCGGTGGTCGCTCTCCAGCTGCTCGACAAGATGCCGTCCGGGGGTAACTGAGATGGAGGGCATCGATATCATCACGAACGTCGGCTTCCCAATTGCGGCGTTCCTGCTGATGCTACGGTTGTATCGAGAGGAGCGCAACGAACGCCGCGAAGAGCGCGAATCGTGGCTTGAGGCAATCTCCGAACACACGGACGCCCTGCGGGACCTACGGAGGGACGTGCGGCAAGTAGCGACTGACGGCGGCGAAGACGAGGCGAGACATGAGTAACGAGATAGGCGGTATTCCACGACCATCGACGCGAAGCAAGTACGACGCACTGCTCGACCAGTATTTCCCGCAGCGGGCGAACAACTGGATCTACCAGTCCCTCGAGAACACGACGGACTCGCTGCTGCTGGCGCTGCTGATCGAGATGCAGATGCAAAACCGGGGCTCGGCGGCGTTCCCTGGCGACGATCGCCCCGAGCACCAGGAGGCGGAATACTTCACGACCGAGGCACCGCTGGCGATCACTTCACACCGCGAATCCGAGCAAACGCTGAACTGGGGCTTCCCGGCCCGCTCGGTGATGGTCTGGGGCTTCGACGAGCCGATTCGGGTGTCGTTTCGCCAGTCCGGCGACCACCGGAAGATCCCGCTCGACCCGGGCGAGGCCGACCCATTCGTTCCGGCACCAGAGGGCGGACTCAACTCGTCGATGGCGCGGTTCTCTCTCCCGGATTCGGACAGTAGCGAGACGCAGGTGAAGGTCGCCGCCTTCGCCTAACGAGACTTCATTTTCCCATGACCGATCACAACGACGACGAGACGGACGCACAGCACGGTAAACAGCTTTCAGAGCCGCCCGCGGCGGCTATCAGCGGAGAGACGGAGGACCGATAGATGCCAGAGGAATTACCGGACTTAGACACGGACCCGATCGGCTGGATCGCCTACTGGAACGCCCTCGATGACGGAGAGGCAACCGAGATCGACGCCCCTCGCATCGCTAATGAGGTGGGTGGACTCTCCGGGTTCAACAGTGCAGCAAACGGGTTCGATGGAGAGTACACACTCTCTCGGGCGTGGAGCGATTCGGTCACTATTTACGTCCGAGTAAAGACGGATGGCTGGATACTCGCATGGTTTGACAATGACGAGAATTTCGGAAGGGACCCCTCTCAGCCCCGTGGACTCCCTGACGTGTTTGGGGATTGGTCAGACCCGTACAACGAACCTGATCTAGTCGAAAATGGACTTTCGCAGGTTATCGAGGAGATCGCGGAGGAAATAGACGACGCGGAGTTTAGCCACGAGGATGTTGGGCTCTATAATTACCAGTTCCCAGATGCGAACGGAGTTACTCACCTCACCGCTACCGGAGACGCAAGCTACCTGATCACTGAGGATGTCGATCTCGTCGCCCACCAGTTCTACGCTGCTTTAGGGGAGGACGAGGATAGCTGGGGCAGCCCGGAGGCTCATTTTGAAGATCCCGAGGTCCGGCTTCTTTTTCAGCCGGAAGAAACCGGCGTTGTTGATCTGATTGATGAGGGGGTCGGGCAGGAGCCAGAGACTTATTTCGACACTACCCTTGGCACTCAAACAACTGATGGGGGCCGGGTAGGTCACATCTTCCTGACCGAGTAATATGGGATTCGAGTATTCGGACTTCTCAAGCGATGAACGGAGCCTTTCGGAAGACCCAGAGCTAACGGACGGCGAGGGCGGCGAGGAGATGGATACCGAGGGGGTCTTTTTCCCGTTCGGCTTCGATCGGGAGGTGACGACGCTATCGGACGAACCAGACGCGTCGGGGTCCGGTGGCGAGCCCGTGAACATGGTGGGCGGTATCCTCTATCCAGATTACGACTTTGCTCAAGAGCGGACACTTGCGGAGTCAGATGCGGAGTCGAGAGACGGCGAGGGCGGCGAGGAGATGGAAACCGAGGGGGTCTTTTTCCCGTTCGGCTTCGATCGGGAGGTGACGACGCTATCGGACGAACCAGACGCGTCGGGGTCCGGTGGCGAGCACATAGATTTGGTGGGCGGCTTCTTCTATCCAGATTACGACTTTGCTCAATCGCGACCACTTGGGGAGCCCGGAGCCCGAGCCGAGATGGGCGAGGGGACCGCCATTGAGTTGATGGTTGACGGGATCGCCGACGCCTACGACCACCTCGACGAAGACGACGCCGAGGAGATCGAGAGCGAGATCCGATTTAGCGAGGAGCTTGGGGCTCCGATCTACGCAGATTTCGACTGGCAAGACGCCTATGGCGTCGACGCCGACGAGTGGCCGGTGACGGTCGAGCAGACGATCGCCATTTACTCAGACGATCCCTCGATTTGGGAAGGGTTCGAGGTCTACGGGATGGGAGAGGATTGCTCGATCGAGATCGACACCGGGGATATTACCGTCGACTCCTCGACGGGCCTGATATTCATTTCGGTGGACGTGACGTATAACTGCCCGACAAACGCTGAGGAGATCGTTAACGCTGTTCCTGACCCCGAACACCCCGAGAACGAGGAGGAGGAGGAGGAGGAAGAAGACGACGAAGACGAGGACGACGAAGACGAGGACGACGAAGACGAGGATGGGGAGGGAGAAGGAGAAGGAAGCAGCACCTCCTCGACGCGATCGACACGAAGGCGCACAAATCCAGAATCTCGATTCGCCTCTCTCACATCGTTCGGCTGTCTCCCGCCCGGAGAGAGCACAAACGGGCAGTTCACAATCCGGTACTCGCCCGAGCCGTTCCAGAGCTTTGAGGCCCGGATCAGCTACGATCCCGACGAGGTATCGGTCGACGCGGTCCACACGGACGATTCAATCTTTGACGAGCGCAACGAGAATGCCCGTTACGAGTACGAGCATCGGGCGACTCTCGATTCAGTCGATCACAACGACGTCGGCGGCGTGATCGAGATCGAGGCAAGCCATCCCAGCGGCTCGTTCTCGATGAGTCGACGAACCCGTTTCCATCGGCGCATTATGTTCTCGCTCGACGTGACCGCAATCGCGGACTCGGGAACGCTCTCGACGTTCGAACTTGAGAACGTCCGACTCTACGACGAAGATGGGGGCTACATCGAACGACTATCTGATTCGAGCCACGGTCTGCGGATTGACAACGGAATCGACGTGTGGCCCGCTACGCTGGCCCCCGGCTACTCACTCGAAACCCGAGTAATGGGCAACATCGGCGAGGAGATCGAGGAGTTCAGGCAGGTCTTCAGACTGAATCCCGAGATCGTCGACAACATCGCCGTGACCGGCCCCTCGAACCCGACGGTCACATGGGTCGAGACTGAGGACGACGTTGATGACGACGAGGACGAGCCGGACCCGCTTGAGTACGCGATCGTCGAGGGCTCGTTCTCCGAGCCGATGCGGATGGATGAGCTGTTCCGCTGGGTGTGGGAGACGTACAGCGAAGAGCAGCTGGTCGAGTTCGTCGACCCCTTCAACGAGAGCGAGGTGCCCCCGTCGCGGACGGAAGTAACGCGGATCGACGCCGACGACGTCGCCCTGCTGAACACGGAAGTGGGGACCGAGACGGAGATTCCCGAGACGAGCGACGAACCGATCTATGACCGCGAGGTTCGCCACGTTCCGCTCGAGGAACTGCCCGAGCCGTACGTTCGGGACGTCGACGGCAACGACGTCTCGCTGACGTGCTCGTCTGACGGGACCATCTCGACGTCGACGATCGAGGACTTCACCCAGAATGGCATCATGTACTGGCCGCTGGTGTTCGACGTCGTCGTGGAGCTGAACAACATCTACCCGGACGCGGTCGGTCGGAACGACGTCGTCGCGGAGAGCTGGAGCGAGACGAATCCGGCGATCGAGCACGCGATCGGCGAACTGATCCGTGACTCGTCGGAGAACACGCTCTACGTGCCGCTAACGCTGGTGATTCCGCAGAACGAGCCCGAACAGGAGTACCCTGTACATTTCGACTTCGAGATGTGGATCGGAGGCGAGCGAGTGCTCCCGTCGGCGGCCGGGCTCTACATCGGTGGTATCCAGCTGGGTGAGCACGTCAATCAGATGGTCGGGTCGGGTGGACTTACGCAGGGGCGGCCGTTCTGACGATTTTGATGACCGAGAATCCTATTTGGGGTTCTCACTTCGATTAGGTACGTGTATGCATTGATTAGAAGCGAATACTCATATCGCTTGGATATTCTCTCCGAATAACATAAATTATATAACTAATCCGTTTTTGACGGAGAATATGGTGAAGCTCAGTGATGAGTGTAAAGAGCATCTTGAGTCCGCGCTAGAGATAGAAGAACCTTCAGAGAAGGATTTTCATATTCGACAAGTGTTACAAGCAGGCGGCTTTGAGGATCTTTCTGAAGAACCGACGGCGGAGTAATTGCCTTCTCTGGACTGAGCACGGGTTCCGATCAACTTGCTCTGAGAAGGGTGTCCGAGAAGCCCTGATTCGAAGACAAACTAAATAAGTACGAAAGGTCATCAAATTACAATAATGGAGGAGGGAAGAGGTAGTCATTTGTATTACATTTCAACATCTGTTTCATAATGTATCTGTGAAATAGACTCTTCAGAAATGTAAGTGTAGTCTCCTAACTCAATTTTTTCAACTACTTGACCACCATCATTCCGCACAATTCTCAAGGGGTATTTGAGAAACAAATCTTTTCCATGAGGTTCTAAGTCTACGGTGTAGATCTCGCCCCATATTTCGCTATTATCGGTTGTGAAGACTGTAACACGAGTAGGCTCTTCTGAATTGTATGCTATTAACCTCCAGACGGATTCGTTACGAATGTCATCACCTTCATGGACCCTCCATCGGATAATATGTCCAAGGGCGTACCCATCGATTATCGAGATTGGTATTGTTATTATGTAAATTGCTGCCAGTGATAATAGTTCGATTTCTGTATTAGGAATCCAAAGCTCATTATTGTGGATTGAGTTGACAATAGTCACCAAAACAATACTAACGGAGAGTGCTAAGCCACTTCCCAGAACAGTATAAATAGCTTTGTCAAAATTATCAACTTCTTTTGTTATCCTACCAACATGGCGAGAATACTTATATGTGAAGAACCCAGGTACTAAAAATAAAAGAGAATATATTAAGCTGAAGGTCGGAAGAGAAATCACTGTTTTACTTAGAGTCTTCCTGACTCTTACTTTCTGACTCCGATTTTTCTTCAGAATTATCTAGTGTGCGGAGATCTCTCGCATCGTATCGAGGGTCGTTTTCAGAAGTGTTCTTAACTTTCGAGCTGAAGGCATCATAATCTCTATTCTCATCTTCCTTATTTTTGTTAGATTCTTCCTCAGCCATCGGACTCTTTACCTTTTTTCGACTCACGAGGGTCACCTTCTGACGTTTTCGAGACCTTTGCGTTATGAGTCCGTCTTTTCTTCTCTTTGCCTTCCCCCTTTTTTCGGCGTTCTTTTTCGTCACTCATCTGAATCACTACTACTGCTACCTCGAGGGTCTTCCTCGGACGTTTCGGAAACTCTTGCTTTCTCGTCTTGGCCGCTGATTAGGTTGTCTTTCTTTTCTCCCTTTTTCGATCGCTTGTCGTCTGCCATATAGAACAATACAAACGATTACGATAAAAACGTTTGTACACCAGAGTGAAAGTGAAATCATACCCATGCAGTTGTTAAGTGTTTCATTATGGTGGTAACAGGTTTTGATGCGTTAGAGACGATTGTGATGTCCGAGTTTTCCTCTAAACTCGGACGTGATTCAATCTTCGGAGTCTTTCGCGATCTCCTTCTTCAGCCTCTCTATCTCTCGATAATTCATGTGTGCGGAGAACATAGTCACTGCTGTTATCACCAGCAGGAAGTAGATAGCAACACTAACTGGGACAGGAAGATTAGAAACATGAATTGTTCCATCAATGATGACTTCACGTCCCCAGAATGTGGAATAGAAGGTCTCTGCAAAGAGGCCAGCAATTTCGGTAAGGAGCCAAGTGATTGGAAGGGCAATAATTGCTTGAACGAGAGGATGCTTTTCACGAACCCACTCCCAAAATCCCCAAAAAGCATGACTGCTCCCCTTCAAAACATAAAGTGACGCATCTGCGAAGGACTGCATAGACTCTTCAAAGTGACCTGAGGAGGAATTCTCAGGAGAATCCTTCTTTGGGCTCATATTATATCTGAGAAAGAGGTGGATTTGCAATAAGTTTGGTTGTGGGCCCGTGTCCGAGAACTTTCCCAGGGTTGGACGAGCAGTGTCCGATTCTCAATGTATTTGAGAGAATGGTAGGATTTTTGGTCAATCGATATCTTGGCTTGATTATGGATCCTCGACGAATAGAAATGATGATTTCAGAACTGGAGGAGGCTCAAGAAGAATTTGAACAATCAGTTCGCAATACTCGGGAGGCATTCAGGGAAATCAAAGACACACTTGAATCTGAACTTGAAGAGGAATCTGTATCGTTTGAAGAAGAGGTAAGTGGTGAAATCAAGGAGGTACATGAGGATTTGACTGAGATCATGACTGGAGAGGTTTACTGCGAAATCACAATTACAGGAGGAAAAAAAGATGAGGAGGGGAATATCTATCGGAATTTTAAGAACCCTGCTATAAAAGCAAGAGCGAAGAAAGATGGATTGAATATCAAACCAAGCACACTCGCTGAAGAACTGGATAAGCGAGATAGAAAGCTAGTTCAAGAAATGAGAAGAAAGTACGATGGTGTTCAATTAGTTTGCTCTCAGGCTATAGAGGGATAGATACAGCAGCAAGTATTTAATTCGTTTGAGAAGGCCAACAGGGCTGTAAACTGCGTCCGACTTCTCCCGTAATCTCGGACAGATTCGGCCCGATCACCCCCGCGAACCCCACCGAAAAACCTAGGTTTTCGCGGAATGTTGTCCGGGATGCGAGGATACCGGACACAATGAACCTACAACAGCACGAGAAACGCGACGACATGAAGGTGTGGCTGAGTCAAGACGAAGTGACGGCACTTCTCGAGGCTGCGGATGGAACCCAACAGCGAACAGCATTCGCGCTCGGTGCGCGCTGCGGGCTGCGCTCCCACGAGGTGCTCGATGTCTCCCCCGAGGATGTCGTCGACACCGATGCCGGGACAGTGCTGCGCGTCTGGCACGGGAAGGGCGACAAGTTCCGAGAGACGCCCGTCCCGCGTGACTTGGCAACGACCATCCGAACGATCGACGATGTTCGCGATGCCTCCTCGAGCGCACCGCTCGTCGAGATCGCGAGCACGCGCTCGCTCCGGCGGTGGGTACGATCGGTTGCCGACGAGTTGCACGAGGAGACTAGTGACGCCGGTTGGTCACATCTCGGGTTCCACGATCTCCGGCGGACCTGGGCGACTGCGCTCGCCTCGGCTGATGTTGATCCGCTACTAGTGTGTGACTGGGGTGGGTGGAACGATCTCGAGACCTTCTTAGAGCACTACAGAGGGAGCTACAGTCCAGAGGCGCAGCAGCGGGAGCGGCAGAAAGTGATGTGGTTATAAGTTAGAAATATCTAATCCATAAGACTATGATGAGGAAACTTGTACATCGGTCTAATGTGGGATATTAACGTTTGGAGCAAGCGTAACAGTGAACCTGAGCCTCGAATACACGAAGAATTAACGGAGGTTGCAAGAAAGCGGATCGCCCATTCTTTAAAATTTGTGAAGGATAACGATATTCGGTCTGCATTTGATTCTTATGTTCAGTATACTGGGAAGGAACCGGTCCAATTCCGAAGCAATCTAAGGATAAATGAGTCTCAGTATGAATTCCTTCTTTCCGGAGATCAAGATGATGTTTTGGATTATTTGGAGTATTTGTTGAACACACTATGGAGGAAGACACAATCAGACGGGTTTAGTAACAGCTGGGCCTACTCGACCAATACGTTGGTTGAGTTAGCAATAAAAATTGACCGATCATTAATTGAGGAGGGAATTCTCATTCAAATGAGGCCTTCTGCTCGCGAAATAGTTTCTGAAGAATGGAGTCGAACTGAGGACTATAGTCAAATATACTTTCAGCAACTTGCCGATGAAACGATAATCGAATCCGATCAAATGCTTAGAATTCTATCCCTGGGTGATACATGGAAAGAGCCTTTAGAGGGGTACAATGAGGCTTGGAACCTTTATAAGAATGAGACGTTCACATATGTGGTGCCTGAAAAATTGTACAACAGCTTAGAAAGCGTTTGTCAAAAAATCTGTGTAGATCTAGAAGGATGGGTAGATGATAGTGAGGCGACTGTAGGAAAATGTCTCTCAGAGATGAGGAACCAGGGGCTATTTAAACCGAATGACGAGATGGTGGCAGAGTGGCAAAAAATCTCTTCGGGGATTCAAATCGGTGTTCAAAGAACAGGTGGTGACCGAAAACGACACGAGAGAATTGATCAAGATTACCTAATAATGACCTTGCACCAGGTATCCTCTTTTTTGACATTTGTTATAAAAAGGTACGAGAGAGAGTACTCCAGTTAGAGAGAACAGACCAATTCAAAACAAACAAATCACCTAATTCACGGAGCAATTGAGGCGGCGGTCGTGCCAATTCTTAGCATATAGCTGTCGCGCAAGATACTTTTGCTCCACTCTAGTGATCTCATACACATGCTCTCTTCAAAATAAGGGCAATCAGACCTTGTCGTCATTTCGTTGGAAGAACTCTTTCACATATTTGTTATTGAATTGGCTTACAAAATCCGAAGAAAGGCTACGAAGGTGTGTCCGAGATCGACGCTTAGCGTTTGGCTGAGTCTGCTCAAGTCGAATCTTTCGGAAGAGATCATGAAGTGCAACGTGATGTGTGTACGTCGGCTGTTCGCCAGGTTCCGTTGCGGTATGGAGGATCCAGACGAAGCCGTCCGTGGCGATTCCAGCGATTGGGCGGTCAGTGGCTTTATTCAGGTATTCAAATGACTCCCGTCGAGCACTTTGGATTTTGCCCGGCTTTTTCACTTCACCGAAGTTGGTGACTCCCAGATTTAGAGCTGTGAAGTCTGGGTACCGACCTCTGAGTCCATTGAAGCCAGTGGGTTGAAAACGCGGCTCGTAACCGAGGACGCGCATTACCGGATCAACTAACTGCTCTTCGATAAATCGCTCTGGCTTCTGTTCCAGTGCTTTTCCCTGTAAGACAGCTCCATTAAGCAGAACATCTGCAGCGTGTTTTTCACCAGCTTGCTCGTTTAGCGTCTCAACAAAGCGTTCGATAACTCGGACTAAATTCTGACTTCGTGCGTTGGTTTGAATGTCAGATAAATCATCTTGTTCCATTTACTTCTTGTCGAAGCTTCGTCTAAAAGAATCTATTGGAGGGCGTTAACTTCGAAGCGCCTGGGGCGAAGGCCTCGGCCTATTCTCAGCATCCAGTTTACCCTCAAGATACTGCTGTCCCTCACCAGTGATCTCATACATCTTGCTCTCCTCAAAGAGCGGAGCAATA
The DNA here is from genome assembly GCA_025517425.1 of Halobacteria archaeon AArc-dxtr1. Classification (NCBI taxonomy): domain Archaea; kingdom Methanobacteriati; phylum Methanobacteriota; class Halobacteria; species Halobacteria archaeon AArc-dxtr1. The sequence goes on along the minus strand of JAOPJY010000003.1, from coordinate 2,432 downwards.
AACCCAGCCTGCGCGAGCATCCAGCAGCGTTCTGAAACACGATGACGAGAGGCGTCGAACTTCATCACGCGGGCCATATGCCGAGGAGTAGACCATGAATCGTCGTTAAGATGTTCGAGAATCCGCTCGTCGAGCGTGCACATCCAGCGGGCAGGCTTTCGGCTCATTAGGATTGAGAGGTACCGCTCGCAGTTGGTCCGTCGTTCGCACCGTTTCCGTTGAGGAACACCTCGTTCTCGGCGTCGTACTCTTCATCGAGATAGGCCTCTCCTCGATCGGTGATGATGTACGCGCCGTTCCCGATAGGCGTTAAGAGTGCGTGCTCGGCCAACTTCTTACAACGCCGGGAAACGTGTGCATTCGAGACTCGAATACTCTCGCTATCGGTCAATTCTCCGACTGTCGCCCCCTCGTGTTCACGAAGATACTCGAGGATGCGATCGTCCCAAATCGTCATCCACGTTCCCGATTCTCTCATTGCTCAACTCTTGGTACGACACACACCTTTTTGTTCGGTATTCTATGTATAAGAGCCTGTGCTACCGATTAGGTTCATCGTTACGTATATGTAATAGGCGTTCATTGGGGTGAGTAGGAACTACCGAATCGGGTGAAGATGACTCTTGTTGGTAGGTGAGACCGGGCGGCGCTGGCACGCCGCCCAGAAGGTGGTTCCGTAGAGCCAGTATGAACTCTGGAATCACTGTGGGGTCAGTCCCCCACGCGACCGAAGAGGCATCGCCTACGAATAGTTCTGACGCTCGCTGTGCGTGCGGCGCGTGTCGAGAGGGGTACGACGCCCGACTCGACGAGGCAGTCTGTCGGCGCTGCGCGCAGCTGCGCTGCGACGGCGGACAGACGAAGGAACTTCCTGAGCACATTGTCGATGCGACACCCGACGACGTCCTCGAGCAAGGGCCGCTGATGGCCGTCTACGAGTACGAGAAGCAGCACATCCAGATCGAGCACGAAGAGCGCGACTGTCGCGTCTGCGAAGGCGAGACGATCCACCGAACCGAGACGGACGACTACCGCTCTCGCACGGCGTCAGTGTGTTCGACCTGCGGTGAAACGACCGTCGCGGTCACCGATGGCGGTTCGAACCTCTACACCTGCGAGACGCCCGGCTGCAAGAATTGGAAAGAGGTCGTCACCCCCGACGGCTACGTCTGTCACCACTGCGCGGGCAAGCTCGAGCAGCAGTACGAAGAGGTCGGTGAAAAGCCGGTGCTGCTCGCTGACGGGGGTTGGTTGGATGAGTGACGATCTCGAGCCGCTCGCTCCCCAGGAGGCGCTCGAACTCTACGCCTCTCATCGCGAACTCGAGGTTAGTCGCAAGACGCTCCAGAACCACCGCTACCGACTGAACGCCTTCGTCGAGTGGTGCAACGAGGTCGGAATCGACAACCTGAACGACCTGACGGGGCGCGATCTCCACCGTTACCGCGTCTGGCGACAGGAGGACGTCAACGTGGTCACCCTGCGAGGCCAGCTCGCGACGCTTCGCGTATTCCTCGAGTTCTGCGCGTCGATCGACGCCGTCGAGCCGGGCATGCGCGAGCGCGTGAAACTCCCCGACGTCGACCGTGACGAGGAGGCTCGTGACGAACTGCTCGACGAGGACCGAGCGCGCGAAATTCTGAGCTACCTCGAGCGGTACCACCGTGCGAGCCGCGAGCACGTTATCATCGCCGTCCTCTGGCACACCGGGATTCGTCTCGGCGGCCTTCGGGCGATCGACCTGGAGGACTACGAGCCGGACCAGCAGTGCGTCTGGCTTCGCCACCGCCCTGACACCGACACGCCACTGAAGAACAAGGGACCGGCGGAGCGGCCGATGGCGCTCGACGACTACTACTGTGACGTCGTCGACGAGTACATCCGATTCCACCGGCACGACGTCGTCGACAAGCACGGCCGCGAGCCACTGCTGACGAGCGACCGAGGGCGCCTGAGTGCCGGACAGATCCGTTCGGAGGTGTACCGGCTAACGCAGCCGTGCCTGTACCGAGAGTGTCCCCACGATCGGGACCCGGACGACTGCGAGGCGCGGGTGTACAGCCACTACTCGACGTGTCCGAGTAGCCTCTCACCGCATACGATCCGCCGGGGCTCGATCACGTACCAACTTCGCGAGGACGTTCCCGAGGAGATCGTGAGCGATCGGTGCGACGTCTCCTCGAGCATCCTCGATCGACATTACGACCGACGAACTGACCGCGAAAAGATGGAACAACGACGCGACTTCATCACTGACATATAACCGACAAATGACCCAAAACAGCCGCGGATTGCGACTGCCCTCACCAACAGGTATCGAGAACGCCGGAAACTGCCGTTACTGGGCAGTAGAAGGCTTGAGAAGCAATTTTAGGAATGGACTCGCCGGGGTATCACCCACTGTCTGCACGCCGCTGCGCAGAGTCCGTTCA
>JAOPJY010000002.1:300000-563929 GCA_025517425.1 Halobacteria archaeon AArc-dxtr1 | reverse complement strand
CACTACCGGGTCCTTCGGACCGCTCGTTCGCGCGAATGCTCGTGTTCAACTCGCAAACGTACTGAGCAGGTATTTCATACCAACAGCCCTCGAAATGAGCCGCCTTTCGAACTGTGCCACCCTGTTTTGCGGTGGCTGATCGGTTATTGAGACGGTCAGATCGTCTTCTCGGCTTCGTCGTCGTCGACGACCTCGATCCCCCGATTGTTGACCGCCATCGGGTCGAGGCCGACCTCTTCGAGGAACTGCTTGTACTCGCGCTCGCACTGCTCGGCGTCTTTTTGCTTGTCGCTGGCGCGGTCACAGAGTGCGACGAGATTTTCGGGGACGTCGTTCTGGTAGACGATCCAGTGGTTGATCAGGTCCGACAGGCGCCGGATCGGGCTCGTGAAGTGGCCGTAGATCTCGAAGTTGAGCGCGTGGTGGCCGCCGAAGGGGTCGCTCATGTACTTCGCGCGGGGCATGACCTTCATCACGGCCCACTGGATCTTGTCGAGCTGGCGGCCGGGGGCGTCCTCCAAGGTGGCGTTGACCGCCTTTCGTGGTTCGTCCCAGGTGTCGCCGGGAACGGAGACGCCGTCTAACTCCTGGATCTCCTGGAGCGCCTTCGACCACTCGTCCGGGGTCGGCTGCGGGTGGACGCGGTACATCGCCTCGACGCCCCGCCCCCACATCAGCTCGTGCGTGACGGCCTTGTTCGCCTTGAGCATGCACTCCTCGATGATGGTGTGTGCGCGGTCCCGACTCGGGTTCAGGACGAGCGAGCCGTCCTCCTTGCGGATCTCGTGCATCTCGTCGGCCAGCTCGTGGACGAGGACGTTCTCCTCGTGCAAGGGCGCGTCGGGGTCGTCCAGGCGCTTCTCGGCGTCGGAGTAGGTGAGGCGCTCGTCGGACTCGATGACCGATTTGTAGATGTCGATCGTCTCGTAGGAGAGCGTCTCCTTATCGAGGTGCATCTCGACAGTGTGGGCGAAGCGCTCCTCGTTGGGAACGAGCGAGCAGACCGACTCCGCGAGCACCGGCGGGAGCATGTGGATCGTGTAGCCCGGCAGGTAGACCGTGTTCCCGCGCTCGACGGCTTCCTCCCACATCGCCGTCTCGGGGTTGACGTAGTGGCCCACGTCTGCGATGTGGACCCAGAGGACGTACTCGTCGTCGCGCTCCTCGACGGAGATGGCGTCGTCGAAGTCCTGGGCGTCGATCGGGTCGGTCGTCCACGTCGTCAGATCCCGGAGGTCCGTCCGCTCCTCGTCGTCGAGCCCCTCGCTGATCTCGGCCTGGACGTCCTGCGTCCTGGCCTCGGCTTCGTCGAGCACCTCGTCGGGAAAGCCGTCGCGGATCTCGAACTTCTCGAACAACTCCTCGCGTTTGTTCTCGAGGTGGCGCGCGAGGTCTTCTGAGATTTGGACGGGGCCCTGCCCTTCGGCCGTCCCAGCCTCGGCCTGCGCCTGTGCGTCGTCGCTCATACCGGCGCCTACGGACGTGGTCGTGAAAGTCGTGTCGGGACGGAAACTGTCCAACCATCGGACGGCTCTCCTCCGAGTGCAGGGTCTGGCTGTCCTCCGAGCGGTCGAGAACGGGCGTTTTATACCCAGACCCGCTGTTTGCCCGACCATGCAGGTGAAATCGCGCCACCACCTCCGAAGCGACGCGGTCCGGGAGCTCGAGGCAACCCTCGAGGAGCAACTCGGCGTGTCGCCCGACGGCGACGCCTACGAACGCGTCGAATTCGAGGAGACGGACTGGGAAGTCGTCCTGATCGACGGAGCCCCCCAGGTCGCGTACTTCGACGACGTACCGTTTCTGACAGTTCGTGGCGCCAACGCCTACGAGCCCGAGCACCGCGTTGTGACCGTCGACGCGGGCGCCGTCTCCTTCGTCAGCGACGGGGCCGACATCATGCGCCCCGGTATCACCGCGGCGACTGCCGACATCCACGCCAGCGACCTCGTCGTGATCGCCGAAGAGTCCCACGGGAAGGTTCTCGCCATCGGCCGCGCCCGCGTCGACGGCTCCGAGATGGTCGGTGATGAGGGGAAGGTCGTCGACTCGCTACACCACGTCGGCGACGAACTGTACGACTTCACCGGCTGAGCCACGACGCGATTCTCACACGTTAGTGACAGTATCGGCGGCGAGAAACTCCGTCTGACGTAAGAACTATACTGGCGGCGACGGTGGGTTCCTCCAATGGGACTCATGAGCAAGATCCTCGGCGCGGAGCAGTCTCGAACCACCGAGGACTACGTCGAACTGGATATCGCTGACGTCGACGAGGAAGCCGTCGAGGCGACGATGCAGGTACATATCGCCGAGGTCGACGGCCAGCAGTCGACGATCGAGATCAAAGACGCCGTCTACGACGGTGACATCGTCCTCGCAGATATCACGCGTCTGCGGACGCAAGACAAGACCATCGAACACATCGTCGACGAGCTCCGGCAGGTCGCCCGCGAGGTCGACGGTGACATCGTCCGGAAGGGCGACGACCAGATCATCGTCACGCCGACTGGCGTGAAGATCGGCCGCGAGAAGCTCGGTCGGTAATCACCGCTTCAGGCGATTCCGTCCCTCCGTTTTGCCGTTCCGATAGCTACTTTGGAGCGCTCCGGCCAGGATCGGTATGGACGTCGCATCGCTTCCCGGCCCCCGACAGCTCTGGACTGCACTTGCGGTGTTCGCAGCCTTGCTCGTCTTCCAACTACTCGTTCGCGGTGAGGTCACGATCGTCGTGGCGGCCGTCGCGGCACTCGGATACGTGGCCGTCGCGACCGCCGTCGAACGGAGTGATAGCGGACGCTAACCATCTCTCCTCTCTCTGCCTCTGGTCGTTTTTTACAAGTGCCAGATAGGGGCCGTTATGGCCTGCGTGTTTTTGCTGTCTCCGGGCGCAACCGGCAACATCGGACGCGTTCGGGTGTGACAGCGACCAAACGACAATACTTTTCCATCGCCGACGGGAACCGTTCAGTATGACTGACGACCTGAAGAAGGGGCTCGAAGGCGTGTTGGTCGCCGAGTCGGAACTCAGCTCGATCGACGGCAGCGTCGGTCGGCTCGTCTACCGGGGCTATCCGATCGAGGAGCTGGCGACGGGTGCGAGCTACGAGGAAGTGCTGTATCTGCTCTGGCACGGCCACCTGCCAAGCGAGGACGAACTCGATCCCTTCGTGGCGTCGATGGTCGACGAGCGTGAGGTCGACGACTCGATTCTGGAAACCGTCCGCGCACTCGCCGACGCCGATGCGGAGCCGATGGCTGCGATGCGCACCGCCGTCTCGATGCTCTCGGCGTCGGAGCCCGAACTCGACGCCGATCCCGACGACCGGGAGGCGGCCCTCCGGAAGGGACGTCGGATCACGGCGAAGGTTCCGACGATCCTGGCGGCCTTCGAGCGCTACCGCCAGGGCGAGGAACCCGTCTCGCCGAACCCCGACCTCGGCCACGCGGCGAACTTCCTCTACATGCTGACCGGCGAGGAACCCGACGAGATCGCCGCCGAGACGTTCGACCAGGCGCTTATTCTCCATGCCGACCACGGCCTGAACGCCTCGACGTTCACCGCGATGGTCATCGGCTCGACGATGGCCGACATCTACTCCTCGGTGACCGGTGGCATCGGCGCGCTCTCGGGGCCGCTTCACGGCGGCGCCAACCAGGACGTCATGGAGGTCCTGATCGAGATCGACGAGAGCGACCTCGATCCCTTAGCGTGGGTCGAGCAGGCGACCGAGGAGGGACGGCGCATCCCCGGCTTCGGTCACCGCGTCTACGACGTCAAAGACCCGCGCGCCCACATCCTCCAGGAGCGCAGCCGCGAACTCGCCGAGACCGGCAATCCGCGCTGGTACGAGATCACGACCACGATCGAGGAGTACCTCACCGAGGAGAAAGGGCTCGTCAAGAAGGGGATCGCCCCCAACGTCGACTTCTACTCCGGCTCGGTCTACTACCAGCTCGGCATCCCGATCGACATGTACACCCCCATCTTCGCGATGAGCCGCGTCGGCGGCTGGATCGCTCACGTCCTCGAGTACCAGGACGACAACCGTCTCATCCGACCCCGAGCTCGATACACGGGTGAGACTGATCAGGAGTTCGTCTCGATCGACGAGCGGTAGGCCGTCTTCACCCCCAATTCCGGTCGCCGCCTTCGTGCGAATCCATCACGAACGACGTGCGTCTGACCCGCGTCTGACGCCGCCCCTATCTCGACTCAGTCTGCCACTTTCACTTTCGGGAAGGAGCCATGAGATTTATATGGTCTGCCTTCCCGTTTCCAGTTGCACGTCACACGCCGTGCACTCCTGTATTCCCTGTAGTGCTGTTCCGCCCAACAGCACTACCCGTTTATCACAGTTGAGTGACATCGATCCGATCACCCGTCGGGACGACTCGCCCACAGCCGAAATCATTACCCACCCGACCGAGTACTGGGGCGTATGCTCGACCGCTCGGACGTCCTCGCCGCCCGGCCGCGGGTGCAAGAGACGTCCAGACACACGCCCTGTGACCGATCACACACGTTCTCGGAGATGACCGGCGCTGAGATCTTCCTCAAACTCGAGAACTTCCAGCGAACGGGGGCGTTCAAGATTCGTGGCGCGACCAACCGCATCGCGACGCTCTCGGATGCACAGCAAGACGCCGGTATCGTCACCGCAAGCGCGGGCAACCACGCCCAGGGCGTTGCCCTGGCTGCCACCCGGGCCGGCGTCGACGCGACTATCGTCATGCCCGAGGACGCGCCGATCGCGAAGGTGAAAGCCACCAGAGGCTACGGCGCCGAGGTCGTTCTCTCGGGGATCGACTACGACGAGGCCGCCGCCCGCGCCCACGAGATCGAACGCGAGGAGGGCCGAACCTACCTTCACGCCTTCGACGACCCGGACGTGATGGCCGGTCAGGGGACGATCGGGCTCGAAATTTTGGAGGACTGCCCCGACGTCGAGACCGTCGTCGTCCCCATTGGCGGCGGCGGACTCATCAGTGGAATCGCCACCGCGATCAAGGGCGCCCACCCTGAGGTCCGCGTCGTCGGCGTGCAGGCCGAGGGCGCTGCGAGCGCCGCTGCTGCAGTCGAGGCGGGCGAGCGCGTCGTCTTGGATGGGGTCGACACGATCGCCGACGGGATCGCGACTCGCAGCGTCGGCGAGCGGACGCTCCCGATCATCCGTGAGCGCGTCGACGAGATCGTCACCGTCTCCGATCCCGAAATCGCCGTCACGATCACCCACCTTCTGGAGCGTTCGAAGACGCTCGTTGAGGGTGCCGGCGCGGTGGCGCTCGCGGCGGTTCTCTTCGAGCGCTTCGAGTACGACGAGGGCGAGGTGATCGTCCCCGCGCTCTGTGGCGGCAACATCGATCTCAACACGCTGACGACGGTGATCGTCCGCGGGCTGGTCGAGACCGGACGTTACCTCAAGATTCGAACGGTGCTGGTCGATCGCCCCGGCGCCTTAGAGCAGCTCGTCGAGATTCTGTCACGCCACCGCGCGAACATCTACGCCATCCAGCACGACCGAACCTCCCGGGAAGTCGGGATGAGCGACACCGAGGTCGAACTCGACCTCGAGATGCGCGGCCCGGACCACGTCGAGACCGTCGTCTCTGCCCTCCGCGAGGCTGGATACGAGGTCGACGTGCTCGTCTGACTGCGACTGTCGCAGGTCCGACACCGTCCTTGCACCCGGTGACTGCTTCGAAATAGTTAAACGACTCTCGGGGCTAGCAACTGGTGAGCCAGGATGGCCGAACGGTAAGGCGCACGCCTGGAAAGCGTGTTCCCTTTCGGGATTCAGGGTTCAAATCCCTGTCCTGGCGCTTCTTCGAGTTCACTATCAACGAGCGACGCGTAGCGGCGCGAGTCATCCGAACTCGAAGAACGCAAGAAGCGGGATTTGAATTAGACTGAGGTTCTGCGAGCGAAGCGAGCAGGTTCTCAGCCGTAGTTCAAATCCCTGTCCTGGCGTTGCGCGATTCGGAGCGAACAGAGAGCGAGAATCGCGGGTTACCGAACGACGAAACCGTGACGCATTTTGTCGTTACAACCCGGTGAACGCCGCGTAGCGGTGCGAACGCGCAGTGTCGCGACTCGTCGAGACGACCTTACTTAGCGCCAGTATTTTGATACCGTTTCGGACGAAAGTCTGCCACGATGGAACGCGACGACCGCCCGGTCGCGTCGGCGAGCGAGCGCTGTGACGCCGTCCTCTCGCGGGTCGGCGAGGCCGTCATCACGGATCGGGGGTTCTTAGAGCACGTGCTCACGGCGGTGTTGGCACGCGGCCACGTCCTCTTGGAGGATGTCCCCGGAACCGGGAAGACGCTGACCGCACTGACGCTCTCGCAGGCGCTCGGGCTCGACTTCAACCGGATTCAGTTCACACCGGATCTCCTGCCGGGTGATATCACGGGTTCGCACGTGTTCAACGAGGGGACCGGCGAGTTCGAATTCACCGAGGGACCGGTGTTCGCGAACGTCGTGCTCGCCGACGAGATCAACCGCGCGCCGCCGAAGACACAGGCGGCGCTGTTAGAGGCGATGGACGAGGGACAGGTGACCGTCGACGGGACGACGCGTGACCTCCCCGACCCGTTTCTGGTGATCGCGACCCAGAACCCCGTCGAACAGGAGGGGACCTTCGAGCTGCCGGAAGCCCAGCGCGACCGCTTCATGGTCAAATCCTCGATCGGCTACCCGGAACTGGCGGGTGAACTCGAACTGATCGAGCGGCGCAGCCGGCGTGAGACGAAGATGCCGTCGGTCGGTTCGGTACTCGATACGGAGGGCGTCCGTGCGCTCCAGCAGGTTCCAGAGGGCGTCTCGATGGAACCCGACCTCCGGGAGTACCTCGTCAAGCTGGCCCGAGAGACCCGGACCGACGACCGAGTCGAAATCGGCGTCTCCCCGCGCGGTATCCAGCGCTACTACGAGGCAGCCCGCGCCCGCGCGGTGATTTCCGGTCGAGCGTACGTCGCCCCGGACGATGTAAAGCGCATCGCTGAACCGATCATGCAACACCGGCTCGTCCTGACGACCGACGCGAGGATCGCGGGCGTCGACGGAGCGGACGTCGTCGCCGACGTGATAGACCGCGTCGAGGTCCCGGCGGTGCGCCCATAACTGGCGGTGAGTTCGTAACAGCCGGTGTGTCGTCTCTGGCTCACCGCGACTGTTGCCTGTGCTGGTGGTCGTCCCGGGCCGCATCTACGATCACGCTCGCTCGGGTCGCGTTGATGCCGTCGATGGTCTCGAGCTCCGTCGCGGTGGCCGCCTGCAGATCGCCGATGGTCTCGAAGCCGTGCTCTCGCAGGATCGCCACCTCGACACCGTAGAGCTCCGGGAGCGTCATCTCGGACACCGCCAGATCGCTTCGGGCACGTTCGGTCCTCGCCGCCCCGTCGCTTTGCTCGGAGGAGTGCCTTCTTCGGGGCGCTTTTGCGTGGGGCGGCGACTCGTCTCCCGGGTTTCCGCTGGAACCCGTCGCATCGGTTCTCGCCTCGTCGTCTCTCTCCTCGTCCCTTCTACCGACTCGGAGCGCCCGCCGCTTCAGGGCGATCCAGACCGCAATCAGCGCCACGATCAGCGCGCCGAGAGCGGTGAGTCTCGGCTGTACGACGACCGTCTCGGTGAGCGCCAGCAGCCCGAGTGCCACCCCGACCCCGGTCCCGGCGACGACGGCTGTGCCGGTGATATGTACGATCGCGGGCCGCCGGGCCGAGCCGTCGCGGCCGAGTTCTTCGGTTATCGACACGCCGTAGAGGGCGGCGTCCCACGAGACCATCGCACAGGCGACGGGGATCGCGACGACCAGCGTTCCGGCCCCGCCCACCGCGGCGACAATCGCGCCAAGCACGAGCGCTGCAGCGCCGAACGAGCCGGGTGCTGCCCGATCCGGCAAGAGCGCGAGCGCTCCGATCCCCCAGACGCCAACCAGGAGCGTGACGACCAACCCGACGACGGCGACGGTCGCCACGCTCGCGATAGCGATCCCACTCGGTGGCGCGAGTACCGCCTGCACGTCCGCTACCGGCACCACTCCGGTTCCCGGAACGGCGACCGTCTGTTCCGTCGTTCCCTCGAGCTCCGGCCGGAGTACCCGCTCGAAGAGCATCGGGTAGCCGACGATCAACAGGGATGCGACGACTGCCCCACCGGTAAACGCAGGGAGCCACGCGAGGAGGCGGCTGTGCCTGAGTCGCCGGAGTCCCGGCAGCCACGAGAGGACGAACAGGACGGCCATCACTGCGATGCCCGCGAGGAGGACGATCCGGAGGCCAGTCGACGTCGCGACCGGGAGAAGGAGTGTCTCGAGCGTCGCGACGGCCTGTGCGGCGGCCTCGACCTCGATCCCATCCGAGACGGCAATTGCGATCGTTGCCCCGCTGCCGAACAAGAAGACGAGAAAGCCGTACCGAGTGGCAGCCGTCGATACGCGCTCGATTTGTCTTCGCGCCGGTTCGCGTCGATCCCGTGCCAGCAGCTGCGGAATCGGTAATCGGGGGCCCACGGCGGCGACAACCCACAGCGCCCAGACCACCAGTCCGACGAACGTCGCCATCGCGGTGACCGATCCTGTCGGTGAGAGTGCCAGCTCGGAGACGATGCCCACGTTGACTGCGTCCGCGTCCCCTCCACGCTCGCCCCACACCGAGCGTGCCGGATCGGTGTGTACCGCCCCCACGATCGCGATCGGAACCGCGGTCGCAACGGCGATCGGGATCGCAGCCCGGACGGCGCCGTCGCCGATCGCCCCGGTAACAGTCGCCGTCGCGCCGAAGGCGGCGAGCCCGATCGCAGCGACGACACCGAGTCGGTATCCGACCGCGATCGATGTCGGGCCTCCGACGACCGCGATGGCGCCAGCCGCCGTCGCAGCGACCGCCGCGAGAACTGTCAGGACGCTCGCGATGGCTCGGCCGCCCGGCGTTCGACGGTTGGCCGCCGAGACCGTACCCGTTAGCAGACTGCCCGCGAGGGCGGCGACGACACCCGGGAGAAGGACGTCGGTCCCGACTGCGAGGACGATGGCCCCGACAGCCGTCGCGAGCACTGTTCCCACCACCGTCGCGGGAGCGCTGACGGTTTCGGCTGTTCGCTCGCGGTCGGCTCGGCTCGGCACCGGTGTCACACTGGCGGCTCGCTCTCCTGAGCTGCCCATCAGCGGATCACCTCGCCGAACCCGCGAGCGAGTGCGCTCGCGAGCGTTCGATCGGTGCTCCAGTCGACGACCGGGACGTCGCTGCGCCGGAGCCGTTCGAGGCGTGCCTGCCGGCGCACGCCTTCGAGCCTGGCTCCCACCTCGTCGCCGCCGGTCACGTTCGGTGAGAGCACAGACAGGGGGTAGCCACGTCGGCGAAGCGCGAGCACGAGATCGACGATTTCGTCGTCTACCGCGGGTGTACAGCACACGAGCTGCGTGTTCGGCGGGAAGAGCGCATCGAGGCGTGTTGCCAGCTCCGCGCCGCCATCCGGGCGGGCCCGGGGCGGCTCGCGCTCCCCGCTTCGCATCGACGGATCAGGCGTCGATCCGTCAGCCGGTGAGCCAGCGCTTCCGGATGCGGCGACGGCGTCACAGACGGTCGCGATCCGGCCCCCGACGTCGGCACCCATCCCCGGCTCGACGTACGCCGGTGGCCCGGTGTAGACGCCGGGCATCCGGCCGCGAACGCCGAGGCCCACGGCGCCGACGCTGTGGCCCACATCGGCCAGGACGCTGGCGGCGACGATGCCGGTGTAGGCGGCGAGCGTCACGCCGTCTGGGTGGCCGCGGTCGGCGGCTACCCGGGAGGCGTCGCGGCCGTCGACGAGCACGACGACGCTGGCCGCTTCCTGCTCGCGGTAGCGAACGGTTCCGAGCTCGCCAGTTCGGGCGTACCGCCGCCAATCGATGCGCTTGAGCGGATCGCCTCGCTGATACTCTCGCGTCGAGTGAAACTCGTAGCCTGCGCCGCCACTATCCGTCGCGACCGCACCGACCAACGGGATTGTTTTTCGGTGTAACGGAAGTCCATCGAGGGGGATCGAACAGTCGAGTTCGGTGTCGCCACTGGCTCGGATCGAGTCGGTCGTGACGGCCGCCGCGCTCAGGCTGCGGAGTCTGATCCACGTCGGACCGAACGCGTACGTCCCGTGGCGCGGCCGGAGCGCGTACGAGACGCTCGTCTGTTCGCCGGCTCGCAGCGTCGTCGCCTGCTTGACCGTCCCCTCGACGGGGTCGAGTCCGTCGGGAACGCGGTCGACGATCCGGACGTCAGCCAGCGTTCGGTCCGTCTCGTTTCCCACTGTGAGCGTGACCTCGACGCGCTCGCCCGGCAGCGGGTTCGCGGGCGTACAGCTGCGTTCGACCGCGATCGCCGCTGTCGGCTCTGGAACGGACGACAGCGCTGCATATCCCACAAACGCGATTGGGACGATCGCGGCCAGCACCAGCGCGCTCGAGCCGACGAGAAGTCCGGCGGCGACGAGGACGATTGACGCGACGACGCCCGAGTGCCACCGCGTCACTCTACGCATTCGATCGCTCCCCCGAGCCGTCTCTTTCGGCCGCGCTCGCAGCGGGCTCGGATCTCTGCCGACTCGCGTGTTCGTCTGTCGTTCCGGCGTGCTGGCTCGTCGCTGCGTCTGTTGTCGCTCGCTCGAGTTCGTCGACCGTCCGCTCGAGGCGACGCTCGAACGTCGAGCCGGGAAACAGCCAGGCGCGAAGCCGGTGCCAGAGCGTGAGTTGGCCTGCCGACTCGTCGCCCAGGAACACCGCGGCGATCCGATCGTCGGTCCACTCCCCGCGCCGGACGCGCTCGGCGGCCCGCTCCGTCGACTGTCCGCGGGCCGTTTCGACGGCCAGGGCTACGTCTCGCACCTCGTGGATGACCTCTCGGGTGCCTGCCGACCGACCGCGTTTTAGGGCGTCGATCGTCGTGTCGATCCGGTGGGTCGTCCGTTTGCCGGCCACTGCGACGTGCTTCGAGTCGCTGGCTTCGGCGGCACCCTCGACGCCGCCATCTCGGACGTCCGTTGCTCCGGAGAAGTACGCGCGCCACAGCCCGAAGAGTGCGACGACCGCGACGACGGCGAGTAGTGCGTGATCCGGATCTACCGATTGCTCGGCCGCTTCGATCGTCGCGGTGAGCTCCGAGGGGAGGAGCGTCGGTGCCGCCGCGACGCCGACGCCGACTCCCAGTCCTGCGAGCGCGACGAGCACGAGCACGACGTTGCCGATAGACCGCCCGCTCACGGCTCCTCCCTCCCGTCGGTACCGGAGCCGTTCGCTGCGTCAGTTTCTGCCGTCCCGGACTCGGCATCGGCACTGATCGACCGGACCGCGACCGCCACCCGATCGAGCCGATCGGATGAGGGGGCCACGTTCCCGTACTCGGCGTCGCGAAACGTCTCCACGACGGTTTCGACCGCTCGCTCGGGAACTCCGTTCTCGACTGCGTACCGGCCGATCTCGCCCGGCGTCTTCGTTCGCACCCCCGGTGGGCGGACGACTCTGACGAACTCGATCCACAGCTCCCGGAGCGTCTGGGTGACCGCCCCCGCTGTGTCCTCGCCGGCCGTACCCGCGCTTCCCGATTTCGATCCGACACCCCGCTTTCCTCGGAAGCGGACGGACCGGAGCAGCGACCGGATCGCCGCGACGACCGCCCGGACCAGCCGTCGGGGGTCGAGCGCTGCCAGACCGGCGAGCCCGGTCTCCCGGAGCCGCCACGGCAGCGCGGCGAGCCATCGCCCGGCCCGCCGGATCGCGAGCGCGACCCAACGGGCCCGCTCGGCCAGTCGATCGCCCAGGCGATCGAGCAGCGCTGCGAGCCGGACGATGCCGTCGACTGCTCGCCGCCCGAGCGCCGAGAGGAGTGCACGCAGCCGCGCGAGGACTGCGCCCGGAGCCGACCATAGCCCCGCTCTCGAGAGCCCGACGCGCCGGACGAGCACCCAACCCGTCACCGCCACGAGGACGGCCGCCCCGCCGAGCACGAGTGCAGCGTTCCGATACAGGCCGTCGAGGGTCGTCTCCGCCTCGGCCCCGGCTAACGCCGCGCTGATCGTCGCCCCGTCGGCGACCGGCAACCCGACGGTCGCCGTCCCGTTTTCTGTCGTCTCGACGGGCTCTCCGTCGACGAGTACCGTCGCGTTCTCGACCGGGTCGACGCCGTCCGTAACGGCGACGTCGACCGTTCGGCCGGGAAGCGGTAGGATCGTTTCGACCTCGACGTCGAGCATCCGAACTTCGACGTCCCGCTCGACGCGAATCTCGCCGCGTTCGACCGCAACGGTCACGTTCCCCTCGCTCTCGGGGACGGTGAACGATGCGGTGCCCTCGTCGTTAGTGACGGCGATCTCGTCTCCGTCGACCAGCACCGTTCCGTTTGGGATCGGATTCCCGTCGACTGTCGCCGAAACCGTGGTATCCATCTCGGGAAGGATCGGTTCGTCGATTTCGACGGCCGTCTCGGGATTCAACTCGACGGTCGTTCGCGTCTCGTTTTCGGAGGCGGTTCCCGGATCAGCAACGAGCTGTGACTTCGCGTCGAGTTGCTCACCGTCGGTCCCGCCACTGGCCACTGCCGTCTCAGTCGCCGCGCTCGGATCGATCGTTACCTCAAGTTCCGTCGTGTACGGAACCGTTCCGGTGACCGTTCCATCGGAATCGGTCGTTCCGATCGGCTCGCCGTCGAACGCGACCGATGCTCCCTCGAGTGGCTCGTCGTCTTCGGTAACCGTCGCCGTGACCTCCGTGCCTGGGCTCGGCGGGTCGTCGAACGCGACGTCGTACTCGGGACCGCTGTCTGCATCGTCTCCGTTCTCCTCGCCGTTTTCGTCGTCTCCACCATCGCTGTCATCTCCGTCGCCATCTCCATTCTCTCCACCATCGCCGACCTCACTCTCATCGTCGTCACCACCGTCCACACCATCTCCCTCATCACCGTCACCGCCATCCCCACCATCGCTGTCTCCGTCATCGCTGCCTTGACCGTCACCGCTTTCTTCGTCCTCACCATCATTACCGTCGCCACCATCACCGTCTCCCGTGTCGCTGTCATCGGAGTCACCATCCTCACCGTCGCCCGGATCACTGCCGTCGCCGTCGCCATTCTGACCGTCTCCGATCCCATCCTCGTCCCCGTCACTGCCATCCTCACCGGTGCCATCTCCGATCCCGTCCTCGTCGCCATCACTGCCATCCCCGTCCCCATCCTCGTCTCCAGCGCCACCGTCTCCATCTCCGACGTCGTGGTCGTCTCCACCGTTCTCGACACCATCAGCTGGGTCGCCGTCGTGATCATCACCGTCACCTAGCTGCTCGTCACCGCCGTCTACGTCTCCGTTAGCCTGATCTCCGCCGTTCGGATCTCCGCTATCGACATCTCCGTCGTCTGGTCCGCCATCGGCGGGAGCGCCATCTGATGGGACATCGTCTCTACTCTGGTCGCCCGGATCGCCGTGCTCCGACTCGTTACCTGCGTCTGGATGCCCGTCTCCGGGTTCCTCACCATCGGCGCCATCACCAGGGCTAACCCCGCTGCTCCCCGGGCCAATACCCCCCAGCGTCGGTGCCGCAACCGCTGCTAACGCAAGAATGAGAACCGACAGCACAACCAGTGTGAACTGTCCCCAGTCCGGCCCACCCGTCCCCTCGCGGTTTCGGTCTGCTGTCTCTCGCATTCCAGTTACTGCTCCGAACTGTCGTTCAGCTAGGTATCCACAGTCCCCGGAAATAAAACTCCTCGCTCCGCTGTCCTCTTGTGAGGGGTGTTGCATCCGGCCAACGTCCGGCAAACACACCGGTAGCGCAACCTCCCGTTTCTTGGGTTGGCGCTGTCTCACTGTGGTATATATACGGTCGAAGATGGACCGACAGATCGGACCGACTGTGCGATAGCAGTTCACACGGATCTGCGCGTACCAGTTGGCCCTACGGCGATCTTCTCCTGGGCTGTCGGAGACGTGGGACACCCGCGCTCTCCACTGAGTAGAAGCTTTTTTATAGAAGGACAAACATAGAATCGGCTGACTATGAGTCAGCGAATGCAGCAGGGTCAGCCGATGATCGTTATGAGCGAGGACTCCCAGCGCGTCAAGGATCAGGACGCGCAGGACTACAACATCAGCGCTGCCCGCGCAGTCGCCGAGGCAGTTCGCTCGACGCTCGGACCGAAGGGAATGGATAAGATGCTCGTCGACTCGACGGGCTCGGTCACGATCACCAACGACGGCGTGACCATTCTGAAGGAGATGGACATCGACAACCCGACGGCCGAGATGATCATCGAGGTCGCCGAAACCCAGGAGGACGAAGCCGGCGACGGCACTACGACGGCCGTCGCGGTCACGGGCGAACTCCTCAAGAACGCCGAGGATCTCTTAGAGCAGGACATCCACCCGACGGCGATCATCAAGGGCTTCCACCTTGCCGCCGAGCAGGCCCGCGCGGAGATCGACGACATCGCGACGGAGATCGACACCTCCGACGAGGACCTGCTTCGCAAGGTTGCCGAGACGTCGATGACCGGCAAGGGCGCCGAGGTCAACAAAGAGCACCTCTCCCAGCTTATCGTCGACGCCGTCTCCGGCGTCACCGTCGAGGCCGACGACGGCGAGAACGTCGTCGACCTCGAGTACCTCAACATCGAGACCCAGTCGGGCCGCGGCGTCGGCGAGTCCGACCTCCTCGAAGGCGGCATCGTCGACAAGGACCCGGTCCACGACAACATGCCCAACAGCGCCGAGGACGCCGACGTCCTCCTGCTCAACGACCCGATCGAGGTCGAGGAAACCGACGTCGACACCGAGGTATCCGTCACGGATCCCGACCAGCTCCAGAAGTTCTTAGACCGTGAGGAAAAGCAGCTGCGCGAGAAGGTCGACCACATCGTCGACACCGGCGCCGACGTCGTTCTCTGCCAGAAGGGCATCGACGACCTCGCCCAGCACTACCTCGCCAAGGAGGGTATCCTGGCGGTTCGCCGCGTCAAGAAGTCCGACCTCGAGTTCTTAAAAGAAGTCCTCGGCGGCGCCATCGTCTCCGATCTCGAGAGCGCGAGCGCGGACGACCTCGGACACGGCGACCTCACCCGTGACGACGAGGACGAACTGTTCTACGTCGAGGGCGAGGACGCCCACGGCGTCACCCTCCTGCTTCGCGGTTCGACCGACCACGTCGTCGACGAACTCGAGCGTGGCATCAACGACGCACTCGACGTCGTCGCGACGACCGTTTCCGACGGGCGCGTGCTCGCTGGCGGCGGCGCAATCGAGGTCGAACTCGCCTCGCGCCTGCGTGACTACGCCGACTCCGTCTCCGGACGCGAGCAGCTGGCCGTCGAGGCCTTCGCCGACTCGCTCGAGCTCGTCCCGCGCGTGCTCGCCGAGAACGCCGGCCTCGACAGCATCGACACGCTCGTCGACCTCCGCGCAGCCCACGAGGACGACGAGATCCGCGCCGGTCTGAACGTCTTCTCGGGCGACGTCGAGGACACCTTCGAGGCCGGCGTCGTCGAACCGGCCCACGCCAAAGAGCAGGCCGTGACCTCCGCCGCGGAGGCCGCGAACCTCGTGCTCAAGATCGACGACATCATCTCCGCCGGCGACCTCTCGACCGACAAGGGCGACGACCAGGAAGGCGCCCCCGGCGGCGGCATGGGCGGCATGGGCGGCGGCATGGGCGGCATGATGTAACACCGCGGGACACACCGCTTTGCGCTCGTTCCGTTCCGTTCGACGACCGACGATCCGTTTTTTGTGGCCGTCTCGAGACTGGGCTGGCCAGACCCCACCACGACCGAGCCGATCGTCTGTCGTTACAAGCTGATCGTACACCGTTATAATCGCACGTCGGACCGAGCGACCGAACGCGCGTAGTACCGCAGAATTAGCTGTCTTCGTCGACGTCGAGCTCGAACTGTTCGTTCTCCGAGACTGCGTTGAGCACGACGCTCGTGTTCGAGGCCTTGATGTCCGGGTCGGTCAGCAGCGCCTTGATCTGGTCGTTCATCCCATCGGTGTCTTTGAACTTGCCGATGGCGATGACGTCGTAGTCACCCGTGACTTCGTAGACGCTGGTCATCTGTCGGTGTTCGCTGAGGGTGTCGGTGATGTCCGGGAGTGCGTCACCTTCGACCTGGAGCTGGATCACGGCGGTCACGTCGTAGCCGACCGCGTCGTAGTCCACTCGAGGCGTGTAGCCTTCGATGACTCCTTCCTCCTCTAAGTCCGAGAGGTGGTTCGAGATCGTCGTCACCGAGACGTCGAGATCCTCTGCGAGACTTCGCAGACTCGCTCGGCCATCGCCTAGCAGTGCATTTACCAATTTTGCATCGAGATTTTCGTACGTCATCAACTCCATCCTCTCACTCCACCCTTTAGAACTTTACGAATATCCAATTACGTGGCGACGAGGGAAGATTTGCTCGATGCAGTAGCATTAATGTACTAGGGATAGTTTGATAGCACGACGAGAAGATGACAAGCGGAAATCTCACAAGTGCCGAACAGGACGTATTGGATCAGATCGAGGAACACGACGTCGACTTCCTTCGCCTCCAGTTCACCGACATTCTCGGTGTGGTGAAGAACGTCTCCGTCCCAGCCCGCCAGGCTGAGAAAGCGTTCACCGAGGGAATCTACTTCGACGGCTCTTCGATCGAAGGCTTCGTCCGTATCCAGGAGTCGGACATGCGTCTCAAGCCCGACCCAGAGACGTTCGCGGTCCTGCCATGGCGCCAGAAGGAGAACAGCGCTGCCGGTCGGATGATCTGTGACGTCATCAACACCTCGACTGGCGAGCCGTTCAAGGGCGACCCCCGCTACGTGCTCAAGCAGGCCCTAGAGCGTGCCGAGGAGATGGGGTACACGGTCAATGCGGCTCCCGAGCCGGAGTTCTTCCTCTTCGAGGAGGACGAGGAGGGCCGCGCGACGACGAAGACCAACGACGCCGGCGGCTACTTCGACCTCGCGCCAAAAGACCTCGCACAGGACGTGCGCCGTGACATCATCTACGGACTCGAGGACATGGGCTTCGAGGTCGAGGCCAGCCACCACGAGGTCGCCCAGGGGCAACACGAGATCAACTTCGAGTACGACGACGCCCTGACGACGGCCGACAACGTCGGCACCTTCCGGACGGTCGTTCGTGCTATTGCGGCCCAGCACGACCTCCACGCGACGTTCATGCCCAAGCCAATCCCGAAGATCAACGGCTCGGGGATGCACACGCACCTCTCGCTGTTCACCGAGGACGGCGAGAACGCGTTCCACGACGGCGACGACGAGTTCGACCTCTCGGAGACGGCAAAGCAGTTCACCGCCGGTATCTTAGAGCACGCTCCGGCGATCACCGCCGTCGCGAATCCGACGGTCAACAGCTACAAGCGACTGGTCCCCGGCTACGAGGCGCCCGTCTACGTCGCCTGGTCCGACCGCAACCGCTCGGCGCTGATCCGCAAGCCGGCCGCACGCGTCCCGGCCGCCAGCCGCGTCGAAGCGCGCTTCCCCGACCCGTCCTGTAACCCGTACCTCGCACTCGCGACGCTCATCCAGGCCGGTCTCGAGGGCATCGAGAAGGGTCTCGAGTGTCCCGACCCCGTCCGCGAGAACATCTACGAGTTCGACGAGGAGAAACGCGAGGAGTACGGCATCGAGACGCTGCCGACGAACCTCGGCGAGGCCGTCGACGCCTTAGAGGAGGACGAGGTCATCCTTGATGCCCTCGGCCCGCACATCGGACCGAAGTTCGTCGAGGCAAAGAGCCAGGAGTTCTCGGAGTACCTCGTCGACGTCTCCCAGTGGGAGCTCGACCGGTACTTAGAGACGTTCTAAGGCTCCGACTACGGTCCTTACTGATGCGCCGCGATCTCCGCGTCGCTTTTTTTGTATCTTTGGCGACTCCGTCTCCGTCCGCTACGGTGTGTACTGTCAAGAAACAGCACCGGTCGACGCCTCCCAGTGAGGGAGCGCGAGCACTACCGCTGCGCCGACGAGTCCGACGAGGAACCAGGCGGCGTACCCCTCGAGAACCACCAGCAGTGCCGCGATCGCCGCCAACAGCGCGAGTCCGGTGAGGATGCGGGCGCCCGCGCCGACCGTGAGCGACCACGGCGCCTGTGGCGGTGGCGCGTACCACCACAGCGCGAGGCCCGCGATCGCGGCGCCAAACAGGGCCGCCGCGTCCGGCCGCCCGCCGACGAGTAGCGCCAGCAGCGCGATTGTAGCGACGGTCGCGAACACGCCCTGTGTCGCCGTCTCTTGCCCTCGACCGGACAGCCACGCCCGGATCGCGAGCACGACGGCCAGATAGCCAAGCGCGATCGCGGTTCCAATCACGACGTCGAACGGGTAGTGCAGGCCGGCGCCGACCCGCGAGAAGCCGACGAGTGCGATCATCGTCGCCGCGACGCCGTAGCGCATTCGGCGCGTCCCGTAGTTCGTCTCGAGTGCGAGCATCGTCCAGAGCACCGTTCCCGCGATGGCGTGTCCACTCGGAAAGCTCGTCGTTCCGACTTCGACGGCGGGCGCGTAGACGAGCGCGACCACAGTGGGGAGACTCTCCGGTGCGATCGCCGGCCCGACGCCCGGTCGCGCAACCGAAAAGAAGCCCTTCAGCCCGACCATGACGGCGTAGCCGCCCATGACGATCCCCACCCAGGGGGCAAACCGGTGGCGGTCGACGAGCCAGTAACAGCAGACGACCGTCGGCGCGACGATCCAGACGCTACCGAAGTACGAGAGAAACGCGAAGACGAATGCCATCCACTCCGGGAACGTGTCACGGACGGCTTCGACGTGGGACGGCTCGAACACCGTGATGCCGACGTGGAACATAGTGTCTGACTGTCATTTCCGCAGCGTAGCTGTTCCTGTTGGGCTAGGAGCGCCACTCGCCGACTCGATCTCGGAGGCGACCCGGGAGCCCGAGTACCGAGAGTCCGGCTCCGAACAGCACCATCAGCACGTAGACGCCGAGCGTCGAGGTCCAGACGACGAACATCGCGAGGATGGCCCAGCCACCCTCAAGGAATCGAAACGCCGCGACGGCCATGATCGTCCCGTAGAGCAACACCAGGTACGGCCCCCAGCCGTGGGCGTGGCTGCGCCGCACGCGCCGACGGACGTAGCGTTTGAGCTCGGACTCTACGGACTCCTTGCGAACCGTTCGGCGCTCGACGTCGTCCTCGAACGACTCGACCTGGTCGCGAAGGCGCGCGATCTCCTCGCGAAGCGCCTGCGGGTCGTCGGCTCTGTCCCGCGTCCGGGACGTTCCGCGCCCATCCGACCCATCGGCGCCGCTCCGGCGCTCTTCGCGGGGGTCGTCCCCTCGCGGGTCCGCACCCGTCCCGTCCTCGTCGGCGCTGCTGGCGTCGTCGGACATCGCTTCTGTCGAGATCTGTCGCGCTCCCGGACTTTGTAGCTGCCGATCCGTGTCACGGCCCGCGAGTACCGCATTCACCACGGCGCCGAAGACGACGACGGCCGACGCCACGTATAGCCAGGCCAGCACGAGAAAGACGGCACCGATCGCCCCGTAGACGGCGAATTCGCCCGCGAAAGCCGCGTAGAGGCCGAACGTCCGACTGAGTAGGAACCAGCCGATCGTTGCCACGATCGCCCCGGGGAGAGCCTCTCGAACTCCGACGTTCGCGTCCGGGAAGACGACGTACATCGGCAGAAAGGCCGCCAGCAGACCGAGCACGACGAGCGCGTAGCCGACCACGGTCAGTCCGGTTAGCGCTGGCGGAACGAACAGCAACACGGCTTCGATCACAGCGACGGCGCCGAGACCGACTACGATTGCGGCGGAGACGATGAGCACGTCCCAGAGGGAGTCGACGAACGACTTCGCCGCGGCAGTTCCGTACACCAGCGCGAAGGCTCTGTCGAGCCCGCGAAGCACCCGACTCGAACCCCACAGCAAGCCGACCGCTCCCACGGCCGTCGCGCTCCGTCTGCCCGTGTCGTCGACCAGCGTCTCGGCGACGAGATCGAGCGCCGAGGGCGTGAGCACGTCGCTCGCGGCGGTCGTGACGCGGGCCACGAGCGCGTCCCCGCCGACGGTCGTTGCGAGCGCGACGGTCAGCAGTGCCAGGGGGACCAGCGAGACGAATGCGTAGAAGGCGACACCGGCAGCCAACAGTGTCAGCTGTTCGGTCCGTGCGAGGGAAATCGAGCGTCCCAGGACGTCTTCGGCGCGATGGCGGTCGAGCACGCCCACAGTATCACTTCCCAGAGGCAAATAGCGGGTGGGATGGCGCACGCTGTGGTGGTTCGAGCCAGGCCACCGACGGGCTCAGTCGGTCAGTTCCGACGCCGTCGCTGCCCGGATCTCGCCCACGTCGGCGTCCGTCTTGAACGTCGTTCCGCCGTAGTGAGCCGGCGACGCGCGGTAGCCCGCCTTTCGGAGATCAGCGAGGAAGTCGTCCATCGCGTTAGCCGGCAGCCCCCAGTTCTTACAGAGTTTGTGCTGGTCGTAGTGGGTCGGCTCGGCGAGTTCGCCGGCGAGGGTCTCTATGAGGTCGCGGGCAGTTTCGGCGGTCGCGAACTCGTCCGGGATCGCCTCCCGGACGGTCGCTGTGAATTCCAGGTCGACGGTGGCACCGAGCCAGAGCGGGCCGGCTGCAAGAATTCGGTCGCCTCCACAGTTCGGACACGCTTCCAGCGTGTTCGCGATCAACCCCGACTGAGTCTCGCGGTAGAGACAGTCTTCGCAGTGACTGAGCGTGCCCAGCTCCGAGAGTGTGGCGTCGGCGGCGGTTGCGCGACGGTCGAGTTCGAGATACGTCCGCACGTAATGACTCGTCGCGTGGGTCACGAGCGGGGTGATCCCGACGTCGAAGCGGGCCGCACTCCGGGCGAGCGCCGAGAGCAGCGTTCGGACGCCCATCTCCGGGTGGTACTCCGTGTTCCGGGGGACCGATCCGTACGAGCGGACGCCGCTGGCGAAGTGGGCGCCACACAGCGGCGCGGTGTCGGTCGCGGTTACGCAGACGAGGTTGTGACAGTTCGCGAACGCGGCGTCGGCAAAGGGCATCGGCGTTCCGAACGGGTCGAGATCGACGACGTCGAACATCGAGTCGTGCAAGAGTGCGTTGACGTTGCGTCGCACAACCTCACCCTCCAGATCGTTCCGCTCGAAGTTCTCCCGGGCCAGGGAGACGGCCCCTTCGTCGATATCACAGCAGGTCACGTCCCAGCCGTCGGCAGCGGCGCGGACGCCCCGAACGCCGCTTGCCGCCATTCCGTCCAGGTAGCGCTCGGCTCGCGGCTCACGCTCGCGGTAGGCCCGCAGGACCGCGATCGTCAGATCACGGTTTAACTCCTGGCGCGGGTTGTAGAACACCGACTCCTCGAACCCCTCCGTCTGCTCGCCGGGTACCGCGATCTCGACGCCACCCTCCGTCACGCGCATACAGTCAGATGGTCGCGGTACCGCGAAAAGCGACCCGGTTTTCGCGTTCCGATCAGTGTCAAAAGAGTCAAATCACACTGGTTTGATAGGTGTACTATGCACACGTCTGCGGTTACCCGGCGCCAGTTTGGCGCCGCGGCTCTCGCAACCGTTTCCGCCGCCCTCGCGGGGTGCCTCAATAACAACGGTGACGACGAGAACCTCGACACCGGCGGAACGCCAGTCCACCTGGTCGTCTCTTTGGAAAACGACGATGGCGAACCGGTCTCTGAGGGCGTTTCGGTCACGATATCGCACGACGAGCAGAGTTTCACCAGTAACTTCCAACACGAAATCGACGGCGGACGCCTCGTCGCTCGGACGCTCGCAGATCCCGGCGCGTACACCGTGACCGTCGAAAGCTTAGCCGACGAGTTCGACGTCGTCGAGCGCGAGGTGTCACTCGACGAGGCCAACGACGAAGATGACGCGGAGGATAACGCGACGGAGATCACGATCGAACTCCCTGGAGCAACTGGTGACGGAGAGCGCGAGGAGGACGGCTGAGCCTCTCGCTTTCGTCCAACAACCAAACGGATTTGACGGTTCGGTACCCAGACCTGAACGTGTCCGCGTCGAATCCCGTCGAGCGGTGGCAAGCTCGCCTCGAGGAGACGGGTCGCCTCACGCCGGAGATCGTCGACCGGATCACCCGGATTCACGACGATCGCGGCGCCCGCGCGATCGAGGCCGTCGGCGAAGGGCGAGTCAAGGCCTACCAGGACTTTACCATCGTCGTCGGCTACGAGGATGAGTACATCGTCGAAGACGGCGGCTGTACCTGTAAGGACTACGAGTACAATCTCGATGCGGACGACCCCACGGATCTCTGCTGGCACATTCTCGCGGTCGCCATCGCGCGACGAATCGGTCACGTCGATTACCACGACATGTGGTACTCCGAGGTTCGAGAACTGCTTTAGCGGTCGGTTGACTACGCTTCCCTCCTCCGAACCCGTGCTACCCAGTGGTCATCACTTCGCGGCGGTCGATCGCCGGTGGCTGGTGGATCTCAACGGAATCGACGAGCGACTTCATAGACACCCCCGGTTCCGGGCGTCTTACTCGTCTTTGGCGGCCTTCTTCTCCTTGATCTCCTGAAGCTGTCCGAGGAGGGCGTCGGTCGACCCTCCCGTCTCGACGCTCATTTCGCCGTCGTGGTCGTTCTGGTGGACGTTGACGGCCGCGTCCTCGTCGTCTTCGGTTCCGGCGTCAGGTTGGCGCTGTTCGGACTCGTCGTAGCTTCCAAAACCCATACTACCGCAGCGATCGCCCGGCGATAAAGCGCCACCGGTCCGCCGGCGCCTCGCGTTGCCCTCCCACGGTAGCTCGTCGTATGCGGGTGCGTGGCTCTGTTGACTGGTGCCCTCTCTGACAATTACTCCCGTAGAATCCGTGTTCACTACAGTTGTGTATCGACCGGCCATCGTTCTAATAATCGCACAGCACGCGGTGCGTGCTCCGCGGAGGTTTTTACAGCCAGCGAGACATCATTTCAGCAATGGCTACTGAGGCTACGTTTACCGTTCCATCCGATCAGTTCCCCCTTGGTACCGTGTTCGCTCAATTGCCGGACGTGACGGTCGAACTAGAGCGACTGATCCCGTCGCGTGACGTGGTAATCCCCTACTTCTGGGTTCGGGGGACGGACGTTGCGAACATCGAGGACGCGTTTTCTGATCATCCGGGCGTCAATCGAATCCAGCTCGTCGATTCCGTCGATGATGAGTCTCTGCTACGTGTCGAGTGGTCACTCGAATACGACGACGTGTTGAGTGTGTTGACCGAGACCGACATCCCGCTTATCAAAGCTATCGGCACAAGCCGTCGGTGGACGTTCGACATCCGCGGAGATTCCCGAAGTGATGTCGCAACCTTTCACTCTCGGTGTCAAGAGTTGGACATTCCAGTCACGCTGACCGAACTGCACGCACTGACGCCGGTCGAGACTGAAACTGAGGCAGCACTCACTGACACACAGCAAGAAGCGCTGGTACTGGCCTATCAGCGTGGGTACTTCGAGTCCCCGCGTGAGGTGACGATGGAAGAACTCGGCGACGAACTCGGTATTTCCCAGCAGGCCATCGCGTCTCGACTCCGCCGTGGGACGAAACACATCCTCGGGCGCACCCTTCCCGAAACGTCGGATTCGAATCGATAACTCGCTTAAAAAGCTGTTGTACTCCCAACAGTAGCGCTGACAGTGGTATCCGTCGAACAATGGGTAACTGATGCCCGAGGGAGACAGCGATCGAACGGTCATCACGTGTCTCAATTGTGGATCAGCCTACGCTGCGCTGGAATGGCCCGACGGTACAATACAGCCAATTGGGAAGCGAGACGGGTGTGACTGCGGATCAACGGAGTTTCACACCGTCGAAACGACGAGTACGGCGGATGTTCGTGGTAACTGAATTGGTCGACTACCGGAACGCATCCTGCTCTTGGGTCATCTGCGTTGAATACGTAACTCGGCGTCCGTACTGTCCACTCGATACTCCCCAATGGGGAACTGCACAGAAACACCGTCACCGCTGGCCAGCAGGGTGTCGAGGGCATCAGGATCGACCCAGTCATAGACTCTGATATCGTGAGTCTCCGAGAGAGTTTCCAACTCAACCCCTTCGAGTGTTGCAATAGCGTCGACGATTGCAACACTCGGCTTCAAATCGGTCGTTTGTAGATCGACCACGAGTGCGTTGTCTGCTCCCTCCATAGAGAGTGCTAGCAACAGAAGTCGGTTGGGTGTTCTGGTACATCTCTAGAAAAGCCGCGCTGGTCGTTTTGGGACCTGTACTGACTGAGAAATGTACACCTACAACCCTCACACGCACTCTGTAACGCTGGTTACGTCCCGCTGTCGTCGCGACAGATCACTCTGCCGCGCAGATCTCGACGAAGTTTCGCAGAATCTGCAGCCCCGTCTCACCGCTCTTTTCGGGGTGGAACTGCGTCCCGAAGACGTTGCCGGCCTCGTTGGCGACGATCGAGGGGAACGTCCGCTCGTAGTCCGTGCTGGCGACGATCGCGGCCTCGTCGTCGGGGACCGCATAGTACGAGTGGACGAAGTAGGCGTACTCTCCGTCTACCCCTTCAACGAGTGGGTGCTCGCGCTCGATCACCAGTTCGTTCCAGCCCATGTGGGGCACCTTCTGGCCGTCGTCGAATCGGACGTTCGTTCCCGGGACGAGATCCAGCCCCGATACGGCGGCGTCGCCGTCGGTCTCTCCCTCTTCGCTCGCAGTCAGCAGCATCTGCATTCCCAGACAGATCCCGAACAGGGGCTGGCCGCGCTCGGCGACCGCCAACAGATCGTCGCGGATTGGATCGGCGTTCTCGACTCCCTCGCGGAAGGCGCCGACACCGGGGAGGACGACGCCGTCAGCAGCTTCGAACGCAGCGGGGTCGTCCGTGATCTCGACGGCTGCGCCTGCGCGTTCCAATCCGCGGGTGACGCTGCGGAGGTTCCCGAGGCCGTAGTCGACGACGACCACCTCGGCGAGTGCGTTTTCGGGCGGCGAGAGTGTCGTGTTCATGTCTGCCCGTCGGTGGCGCGCGGGCAAGTGCGTTGCCCTTCGCGCAACGCGCGCGAGGCATCGAGTCGGCGGGTTGTTCGCCGTGACTTTCCGTCGCTGCGAACCGTGCGAGATATTATCAACCTGTAGAACTGTTTTGATTCTATGACCCTCCGATCCTCGATTCTCGGCACTCGGCCGGCGCGCACTCGCGTGCTGGCGCTTGCAGCTCTGATCCCGACCCTCGCGTCGGTGGCGTTTTTGCTCGAGTACGATGCGGTGCTCTCGCTAACACTGCTCGTCGCCGTCGCCGTGGTCGTCACCCTTTACGCCGGCTGGGCGCGAGCCGGCGTGATCGCGGGGCTGTCGCCGGTCTTCCTCGCGATCCTCTGGCGGTTCGTCGTTCCGCCGCTGATCGGCTACATCAGGTGGTCAGAGGAGACGCGCTACACCCCGCCGCGGCTCCTCGGTTACAAGCGCGACCCGCCCGGCGAGCTCGTCGAGGGGATCACGAATGGGGTTCCGTCGGCCCTGATCGGGGCGCTCGTCATCGGGGGTGTGGCGTACCTGCTCGGCTCGCGCGTCCGACGGCGGCTGTAGCCACTCAAAAGCCGTCCAGTCGCGACTGGCCGCTCTCGCTTCCCGCTACGTCCGCGAGATCGGCTGCCGTCGCGAGCGCCTCGGCGAACGTCTCCTCCTGGCTCCGATCGTACAGCGTCGCCGCGGGGTGGACCGAGATCACGACCCGCCGGGGCGTCTCGGCGATTCGCACCTCCTCGACGGTGCCTGCCTCCGACGTCACCGCGACCGAGCGCTCCAGCAAGTGCTCGCTGGGGACCTTTCCCAGCGTGACGATCACGTCCGGATCGAGGCGGTCGAGTTCGGTCTCTAAGTAGCCCCGGCAGTTCCCCAGTTCCTCACGGGTCGGATCCCGATTGTCGGGCGGTCGACAGCGCACGCAGTTCGTGATCCGGATGTCGGACCGTGCGAGCCCGACCCGTCGAAGCCCATCGTCTAGCACCGTGCCGCTACGCCCGACGAACGGTTCGCCGCGCTCGTCTTCGGTCGCGCCGGGTCCCTCGCCGACGAAGACCACGTCGGCGTCTTCGGGACCCGTTCCGTTGACGATCCGGCTGCGCGACTCGACGAGCGCCGGGCACCGCTCGCAGGCGGTCACCTCGACGCCCTCCATCTGCTCGTCCATAGCGGTCGGTCGAACGGCCCGGTACTACGTGTTTCGGCTCGCGAACGCCGGGTCGGCCCACCCGGTTCAATTTGGCGTGCTGCGACGGGGTTGACTCGGCGTTCACGGCTGGCTCGACTTCTCTCGGTAGCGCCGGGCCGCCCGCGCGGCCAGCCGGGCGACGCGAATCGGCTCCGGCCGCCCGCCCGAATCGGTAAACGCCTGGACGACGCGCTCGGCTTCTTGGCGTTCACAGCCCACCGCGCGGACGTACATTGTCTCTGATCCAACAGCGACCGGCTCTCGCGGCGGCAGAGCGCGGTAGCGTGTCAGCCGCCTTTCGAGCTCCACTCCCGAAAATTCAGCTCGGAGCGCGGGCGCTAACCCGTCGCTCTCTTCGAAGGTGACAGCAATCACCGGCCCGTCGCTCGCTTCGGCCAGCCGTTCGAGGTCGAGGACGTTGTACCACGCCGGTGCGACCGCCCCCAGAAGCACGTACCGCGCGTCCGGCCGGTCGAGATCGGCGAGTAGGGAGCCGACGGCCGCAGTCGCGTCGGTGCCGCCGACCGTGCAGTCGGCATAGCTGAGGCCGTCGACGATCCCGTCGGCCCGGACGACTGCGCCGGCGAGGGTGGCAGTCTGCCGATCGTCGCCGGCCGATTCGGCGACGCCGACCGCCCGCACCCCCGATTTCATCACTCCTCTTTGATCTCCTCGAGACGATCGAGTAGCTCGTCGTTTGTGGCCCCGTTTTCGAACTCGATGCTTCCCTGGTGGCTGTGTTCTTCGGACTCAACCGCGTCGTCCTCGTCAAAATCGGCGTCGACGTCCTGCTGCTCGGATTCGTCGTAGCTTCCGAATCCCATACAGACACACGTATGCGAGCCACGGCAAAAAGTTCCGGGGTTGTCCCAGTTTGCGTTTTTAATTCCCGGTTCGTGCCGGCCGATCGCGACCACCATCGTGCTCGCGCCAGGGTTATCCTTCCGCAAGCCGACGCTCCGAGCACGCATGGACGTCACCAACGTCACCGAGGACGCCGAGTCGTTCACCGCAAACGCCTACCTCGTGGTCGGCGACCGGACGGTACTCGTCGACGCCGGCGCGTGGGACGGGGCCGTCGACGAGATTCGCGAGCACGCAGACGGCCTCGATGCGGTCGTCCTGACCCACCAACACGGCGACCACGTCGCCAGCCTCGAGGCAGTCGTCGACGCCTTCGACCCCGACGTCTACGCCTTCGACGACCACTCGGCCCGAACGCACGAACTCGCGGACGGCGACACGATCCGGATCGGCGACGAGGACTTCGACGTCGTCTACACGCCGGGCCACGCCGACGATCACGTCTCGATGGTTTCTGACACCGCACTCTTTTCGGGCGACGTGGTCGTCCACGACGACGGCGCCTTCGACGACGGCAGCTTTGGCCGGACCGATAGACCCGGACAGTCCCGCGAACGGCTGATCGAGAGTATCGAAGAACTGCTCGACCGCATGCCCGACACCGTCGAGCAGATGTACGCGGGCCACGGCGGCGTCTTCCACGGCGATGTCCGGACCGTCGTCGAGCGGGCCTTAGAGCGGGCCGAGAGACGCGAGCCGAAGTATCCCGACGAGTGACGGCTCCGGCTGTCGAGAAACAGAGCTGTAGCTGGCAGGCAAACAGGAAATAGTGCGAGAACCGACGATCAGGCCGCGCGGGCTTCTTTCGCTTTCGGTCGGAGCTTCTTGTAACCGCACTTGCGACAGCGCTTTGCCTCCTTGGAGTTGCGGGCGTTACAGCGCATGCAGATCATCTTCTCGAGCGTTCGTTTTTCCGCGGCGTCGAAACTGGCCATACGGGTTCGTTACGCGCTGGCGCATTTAACCGCTGTGGTCCGCAGTTTGGCGGCGCGGTAGCCATCCGGTATCGGCCTCACTCCTCGTCGGCTAGATACTCGGATTGCACGGCGACGACCTCGGTGGAGTCCGCGCAGTCGGCGTACCGGCGCAGCGGCTCCTCGTTGAGTTCCAGAAACGTCTCGCCCCAGCGAAGGGGCTCCAGCAGGTCGGCGGCCGCCTCGTTCTCGCCGAAGATACAGAGCGCGGCCGCGAGCGCCTCGGCGGTCGTCAGCTCGAACGGGCGGCCGAAGTTGACCGGGTTTGCGGCGACGAGAAAGGGGAGGGCGCGGTGGACGCCGGGCATCGAAAAGGCGGCCGCTTCTGCGGACTCCCAGGAGCAGTCGAGTGCGACGAGCGTCCCGAGGGCCTCCTCGGCGTCGGCCGGCGAGAGCGCCTGCTCGGCGTGGGGGTTGAGTACGACACCGTAGGGCACCGCGGACATCGAGCGATGGAGGATCGCCCGATCGAACTTCTCGAGGCGCCGAGCAGTGCACTTCTTCGGGTCGTCGTCGCCCTCGTAGTAGACGTGGACCTCCACTACTTGGGCGTAGGCGCGAGCATGGCAAAAGCCGGTCGGTTCGGGTCGTTACGCACTGGGACAGTTATGCACTGGCCCGCGGTTCCGTATGGCCCACGATTCAGTGCGATCACACTTCGTCCTCGTGCGTACTCTCGGTACCGTCGTTCCAGTGCGTGAGAAACGCTCGTTGCACCGTCGAACCGACCTCCTCGCGGGGTATTCTCAGCAGCCGCGCGTGCGTATACGCCACGTCGGAACGCGACGAATCCGGTATGCACGTGAACACGTGTATCGTCGACTCGTCTTCTAAACCGACGGCGCTGATTTCGAACGCGTCCGAGGAAACCGACGAGATCGCCTGGACACCGACGATCACCGACGTTTCGAAATCCGTCTCGCGGATGAACCGGAACTCCCGATCGAACTTCTCGGCGTGATCGGCGGCCGTAGCCAGCCGAATCCCCTGCTCGAATCCGATGATGTCCCTGCTGGAACGCTGACTCTCGTACGACAGCTCCTCGATATCTCGTGATGGACAGCCACCTCCGAACCGGGTACTGAGTTCGTCGACCGTTTCAAGGCATCCTGCGAGGCTCGCTGTCATCGCGACGCCAGCGCCACGTAACACGTCGCGTCTGTTCATGTCCTTTTTTTAATATTATCGTATATAACTCTGGCTTCCCCCTCAAAACGAGGCCGACCGCGCTCGGCGAGGGTGATCGCGGAGAGGTTGGTGATCACGGTCGTCCCGTGAGTCATGGTCGTGGATCTCGCGCCCGGGAAAAGACGCTCGGGCCGCCGAGAGCGTTCTCGGCTCGACGCCGAGCCTTTTTGCGCCCCGGGACGAACTCGCCGGCATGAACGCCGAAACGGTCGTGCGGCGGTACTACGACGCGCTGGACGAACACGAGTACGACACCCTCCGTGCCGTTCTCGACCCAGCATTCGTCCAGCAGCGACCGGACCGAACGTTCGAGGGCCGGGACGCCTTCGTCCGGTTCATGCGCGAGGAGCGACCGAATCCGGACACGACCCACGAGCTGGCCGGACACGTCGTCGATCCCGACCGCGGCTGCGTCGCAGCCCACGGGCGCGTCCTCGACGGTGACCGGGAGCTATTCGAATTCGCGGATTTCTTCGAACTCGACGAGAATGGCGAGTCAATTGTGCGCCTCGACACCTACTCGCGGTAGGCGTCGGCGGCTACCGCTTCGCTGGCGATCTGTGGCATCCCGCGTTGCCTACGCCGAGCAGTTGTTCGGCCCCATCTCGAGTTCGATCCGCTCCTCGGGCGGGACCTCGAGTGCTCCGCGATTGCGGTCGATGATCTCCTCGTAGTTCGCCGGCTTCTCTCCGGCGTCTGCAAGCCGGTCGACGAACGCCTCCTCGTCCATCGCGAGGACGTCGATCCCGGTTCGGGCCTCCCCGATCGTCGTCTGGATCGCCTCGCCGGGCGCACCGTGGCCGAACTTCCCATCCGCGGTGACGGTGACGTGGCCGGGCAGTACGACGATATCCTCGGGCTCGGCGAGCACCGTCCGGTGGAGCGACTCGTAGAGCATTCGTGCTCCCTCCTCACCTTCGTCTTCGCTGAACTCGAGTTCCGTCCGGCCCGTCGAGTCGACGTGGAGCGTGTCGGCGGTTAACAGCGCCGCGTCGTCGACGAGGATCGAGAGCATCTCGCTGGTGTGGCCGGGCGTGTAGACGGCCTTCATCGCCACGTTTCCGACCTCGAGCACTTCGTTTCGCTCGAGAGGGTCGTACTCGACCGCGACGTCGCGCTCGTCGACCCGCGCGCTCAGGTAGTAGGGGACGTCGTGGGCGTCCGCAAGTTTCCGGCCGCCAGAGACGTGGTCGGCGTGGACGTGCGTGTCGATCACGCCGACGATTTCGAGACCGGACTCCTCGGCTGCGATGACGAACTCGTCGGTATCGGCAGTGGGATCGACGACGACCGCCTCACCTGTCTCGGGGCAGCCGACGACGTAGCCCAGACACCCCTTCGCCCGGCGTTGGACCTGTACGACCGAGACGTCCTCGCCGGCGTCGATTTCGACGTGATCGTAGACGCCGCTCCAGCCTTGCATGCCGCCCTCGACGGCCTCGACCTCGTAGGCGTCGGTCGCCGACTCGAGTTGCGTCGCCAGATTCGCCGAGGAGATCCCCTTCGCACAGATGGTGATCACGCGCTCTGCGTCACCGACGACCGACTCGAGCTCTTCGAGCCGGCCGTCTAACTCCTCCTCGGGACCGAACGGGAAGTGCAATGCGTCGTCGACGTGCCAGGACTCGTAGCTCTCTTCGGGCCGCGTATCAACGAGGGCGTACGTTACCTCCGGATCGTCTTGCAGCGCCGCGAGCCGATCCGCAGAGAGTGTCGTTACCATACCGGGTGTACGCGATTCGGGGCCCTAAATGTCGCCCCTTGTCGGTCGAGGTCGGTTCGGCACCGATCTGCTACAGTGTCGCCCCGCCACTCACGCGTCGGCTTCCTCATCATCCCCGTCCTCGTCGGGTCGGGGTGGCCGCCGGTGGAGTCCTCTTCGTCGATGGGACCACCGCCGCCACCGTTCGTCTCGTTGTCGGCCTCGTCCGGGTGATCGATGCCGTCGTCCTCGCCCTCCTCGCCGGGTCCCTCGTCGCCGCAGCCAGCCAGCGCCGCGATCGAGCCGGTGGCGACGAGTGCGGTACCCGTGATCGTCCGCCTGCGGCTCACCGATCTCGTCGAGTCAGTCATCGACGGCGATTGTGTGCTGGTGCGGATAGTCGCCGTGCTTGCGACGGCAGCAAAACCGGTCGATCCTGCACCCACCGGGCTCCGGGGGACCGTCCCGCCGACTCGAAGAGTCGAAATCCCTACGTGGGCGCCCTTCGAACGCCGCGTATGTCGCTTCTAAAACCCGTCTCGTCGCTGGCGCTGCTGGCCGTTGGGATCGCCGTCATGGTGTTGCTCGCGACCGTCGTCTTCTTCGTGACGATCTTCGTCGTCTCGACCGGCTCGAGCCTTGCGGGATACGAGCCCAGCGCGGACTTCGTCGTCCTCTCCTCGGCGCTGATCGTCGTCGCGGTGATCCTCACCGGCGGATTTACTCCGCGCCTCTCCCGGAGCGACGAGCCGGCCGAAGAGGACGTGTTCGGCGACCGAACCTACCGCTGACTGGGTCGTCAATCTTCGCCACGAGCCGGCAGATTCCAGAGTGTTCAAACCGCTCGTGTGGGCCCCACGGTTTTCACTGATCCCTCTCGGTCCGGATCGCGCCTGTAACGCCTGGAATCGTCGGTAAGCGACGGAGACCGAACCAGTAAAGGCGAGTGCGACCATCCTCGATGACATGACGACCACGCTCGGTACGGCGAGCGCGGACCCCGGTGAGATCGATACGGGCCGACTCGAGGTGGGAGAAACCCGAGATGGGAGCCCGTTCGGGCTCCCGGTCGCCGTGGTCAACGGCGCCAAATCCGGGAAGACGCTCTATCTGCAGGCGGTAAGCGACGGCGACGAGCTAAACGGGGTCGGCGTCCTGAGCCGGGTGCTCCCCCGAATCGATCCGGCAGTCCTCTCGGGGACGTTGCTGATCGTCGGCATCGTCAACTATCCGGCGTTCCAGGTCGCCGAGCACCGTAACCCGTTAGACGACACCAAGATGAATCGCGCCTATCCAGGCAACGAGTCGGGGACGTCGAGCGAGCGCATCGCTCACGCCACGTTCGAGGCGGCGAGTCGGGCCGACCTCATCCTCGATCTCCACCAGGGATCGACTAGCCGGATGATCGACGAGGTCCGGGTACGCTGTGGTCGACGCCACCGGATGCACGAGGCGTGTCTCGAACTCGCGAAGGCGTTTGGCTGTGGCTATATTCTGGATCAGAAGGGGCCCGACGGCCAACTGGCTCGCGCCGCACCGGACGACGGTATTCCGACGGTCGACCCCGAACTCGGCGGCTGTGTCGGCTGGGACGAATCGAGCATCCAGACCGGCGTCGACGGCGTGTTCAACGTCCTCCGGCACTACGACTTCTTGTCCGACCAGTCGGAGGTAACGGCCCAGACCCGCGCGGCCGGCTTCGAGCAGTACGGCGCCCCGGCTGGCGGACTGGTCTCGTTCGGTCCGGAGCTGGGCGACCGGGTCGAAGCTGGTGAGACGCTGTTCGAGGTGACGACGGTCTTCGGCGAGCCGAAGGCGACCGTGACCGCCGATAGCGACGGAATCTTCTGGCGCACCCGCCGGCTTCCACAGGTCGCGACGGGCGAATACGTCTGCTCGGTCGGCACCGACGTCGACACCTACTGAGTCGGTTCCGTGGGCAGTTTCGCGACCGATACACCGCACGCTTAAGAAGATTGACTTCCAACGTGTGGCCAACGATGGATACGATAATGGTCGCGATCGGCCCAAAGGACGCCGATCGAGCGGATGCGATGGTTTCACACGCGATCTCGGTTGCCGGTGCCACGGACGCGTCGGTCGTGTTGGCCCACGTCCTCTCTGAGAGCGAGTTCGAGGCCGAATCCGAGGAGTACCACGAAGCGATCGAACGGGTCGGCACCGACATCGAAGAGCGCGATCTCTCCCCACAAACGCTCGCCCGCGAGAAAGAGACGATCGCATCGATGGTCGACCGCCTCGAGGATGCCGGTTTCAAGGTCGAGATTCGCGCTGCGGTCGGTGACCGATCGAATGAGATCGTCAAGATGGCCGAGGATGTCGCTGCCGAGAACCTCATCATCAGCGGCCGCAAGCGATCGCCGACCGGTAAGGCAGTGTTCGGAAGCACCTCACAGGAAATTCTGCTCACGGCGCCCTGTCCGGTAACCTACGTCCGCGCCGAGGACGACTAACCGGACGAACCGGTTCGAACGCCGACTCTCGGGCCACGTGCAACCCCTTCGCTTCGAGTGCAGTTCTCAGTTGTTGCGACTGGCAGCCAGCGTCCGATCGGGGGTTCGCCGTCTCTTTGCCTTCGGTTAGACGGCTTCCACTGCTAGTACAGCAGCTGCTCGAGCTGGTGACGACGCCGGTCCAGATCGATCGCCGGCTCGACGTCGGAGTCTGCCAGCAGCCGGTCGATCGTCAACAGCGGGTCGACCCCTCGTCGCTCGAGATCGAGCAGTAGCGTCTCGATGGCCGCCCGGTTGGTCGCAAGCGAGTCACACTGGTCAAGTAGCAAGGAGAGGACGACCCCCGCATCGGGATCGGTCGGATACGCGTCACTGATCGGATCGAAAGCAGCCACATCGCCGGAGACGTCGCGGTTCTCGCCACCGGCCGAGACAGCAAGACACTGCGAGCAGATCGTTGCAATCGCTGTCGTTTCGGGTGCGTACTCGCGGTACTTTTCGGGAACGGCGAACGCCACCGTCGGACGCTCGCAACGAGAACAGGCCATCGGGTGTCTCGGATCAGTCGCCGCCCGGAAGGCCACCTGCCGTGGCCTGCTCCATCTCCTCGCCGGCTGCTGCTTCCTTCTGCGCTTTCTCCTCTTGTTCTTTCTTCTCTTTGATCTTCTTCAGCCGGAAGATCTCCTCGCGCTCTTGCTCTTCTAATTTCTGCTCGATGTACTCTTTGTTCTCGTAGAGATCGGGGAGGAGCTTGAACTCGAGCGCGTTGACGCGCCGTTTGGTCGTCTCGATCTCGCGGAGCATCTTCTTCATCGCCGTCTCGACTTCCGCGGCGAGGATGATGCTCTCCAAGAGGTCTTCGTAGGCTTCTGCGGCCTCGTCGATTCGGGCCGAAGAGCCCATGATCCCGTAGCCGCGCTGATCTAAGCTCTTCGAGACGCGCGAGGACTCGATCTGCGGGACGACGACACCCATGATATTCTTCGACTCGGTGGTGATCTCGGGGTGTTCTTGAAGCGCCGCAGCGGCGCCTCGGACCGCGACGTCGCCTTCCATCGCCCGGGCCATGTTGATCTTCTTTTGGGCCGACTCGTAGTCGTCGGCGAGCTCTCCGCGGACGTCCTGGGCCTTGTCCAGAATGTCCATGAACTCCATGATGAGGCCGTCGCGTTTCTTCTCTAACGTCCCGTGTCCCCGCTCCGAAAGCTCGATGCGATCCTCGATCGCCATCAGGTTCTTTCGGGTGGGTTTGACGTCCGTGGCCATCTTGTGGGTCGCTTGCGCCCGCAGTCGGATAACTGTTTACAGTTTGGACGCCGGTCTGGGCCTGGCTACGGCCGCTCGACTTTTGGGAGGTCTACGACCTCCCCGTCCGCCTCAACCGTCGGCTCCCGAACGATCCCGTCCAGGTGGATTGGCGCGTCCGTGGTGCCGCCGATACCGGCGTCGTCACCGATCGCGACGTGGATCGTGCCGGCGGCCTTCTCGTCTAACAGCACCGAGCCGACGAGTTCCGTGACGGCGACGTTCGTCCCGATGCCCAACTCGGCGACGTTGTACGCGGCGTCGCCGACTTCCTCGGCTGCGCCCTCGACCGTCTCCCGAATCTCGTCGTCGGAGATCGACGTGACCTCTCCGTCCTCGAACTCGAAGGTGATCGGCTGGCCGTCCTCGAGCAGGCCGTGGGGTCGCATCGTCCCGTCGACGACGACCGTCCCCGTTGCACTTTCGGGGCTGACGAACACCTCGCCAGCGGGCAGGTTCGACATCGCGCCGGGCTCGTGGACGATGCCGGTATCGGAGAGGAACTCACGGTCGCCGATCTCGAAGGTGACGTCGGTGCCGGCGTCAGTTGTCACCCGAATTTCGTCGGCGTCGCCGACCTGTGCGAGCATCTCCTCGCAGTGGGCGGCGATCGACTCGTAGTTGGCGTCTAAGCCGGCGACGAACACCTCTTCGGTGATCCCTGGAAGGGTGGCGACGCGGGCACCTGCGTTGGTTGCATCGGTTCTCGCTCGAGTGTGCGTGAGACTCTTCGATGTCGGTGCGAGGACGACGTCGGCGCCGGCCATCGCTGCGGCGACGGGGGACGGGGGCTCGCCGCCGTGGGTCTCGCCCGGCGGGTACCGAACGATCACCGCGTCGTCGGTGATCTCGCTGGCGACGTCGTACAGCACCTCACCGATCGGCTGGCGCTTGTCGTCAGTGACGATCGCACAGGATTCTTCGGGTTGAAGTTTCAGACACTGTCTCACGGCCGTCTCGGCCGGCGATCGAAGGTCGCTCATACCCACAGATGGTGCCAGAGGGTCGAAAGCCCTTCCCTTCCGTCGATATCTCCGACCGAACTGCGCCCGATTCGCTCGTCTGTGGTTACGCGCTCGTGGCTCGATCCTCGAGTTCGTCGAACAGCGTCTGAACGTGCCCGCGAACCGTTTCTCGGATCTCCCGAACCGTCTCTGCGTCCTCACCGTGGGGGTCCTCAAGCGCCCAGTCGCGGACGTCGATCCCCGAATCGGCGTCGAGTTCGAGCGTCGAACAGCCCATCGTCGCGACGACGTCACAGGCGGCGAGTTCGTCGTCGCTGACTGCCTGTGGCGTCCGATCTGAGAGGTCGATACCCTCCTCGGCCATCGTCTCGACAACGACTGGGTGGACCTGGTCGGCCGGGTGCGTACCACCGGTTTCGATCTCGACCCGGTCGGTCCACTCCCGCCGCTCGCGCTCGCGCTCGGCGAACGCGGTCGCCATCTGGCTCCGGCCGGCGTTCTGGACGCAGACGAATCCGAGGCGAACGGCGTCACTCACGCCGACCACCCGGAGCCGGCGTTCCAGCCGTTGCGTCCCGCTCCGTCGCCACGTTTGTCTCGTCCGTGCTCCTCCGCGGTCTGACTGGTATTGGTGTCATCTGTCTCTGTGTAGGTTGGGGGTATTTCGGTTTGTTCGGACGTTGAGTGACCTCGAATCGCTCCGTTCGGAACCGCCCGTCGCTCCGCGGTTGCGGTCGCGACGTTTCCACCCAGCGCCGCCGTTCGGCGAACACACTCGAGCACCACGCCGTCGCGGTAGCTACCGTCGCCGCCGGCGAACGCGCGTTCGAGCGAATCGATCGACGATCGTACCTCTGTGTGGGCGTCGGTCGCGGCCTGCAGCTTCCCGTCGAGTGCGAGTTCGACGACCGCCCTGGCGTCCCCTGCCACAGTCGCCAGCCGGGGATCTGGTCGGTCTCCGGAGATGTCCGGCGATTGCCGGGCGACGCTCGCGATTCGCGTCGCGAGGTCGCCGAGTCGCTCTAACTGGCGTGCGGTCCGGTACGCGTACCACGCCGTCGCGCGGTCGACGTCGAGCCGGTCGAGCTCCGTCACGTCGCCCAGCCCCCGGTGGAACGACCGGGCAACGATCGCGAAGAAGCGGTCGACGTCGTCGTCACGCTCGACCACGCGGGCCGCCAGCTTCTCATCCCCGCGTTCGAGGGCATCGACGGCGTCCTCGTGCATTGCGAGCGCGAGGCCACGAA
Source organism: Halobacteria archaeon AArc-dxtr1 (assembly GCA_025517425.1). Lineage (NCBI taxonomy): Archaea > Methanobacteriati > Methanobacteriota > Halobacteria > Halobacteria archaeon AArc-dxtr1. Next base: position 527,027 of record JAOPJY010000002.1, on the reverse strand, counting down.
TCTGCGTGAGCGTCTGCTCGAACGACACCTCGTCGGCGTCGAGCAAGTTCCGCGCCGTGATCGATGTCTCACTCTCGCGGACGACCTCGAGACCGAGGAAGCGACCGGCTGCCTCGGTGACCGCCAGTCGAGTCTCGGCGTCGATGCCGGCGTCGTTCGCGACGGTGATCTCATCGCAGCCGGCGCGGTAGGCGGCGTCGATGCGACGCCGGACCGCCGCCGGTTCGATGGCGTTCGCCTCGATAGTGGTCTCGCGGTCCGTCCGATCGAGCGAACGGCTGGCAACGATCAGCCGATCGTGGTGGGGGTAGAGGTACATCGAGGCCCCCGATTCGATTCCCCGATCGACCGCCCACGTCTTCGGAAGCGAGATGGAGTACGTCGAGGAGCCGGTCAGTTGCACCTTCCGTTCGATCGCCTCCTTCGCGTGCTGGCTGCACATCTCCGGTCAGTAGATCAGCTCGTCGTCGTTTTCGACCATGTACAGGGTTCGTGCGGCGACGTTCACGGCGTGGTCCGCGATACGCTCTAGGTCCCGAATCGTCAACAGCATTCGGGATACGTCCTCGAGCACGTCCTCGTCGTCGGGCTCGTCGCGTTCGAGCAGGCTCCGCATCACGATCTGGCTTGCCTCCTCACAACGGGTATCGATCTCGTCGTCTCGCTCATCGATCTCGTAGGTCGCCTCGGCGTCGTCCGCCGCGTAGGCAGCCATCGCGTCCTCGACCATCTCGACGGTCTGGGAACCGATTCGCTCGAGATCGACCTCTGGGTAGCGATCCTGGTCGGCCCCGATGGCATACCCGGCGAGATTAGTTGCCAGATCGCCAACGCGTTCGAGATCGGTGATGATCTTAAACGAAGCAGCGATAAAGCGCAAGTCGCCTGCAACCGGCTGCTGGAGGGCGAACAGGTCGATACAGTCTCCTTCCAGATCAAGATACAGCTGGTTTACCTCGTGGTCGCCGGTGATCACCTCCTCGGCGAGGGTCTCGTCTTTCGATTCAAGCGCTTGCAGCGCCAGTCGGAGGCGCTCGCAGACGAGGTCGCTCATCGCGAGCACGTCTTCGCGAAGCGTTTCAAGTTGCGTCTGGTATGAGTCTCGTGGCATAGTCGTGATTACCCGAACTTGCCGGTGATGTAGTCTTCGACGCGCTGGTCATCAGGGTCCTCGAAGATCGTGCTGGTGTCGTCGAACTCGACGAGCTCGCCGCCGGTGAGGAAGACGGCGGTCTTATCCGAGATACGGGCCGCCTGTTGCATGTTGTGAGTCACGATGACGACGGTGTAGTCCTCGACGAGTTCGTCGATCAGGTCTTCGATCTTCGAGGCCGCGACGGGATCGAGCGCCGACGTCGGCTCGTCCATCAAGAGCACCTCCGGATCGGGGGCGATCGCCCGTGCGATGCACAGGCGCTGTTGTTGGCCACCCGAGAGATCGAGCCCTGAACTGTCGAGTTGGTCGTTTACTTCGTCCCAGAGCGCCGCCCCTCGTAGCGCCGACTCGACCTGGGAATCGACATCGTCGTCTTTTCCCTGAATTCGAAGTCCGTAGGCGACGTTGTCCCGGATCGACTTCGGGAAGGGATTCGGCTTCTGAAACACCTGTCCGATCTTTCGACGCAGCGCGACGGGGTCGACGTCCTCGTCGTAGACGTTCTTGCCGTCGAAGCTGAGTTCGCCGTCGACCCGACAGACGTCGATCTGGTCGTTCATCCGGTTGATCGAGCGCAGGAACGTCGATTTTCCACAGCCCGAGGGGCCGATGATCGCCGTCACCTTGTTTTTCGGGATCTCGACGGTGACGTCTGAGAGCGCTTGCTCGTCCCCGTAGTGGACGTTCAGGTTCCGGGCCTCGAGGATCGCCTCGTCGGGCCGTGATGTCCGTCCGGTATCCGTCGACTGTACCTCCGTCGTGAGTATCGTCTCTTCTGTTTGTGCCATCTCAGATCTCCGTCTCGTACTTGTTTCGGATGTAGATCGCGACCGCGTTCATCGCGAACATGAACAGCAACAACACCACGATCCCCGTCGCCGCGAGGTGGATGAAGTGCTGGCTCGGCTCTGCTGCCCAGTTGTAGATCTGGGTCGGCATCGCGCTGAAGCGGTCGAGTGGACCGAACGGCATCCGGTTGGTAAACAGCGCCCCGACCATGATCAGCGGCGCCGTCTCGCCGATTGCTCGCGCGAGCGCGAGGATGGTTCCAGTCATGATCCCCGGAATCGCCGCGGGGAGGACGACGTTGCGAATCGTCTGCCACTTCGTCGCGCCGGTCGCGTAGGAGCCGTTTCGAACGCCGTCTGGAACCGCCCGCAACGCCTCCTGTGTGGAGACGATGATGATCGGCATCACCAGCAACGCGAGCGCGATCGCTCCGGCGATCAGGATCGGTCCCATACCGACCCCGTTGACGAACGCCGCCAGCGCGAGCAGTCCGTAGACGATCGAGGGGACGCCAGCGAGGTTCGCGAGGTTCGCCTCGATCAGCCGGGTGATGCGCGTATCGGGCGCGTACTCCTCCAGATAAATCGCCGACCCGACGCCGACGAAGAACGCGAGGATCGCCGTCAGGATCATCAGCATGATCGAGGCGACGATCGCGCCCCTGAAGCCGGACAGCTCCTCCCGTCGGGAGCCGTCTCGGGTGAGGAAGTCGACGAAGTTGATGTTGAACTCCGTCAGTCCAGTGTAGAAGTCGGTCGCGACGTCGAGCAACAACAGCGCCAGCATGACGACGCCGAACATCGAGGCCGCGAAGATGAGGCCGAGGAAGAGTCGATTCTTCAGGTGCTCTCGGCCGAGATCGGCGCCAGTAAAGCGTTCTTCGCTCCCGTCTCTGTCCTCGACGTCTCGCCGGTTTTCGGTGTCCGTGCTCATCGGTACTCCTCCTGGAAGCGGCGCTTGAACGCGTCGTTGAGCAAGTTCATCACCAGCGTCATCACGAACAACAGCAGTCCGACGGCGAACAGGCTCTGGTACTCGATGGTGCCGACCGCGGACGTCCCGCGGGCGACAGACACCATGTACGCCGTCATCGTCATGATCTCGTCGAACGGATTCGCGGTGATGTTCGCGTTGAACCCGGCCGCAAGCGTCACGGCCATCGTCTCACCGATCGCTCGCGAGACCGCGAGAATGTAGGAGGCCATCACACCCGAGATCGACGCTGGGAGCACGATCCGGGTCGAGACGTCGTACTTCGTCGCACCGAGCGCGTACGCCCCGTTTCGCAGATCGTCGGGAACGGCTGACATCGCGTCCTCCGAGATCGACGAGACCATCGGAATCGTCATGATGCCGACGACGAGAATCCCCGACAGCAGGCTGTACCGGCCGATGTTGATCCCGAACAGCGTCTCGGCAATCGGACTGAGCAACACTGGGTTGATGAAGGCGATCGCGAAGTAGCCGTAGACGATCGTCGGGATGCCGGCGAGCACCTCGAGTGTCGGCTTCAGCTTTGCGCGCACGCCAGGCGAGGCGTACTCAGAGAGGTAGATCGCCGTCGCGGTTCCGATCGGGATCGCGACGAACGCCGCCCCGACCGTGATCGCGAGCGTTCCGAAGATGATCGGAAGCGCGCCGTGAGCCGGCGTCGCGTGAGATGGTGCCCATCGCGTGCCGGTGAAGAACTCGGTGAATGTGATCTCTTGGGTGATGCTCGCGCCCGTGACCATCTGGGTGAACCGGGCGCCGAAGAAGTAGCTCGCGGCGTTGTCGATCAACACGAAAAAGATCGCGAGCGTCGTGAGGACCGTGATCGCGGCACAGCCAAAGAGGAGGCGTCGTGCACGCTGATTGGCGGCGAGGTCCTCGGCTGCGGTCTCGCCGCTGATCCCCGGCCCGTGGGTCGTTTCAGTGCTCATCCTGTGTGGTCCCCGTTATGCGCGGTCGACAGCGAGATCGTCTTGTGAGGCACCAACCTGGTCGAGCCAGTCGTCGATCTTGTCGTGGTTCTCGTCGGTGACCTCGTCTGGTGCCGCGTAGAAGTTCTCGTCGCGGGCGAACTCTTGGGCGTTGTTCGCGTAATAACGGGCGAACGAACCGATCAGTTCCGTCTCCTCTTCCAGACTCGCCATGTTGAAGTACGCGAACAGCGGGCGGGCCAGCGGCGAGTAGAGCCCATCTTCGATGTTCTGCTCCTCCGGAAGGTAGAAATCGCCGTCTGCGTCGCTCTCGACCGGAACGGCTTCGATCGGTTCGTCGTCTTCAATCTCTCGAAGATAGCCAAGTCCGCCCCAGCCGAAGCCGTGCTCGTTGCCCGCAACCGCGTTCATAATCTCGTTCGTCTGGCTCGTTGCAGAGTAGTCGTCTCGGATGTTCCCAATTTCGCCACAGATCTCCCGTGTGAAGTAGTCGAACGTCCCGGATGCGTCGTCGCGGGCGTGTAACTGCATCTCCTCGTCGGGCCACTCAGAGCGAACGTCGCTCCAGTGAGTCACCTCGTCGGTCGCCTCGAACTCCCAGATCATCTGGAGCTCGTCTAAGGTGATGTTGTCGACCCAGTCGTTCTCGGAGTTCTTTACCACCGAAAGCCCGTCGAGCCCGACCTCTAAGAAGTCGTAGTCGACATCTTCCTCTTCACAGAGTTCGATCTCTTCCTCGGTGATCTCCCGACTCGCGCTCTGCACAGCGGAGTTGCCTCGGCAGAACTCCTGGAAGCCGGCGCCGGTCCCCTCCGGTGCGACGTCGACCAGCACGCCCGAGAACTCGTTCTCGAAGTTCTCGCCCGTCCAGTCGGTGATCGGTGCCACCGTGTTCGATCCCGAAGCGTCGATCGTTCCGTCGAGTTCGCTATCCCCACCGAGACAGCCTGCAACGCCAGCCAGTCCAACGGCGCCGGTACCGACGATGAAGTTCCGCCGCGATACACCCTGTCCAGCTTCGGACGTCTCGTCCGTCATCATCTGGGACGACCATGCACATGAATAAGTACGATGCTATGAGCTATATATTTAGACATGTGGTTATATAGAACTCTCAATAGGCGAACAGAGACCTCCATATCCGGCTCTCCCGGAATCTGCTCCTCACGATCTGTAAACACAGTCGGACGTGTCCACGTCGTTCGCGTGGCTGGTAGCGTTCACTCCGACTCTACCGCTCTTCGATTCGAGTGTTCGCGATCGGATGGACCGGTCGCTCGCGGATTTGAAATCGAAGAAGACGCCCGAGGCGGGATTTGAACCACAGTCATTCTACTCGCTTCGCTCGTGTCACTCCCTGCTTCAAATCCCTTGTTTGGCGTTTTGCTGACGCCGTGCTCGTTCGTCGCTACGCTCCTCACTCACGAATTGGCGTCAGTAAAAAGCGCCCGAGGCGGGATTTGAACCCGCGTCACGACCGTGACAGGGTCGTATGATGGGCCACTACACCACCCGGGCCTTCGACGCAATTTATCGTTTCCCGGTCGCAGTATTAAGGCTTTCCAATCGGACGCCGTGTGGTACTCTTCACCGGTGTCTCGTAGAGGCCATCTCTTCGGATATCCACCACCACACCAGAGCCACAACTGTCTGGAAATCCGAGAAGACCCACAAGGGATATAACCGAGAACGCGGTATTCTCCCCTGTGAACGACTCGCCCGGTCAGGTTCGCCCGACCGGTTAGCCGTGCTTTTGCGGGACGACTTAGTAACCCTTAACTGGGTTCCGCCGATACGTCTCTGTAGTATCTCGTGACAGCCGCTTCTCCCTTCAGAGCCCAGCAAAACACATGGTAGACGTAAGCCAACACGAACTCGTTCCGGAGCACACCATCCTCGACGAGGCGGTCTTAGAGGACGTGCTCTCAGAGTATGACATCGACCGCACAGACCTGCCGAAAATCAAACGCAACGATCCCGCCCTGCCCGACGAGGCCGACGTCGGGGACGTCATCAAGATCGTCCGGGACTCGCGTACCACTGACCAAGCCATCGTCTATCGACTCGTGGTGGAATAAATGGCGATGGAACTCGACAGAGACGAACGACGCGATATCTCGCGGGAGTACTTCTCCCGAGAACGGCTCGCAGAGCACCACTACCGATCGTTCAACGCCTTCCTCAACCGGGGGATGCAGGAGGTCGTCGACGAGAAGGCGACGATCGACACGGACATCGGCGACAAGGAAGGCGAAGAGCCGGTTCACGTCGAACTCGGTGACGTGCGCGTCGTCACGCCTCGCGTTCGCGAGGCCGACGGCTCCGAAGAACTGCTGTACCCACAGGAAGCGCGGCTGCGCAACATCACCTACTCCGCGCCCGTCTTCATGGAGATGTCGATCGTCAAGGGCGAGGAGGGCGACCAGCGCGTCGTCGACTCGACGGAGACGAAGATCGGCCGGATGCCGATCATGGTCGGCTCCGACAAGTGTAACATCGCCGGCTTCTCCGATCAGGAACTGATCGAGATCGGCGAGGATCCCGCCGACCCTGGCGGCTACTTCATCGTCAACGGCTCCGAGCGGGTGTTGATGACCAGCGAGGACCTGGCGCCGAACAAGATCCTCGCGGAGTACGACACCAAGTACGGCGACGAGATCCAGGTCGCAAAGACCTTCTCGCAGCGCCGTGGCTACCGGGCGCTCGTGCTCTGTGAACGCACGCGAAACGGGCTCCTCGAAGTCTCGTTCCCCTCGGTTTCGGGCTCGATCAACTTCGTGACGCTCGTGCGCGCTCTCGGCCTCGAATCGGACGAGGAGATCGTTCACAAGGTCTCGAACGACCCCGAGGTCGTCAAGTACATGCTCGAGAATCTGGAGGAAGCGGACGTCCAGACCGAAGAGGAGGCAATCGAGACGCTCGGCAAACGCGTCGCCTCGGGTCAGGGCAAGAACTACCAGCTCAAACGAGCCAACTACGTCATCGACCGCTACCTGCTTCCGCACCTCCACGAGGACGGCGTCGACGAGGAGGACGTCCGCATCAACAAGGCCCACTACCTCTGTCGGATGGCCGAGGCCTGCTTCGAACTCGCGCTCAACCGACGGGAAGCGGACGACAAGGACCACTACGCCAACAAGCGCCTGAAGGTCAGCGGCGACCTGATGAAAGACCTGTTCCGGACGGCACTGAACAAGCTCTCCCGGGACGTGAAGTACCAGCTAGAACGTGCGAATATGCGAAACCGGAACCTCTCGGTCAACACCGTCGTCCGATCCGACGTCCTGACCGAGCGCTTAGAGCACCCGATCGCGACGGGTAACTGGGTCGGCGGCCGCTCCGGTGTCAGCCAGCTGGTCGACCGGACGGACTTCATGGGGGTTCTCTCGCACCTGCGACGGCTCCGCAGTCCGCTCTCGCGCAGCCAGCCTCACTTCGAGGCGCGGGACCTCCACGCGACCCAGTGGGGTCGCATCTGTCCCTCCGAGACGCCCGAAGGACCGAACTGTGGACTAGTGAAGAACTTCGCGCAGGCGATGGAACTCTCCCAGAACATCGAAGACGAGAGCGAACTCAAACGCGAGCTGGCCTCGATGGGTGTCGAGGGCATTCCGGGCATCGAGAGCATCGAACGATCGACGCAGCCGGCGGACGACTGATACCATGAGTAGCCAACAACGAGAAGCCAAGGTGTACGTCAACGGATCGCTCGTGGGTACCCACGAGGATCCCCACGAGCTAGCCGAACAGATCCGCGAAGCGCGACGCATCGGCGACGTGTCGGACATGGTCAACGTCTCCGTCAAAGAGCGCACGCGAGAAGTCATCGTCAACGCCGACGCCGGCCGGGCTCGACGCCCGCTGCTGGTCGTCGAGGACGGCGAACCACGAATTTCGCCCGAGGAGATCGACGCCCTCCGCGAGGACGACCTCGAGTTCGAGGACCTCGTCTCTCACGGCTACATCGAGTTCATCGACGCCGAAGAGGAAGAGGACATCTTGGTCGCGGTCGACGAGGAGGACCTGACCGAGAAGCACACGCACTTGGAGATCGACCCGTCGCTGATCTTCGGGATCGGTGCGGGGATGATTCCGTATCCAGAGCACAACGCGAGTCCCCGCATTACGATGGGGTCGGGGATGGTCAAGCAGTCGCTTGGCCTCCCGAGTGCGAACTACCGTATCCGACCGGATACGCGCCAGCACCTCTTACACTATCCGCAGCTCTCGATGGTCAAGACCCAGACCACCGAGCAGATCGGCTTCGACGACCGGCCCGCCGCACAGAACTTCGTCGTCGCCGTGATGAGCTACGAGGGGTTCAACATCGAGGACGCGCTGGTCATGAACAAAGCCAGCGTCGAGCGTGCACTCGCCCGCTCGCACTTCTTCCGTACCTACGAAGGCGAGGAGCGACGCTACCCCGGCGGTCAGGAGGACCGCTTCGAGATTCCCTCCCAGGACGTCCGCGGTGCCCGCGGTGAGGAGGCGTACACGCATCTCGACGAGGACGGCCTCGTCAATCCAGAGACCGACGTCGACGAGAACTCCGTCCTGCTCGGCAAGACCTCGCCACCGCGATTCTTAGAGGAACCCGACGATATGGGCGGCCTCTCGCCCCAGAAGCGCCGCGAGACGAGTGTCACGATGCGCTCTGGCGAATCCGGCGTCGTCGACACGGTCACCCTGATGGAAGGCGAGGACGGCTCGAAGCTCTCGAAGGTCTCCGTGCGCGACGAGCGAATCCCCGAACTCGGGGACAAGTTCGCATCGCGACACGGCCAGAAGGGAGTCATCGGCCACCTCGCACCCCAGGAGGACATGCCGTTTACCGAGGAGGGCGTCGTGCCTGACCTCGTGCTCAATCCGCACGCGCTGCCCTCGCGGATGACCGTCGGACACATCTTAGAGATGATCGGCGGCAAACTCGGTTCGATGGAAGGACGGCGCGTCGACGGCACCCCCTTCCTCGGCGAGGACGAGGACGAACTCCGTGGCGGACTGGAGGACAACGGATTCAACTCCGCGGGTAAGGAGACGATGTACTCCGGCGTCACCGGCGAGAAGATCGAGGCCGAGATCTTCGTCGGCGTCATTTTCTACCAGAAGCTCTACCACATGGTCTCGAACAAGCTGCACGCCCGCTCGCGCGGGCCGGTGCAGGTGCTCACCCGACAGCCGACCGAGGGTCGCGCCCGCGAGGGTGGCCTTCGTATCGGGGAGATGGAGCGGGACGTCTTCATCGGCCACGGCGCGGCCATGACGCTGAAAGAGCGACTGTTAGACGAGTCCGACCGCGAGTTCATCCACGTCTGTGGAAACTGTGGGATGAGCGCCGTCGAGAACGTCGAGCAACGCCGGGTCTACTGTCCGAACTGCGACGAGGAGACCGACATACACGAGATCGAGATGAGCTACGCGTTCAAGCTCCTGCTAGACGAGATGAAGGCGCTTGGCATCGCGCCGCGACTGGAACTCGAGGACGCCGTCTAACCCATGCAAAACAGTACACCAAAGGACATCGGATCGATTGACTTCGGGCTGATGGAGCCCGAAGAGTACCGGGAGATGAGCGCGACGAAGATCATCACGGCCGACACCTACGACGACGACGGCTTCCCCATCGATATGGGGCTGATGGACCCCCGACTGGGGGTCATCGACCCCGGCCTCGAGTGTAAGACCTGTGGGAAACACTCCGGCTCGTGTAACGGCCACTTCGGCCACATCGAGCTGGCCGCGCCCGTCATCCACGTCGGCTTCACGAAGCTCATCCGGCGCCTGCTTCGGGGCACCTGTCGAGAGTGTTCGAAGCTGTTGCTCACCGAAGACGAGCGAGACGAGTTCCGAGCAGACATCACGGAGTCACGCAAGCTGGGTCGGGATTTAAACGACGTGACGAAAGCGGCGATCCGACAGGCGAGAAAGAAAGATCGGTGCCCCCACTGTGGCGAGATTCAGTACGACATCGACCACGAGAAGCCGACCACCTACTACGAGGTCCAGCAGGTTCTCACGAGCGAGTACTCCCAGCGCATCGCCGGCGCGATGCAGGGCAACGAGGAGGAGGGAATCGACCGAACCACTCCCGACGAGCTCGCCGAGAAGACCGAGATCGAGCTGACCCGGATCAACGAAATCCTCTCGGGTTCGTTCCGCCCACGTGAGAGCCAGCGCAAGGCCATCGAGAAGGCACTGGATATCGACCTCACCGAGGAGGACACGAACAAGCTGATGCCAAGCGACATTCGGGACTGGTTCGAGGCCATCCCCGACGAGGACCTTCAAGTGCTCGGGATCAACGCCGAGCGCTCCCGGCCCGAGTGGATGATCCTTACTGTCCTTCCCGTCCCGCCGGTCACCGCGCGCCCCTCGATTACGCTCGACAACGGGCAGCGCAGCGAGGACGACCTCACCCACAAGCTGGTCGACATCATCCGGATCAACCAGCGGTTCATGGAAAACCGCGAGGCCGGTGCTCCGCAGCTGATCATCGAGGACCTGTGGGAGCTGCTGCAGTACCACGTGACGACGTTCATGGACAACGAGATCTCGGGGACGCCGCCGGCCCGACACCGATCCGGCCGACCCCTCAAGACCCTCTCACAGCGCCTCAAGGGCAAGGAGGGACGCTTCCGTGGCTCGCTGTCCGGGAAGCGCGTGAACTTCTCGGCTCGTACCGTCATCTCGCCTGACCCGACACTCAGCCTGAACGAGGTCGGCGTTCCGGACCGCGTCGCCAAGGAGATGACCCAGACGATGAACGTCACGGCTCGGAACGTCTCCGAGGCACGTCGATACGTCTCGAACGGTCCAGAGGGCCACCCAGGCGCGAACTACGTCCGCCGTCCCGACGGCCGGCGGCTGAAGGTTACTGAGAAGAACTGCGAGGAACTCGCCGAAAAGGTCGAGGCTGGATGGGAGGTCAACCGCCACCTCGTCGACGGCGACATCGTCATCTTCAACCGGCAGCCCTCGCTGCACCGGATGTCGATCATGGCCCACGAGGTCGTGGTCATGCCGTACAAGACGTTCCGACTGAACACCGTCGTCTGTCCGCCGTACAACGCCGACTTCGACGGCGACGAGATGAACATGCACGCCCTCCAGAACGAGGAGGCCCGCGCCGAGGCTCGCGTTCTCATGCGCGTCCAGGAGCAGATCCTCTCCCCACGCTTCGGCGAGAACATCATCGGGGCGATCCAGGACCACATCAGTGGAACCTATCTGCTGACCCACGACAACCCGCGCTTTAACGAGACGCAGGCCCTGGATCTCCTGCGAGCGACCCGGATCGACGAACTACCCGAACCCAGCGGGATCGACGACGAGGACAAGCCGTTCTGGACTGGCCGGGACGTCTTCTCAGAACTCCTCCCCGACGATCTGGATCTCGAGTTCACCGGTACAATCGGTGAGGATGTCGTCATCGAGGACGGCCAGCTTGTCGAGGGGACGATCGCCGAAGACGAAGTCGGCGAGTTCGGCGGCGAGATCGTCGACACGATCACCAAGGAGTACGGTAACACGCGTGCCCGCGTCTTCATCAACGAGGTTTCGACGCTCGCGATGCGGGCGATCATGCACTTCGGGTTCTCGATCGGGATCGACGACGAGACGATTCCGAGCGAGGCCCAGGATCGGATCGACGAGACGATCGAAGACGCAAACGACCGCGTCGAAGAGCTCATCGAGGCCTACGAGCGCGGCGAGCTCGAGAGCCTCCCCGGGCGGACGATCGACGAGACCCTGGAGATGAAGATCATGCAGGCGCTCTCGCGTGCCCGTGACAACGCCGGGAACATCGCCGAAGAGCACTTCGAAGCCGACAACCCGGCGGTCGTCATGGCCAACTCCGGGGCTCGCGGATCGATGCTCAACCTGACCCAGATGGCAGGCGCCGTCGGCCAGCAGGCAGTTCGGGGCGAGCGAATCAACCGCGGCTACGAGGACCGAACGCTGAGCCACTACGAGCCAAACGACCTCTCGGCAGAGGCCCACGGCTTCGTAGAGAACTCCTACACCGCCGGCCTCACGCCGCGGGAGTTCTTCTTCCACGCGATGGGTGGCCGCGAGGGGCTGGTCGACACCGCCGTCCGAACCTCGAAGTCCGGCTACCTGCAGCGTCGACTGATCAACGCGCTCTCCGAACTGGAGACGCAGTACGACGGCACCGTCCGGGACACCTCGGACACGATCGTCCAGTTCGAGTTCGGCGAGGACGGCACCTCGCCGGTCAAAGTCTCGTCTGGCGACGACCACGACGTCGACGTCGAGGGGATCGCTGACCGGATACTCAACGAAGAGTTCGACAGCGAGGAGGAGCGATCACAGTTCCTCGGCCGTGAGCCGCTGCCGACGAACCTCTCCGAGCACGCCGACAGCCGTCGCCTGCCCGAGGGAACGGAGGTGACCTCGGATGACTGAGGTCGACTTCGACGTCGACGACGACGTGATCGTTCTCGTCGAGGACACCAGCCTGCCGCGTCGACTCAAGGATCGCGTCTACGGCGCCATCGAGGACCGAGACGGGGTTACTGTCGAGCAGGCCGCCGACATCGTGACCGCCGTCGAGAACGACTACATCGACTCTCGCGTCGATCCCCTGGACCCCGTCGGCACCGTCAGCGCCCAGTCGATCGGCGAACCGGGAACGCAGCTGACGATGAACACGTTCCACTACGCAGGGGTCGCCGAGATCGACGTCACCCAGGGGCTGCCCCGGCTCATCGAGCTGGTCGACGCCCGGAAGACGCCCGACACGCCGATGATGACGGTGTATCTCGAAGACGAGTACGCCACCGAGCGAGAGCGCGCCCACGAGGTCGTCTGGAAGATCGAGGCGACGAAGATCCTCGCACTGGGTGACGTCTCGACGAACGTCGCGGACATGCGCGTCCAGATCTCGCTCAACCGCGACACCTTAGAGGAGCGGATGATCACGCCCGAGGAGGTCGCCGAGATCATCGAGGATAACCTCGGCGTCTCGACGGTTCAGCAGGGCACCGAGATTCAGTTCGGCCCCGAGGAACCCTCGTACCGTGATCTCCTCCAGCTGGTCGAGGAGCTTCGGGACATCACGTTCAAGGGAATCGAGGAGATCTCCCGAGTCGTTATTCGCCGTGAGGAGATGGACGACGGCGAGGAGCAGTTCATCCTCTACACCGAGGGATCTGCCTTCGGCGACGTGCTCTCGATCGAGGGCGTCGACGCTTCCCGAACGACCTGTAACAACATCCACGAGATTCACCGCAACCTCGGGATCGAAGCCGCTCGCGAGGCGATCATCGAGGAGACCAACAACACGCTCGCCGAGCAGGGTCTCGACGACGTGAACGTTCGGCACCTGATGTTGGTCGCGGACATGATGACCAACGAGGGTACGGTCGAGTCGATCGGCCGCCACGGCATTTCCGGCTCGAAAGACTCCGTACTCGCCCGCGCGGCGTTCGAGGTGACGGTCAACCACCTGCTCAACGCCGCGATCCACGGCGAGATCGACGAACTCGACGGCGTGACGGAGAACGTCATTGTCGGCAAACCGATCAAGCTCGGCACCGGCGACGTCGATCTCCGGATGGGTTCGACCGGCGGGAAAGCCGACTGAACGTCTCTCATCTGCGTTCGTCCCGTTCGCGATTCTCCGTCGACTATATCGTCGCTACTGCCCGTTCTGTCCGTAACGCTACTCTCCAAAACGCGCTCAGATCTCTCTATGGGGTGTCCTAACGCGCTCTCGTGGCGTAACGCCGGCGCCAAACAGGGATGCTTAAGTGCCTTCGTCGGATAGCGACGGGTACTATGGCAAACGGCAAGTACGCCGCGCGCAAGTTAAAGAAGGACCGCCAGAATCAGCGGTGGTCCGACTCTGACTACGCGCGCCGCGCTCGTGGACTTCGCGAGAAGTCCGACCCCCTCGAGGGCGCCCCGCAAGCTCGCGGTATCGTTCTCGAGAAGGTCGGTATCGAGGCAAAGCAGCCCAACTCGGCGATCCGAAAGTGCGTCCGAGTCCAGCTGATCAAAAACGGCAAGCAGGTCACCGCGTTCTGTCCCGGTGACGGCGCCATCTCCTTTATCGACGAACACGACGAAGTCACCATCGCCGGGATCGGTGGGGCGAAGGGTCGTGCGATGGGTGACCTTTCGGGCGTCAACTACAAAGTCGACAAGGTAAACGGCGTTGCGCTGCTCGAACTCGTTCGTGGCAACGCGGAGAAACCGGTGCGATAACATGTCCGAGCAAGAGCAACCCGAACCCGACGCTCCTGCCGGCGGCGCCGACGTCGGCGCCAAGCTGTTCGGCACGTGGGAGATCGGCGAGATCGCCTACGAGGATCCCTCGACTGAGCGCTACATCGCGGTGACGCCGATCGCTCACACCGGTGGGCGCCACGCGAGCAAGCAGTTCAAAAAGTCCCAGATCTCGATCGTCGAGCGGTTTATCAACCAGCTGATGCAGACCGAAGAGAACACGGGTAAGAAACAGCAGACGCTGAATCACGTCCGTGACGCCTTCGAACTCATCTACGAGCAAACCGAGGAGAACCCGATTCAGGTGCTCGTGACCGCTGTCGAGAACGCGGCTCCCCGAGAGGAGACCGTCCGCCTGAAGTACGGTGGTATCTCGGTCCCCAAGGCCGTCGACGTCGCGCCCCAGCGTCGCGTCGACCAGGCACTCAAATTCCTCGCCCAGGGCGTCCAGAGCGCCTCGTTCAAGTCGCCGACGTCCGCGTCGGAGGCGATCGCGAGTCAGCTTATCGGCGCGGCAAACGGTGACGTCAACACGTACGCCGTTCGCCAGAAAGAAGAGAAAGAGCGCGTCGCAGCTGCGGCACGCTAAGGAACACGTTGCGGTTTTTTGTCACTTTCTCCCGACAGACGCCGGTCCGTTCGGACCGAACGGATCTAGCTGCGAGGGGCGGAGGCGTTCATCACACGTCTCGCCCAGCAGGACGGCGTCAGTCAGCTGCCGTACTCGTCGCGCTCACGTATGACCTGGTGGCGTCGACCAGCGTCTCCCGATAGGCGCTCTCGTCGGTATCTGTCGCGAGCGTTCGGAATCGCTGGCGGAATCCCTCGAGGTCGATTTTGGGGGCGTCGGTTCCTGCGACGTGTGCGAGGTCGTAGAGCCGATGGTCCTCGCCGACGAGGTCGTGGCGCTCTGCGAGTGCGAGCGCAAACGCCGCGTTGACCGCGGTGATCTCCGGGTCCGCGGCGGGCGAGATGCGCTGTCGGCCCGTCTGCGGAGGCGTTCCCGGCCGGTCGGCGACCGCCGCGGCCAGCGAGGACTCGAGAAACGAGAGGAGTTTCTCGCCGGGACCGACCGAGAGGGTGATGTCGTCGGCGTAGATGTCTTTCATGTGGTTGGCGATCTGATAGCAGTGTGCGAGCTGTCGGCGCTCGACACGCTTGCCCGCCAGCGCGAGGTACAGCACTTCCTCGATCGACTGGGTGTGTGAGGGGTGGGCCTCCTCGTACCGAGCCATATGGGCGAACTCGTGAAGCGCGAGTTCGCGAGCGAGCGCGCTCGAAGCAGCCTGTCGCGAGATGTTCAGCACGTGGCGGTCGTCGTAGTGGCCCGCCCAGGTGCGCTCGTCGGGGTCGTCCCGGAGGCGAACGTAGACGGGTAACGAGAGATCGTACTCGGTCTCGAATCGGTCTCGAGCGCCGAGAAAGGGGGCCGTCGGCCCCGACCCCTGAATACGAAGCTCCATGTACACGGTCACGGGTCGCAGTTGTATGGCTCTTGTGCCCGTCTGTACGCGCTGGGTTTGGACTCGCGTCCGCGAGTTCGACACGCTGTGGATGCCACCTGCGGCGCTGTCTGTGCTGTCCCATCCCGAACTTGTGCTTGCTGCGTGCTATTCACTCACGCAAAATGGACGTTTCGCCGCGTGAACCGATCGAATCGGCCGTTTTCCGCGGCGACGAAACACTACCCTTTTGACCCCGCTACCAGTAACGAGGCGTATATGGGCCGACGCAAGAAGATCGTCCAAGAGTGTGAACGGCTGATGGACGAACCGGAGAACATCCGGAACATCGCCATCGCCGCTCACGTCGATCACGGAAAAACGACCCTTTCTGACAACCTCCTGGCTGGTGCGGGCATGATCTCCGACGAGACTGCCGGCGAACAGCTCGCGATGGACACGGAAGAAGACGAACAGGAACGTGGGATCACCATCGACGCGGCGAACGTCTCGATGACCCACGAGTACGAGGACACCAACCACTTAATCAACCTCATCGACACGCCGGGCCACGTCGACTTCGGTGGCGACGTCACCCGCGCGATGCGCGCCGTCGACGGTGCGCTCGTCGTCGTCGACGCCGTCGAGGGTGCCATGCCCCAGACCGAAACGGTCCTGCGCCAGGCGCTTCGCGAGGGCGTCAAGCCGACCCTGTTCATCAACAAGGTCGACCGCCTGATCTCCGAACTGCAGGAGGGGCCCCAGGAGATGCAAGAGCGTCTCCTCGCGGTCATTCGCGACGTCAACGAGCTCATCCGTGGGATGACCGAGGATATGGACGACATCGACGACTGGACCGTCTCCGTCGAGGACGGCACCGTCGGCTTCGGATCCGCGCTGTACAAGTGGGGCGTCTCGATGCCCTCGATGCAGCGTACCGGGATGGACTTCGGCGAGATCATGGAACTCGAGCGTGCCGACAAACGCCAGGAGCTCCACGAGCGGACGCCCCTGTCGGACGTCGTCCTCGACATGGTCTGTGAGCACTTCCCGAACCCCGTCGACGCCCAGCCGATGCGTATCCCACGCATCTGGCGTGGCGACGACGAGACCGACCTCGCGGAGACGATGCGTCTCGTCGACGAGGACGGCGAGGTCGTCTTCATGGTCACCGACATCGCGATGGACCCCCACGCCGGTGAGGTCGCCTCCGGCCGCGTCTTCTCGGGTTCGCTCGAGAAGGGCCAGGAGCTGTACGTCTCCGGGACGGCGGGCAAGAACCGCGTTCAGTCCGTCGGCATCTACATGGGTGGCGAGCGCGAGGAAGTAGACCACGTTCCCGCGGGGAACATCGCCGCCGTCACCGGCCTGCGCGACGCGATCGCCGGCTCGACCGTCTCCTCGGTCGAGATGACGCCGTTCGAGTCGATCGAGCACATCTCCGAGCCCGTCATCACGAAGAGCGTCGAGGCCCAGACGATGGACGACCTGCCGAAGCTCATCGAGACGCTGCGCCAGGTCTCCAAGGAGGACCCGACGATCCAGATTACGATCAACGAGGACACCGGCGAGCACCTGATCTCCGGGCAGGGTGAGCTTCACCTCGAAGTCATCACTCAGCGTATCGAGAAGAACCAGGGCATCCCGGTCAACACCGGTGAGCCAATCGTCGTCTACCGCGAGGCCGTCCAGCGCGCCAGCGACGAGGTCGAGGGTATTTCGCCCAACCGCCACAACCGCTTCTACATCTCCGCCGAGCCCCTCTCGGAGGACCTCGTCGAGACGATCAAGCTCGGCGAGGCCTCGATGGACATGCCCGAGCAGGAGCGCCGAGAGGCCCTCCAGGACGCCGGTATGGACAAAGACGACTCCCAGATGGTCGAGCACATCCACGGCTCGAACATCTTACTCGACCAGACGAAGGGTATCCAGCACCTAAACGAGACGATGGAGCTGTTCATCGAGGGACTCGAAGAGGCCCTCGACAACGGCCCACTGGCTAACGAGCCGGTTCAGGGGACGCTCATCCGTCTGCACGACGCCCGACTCCACGAGGACACCATTCACCGTGGTCCGGCACAGGTTATCCCCGCGACCCGCGAGGCCGTCCACCGCTCGCTGATCGACGGCCAGATCAAGATGCTCGAACCGATGCAGGATGCTCGCATCGACGTACCAAACGACCACATGGGCGCCGCCTCCGGCGAGATTCAGGGCCGCCGTGGCCGCGTCGACGACATGTACCAGGAAGGTGACCTCATGGTCGTCGAGGGTATCGCACCCGTTGACGAGATGATCGGTTTTGCATCCGACATCCGGAGCGCGACCGAGGGACGTGCCTCCTGGAACACCGAAAACGCCGGCTTCGAGGTCATGTCCGACTCCCTCCAGCGCGAGAAGATCATGGAGATCCGAGAGCGCAAGGGCATGAAGCTCGAACTGCCACAGTCGATCGACTACATCTAACTCACGCCGTCTCGGTTTCGGGTTTTATCACTTTTCGAGCGAGTAACTGTCGATACGCACGGATACGGGCAGGTGGTCCGATCGGTACCCCTCCTCGTGATCCTCGGGGATCACCTGGTAGCGCTCGACAGGTGCGGGCTCCGGGACGAACACGTAGTCGATTCGATCCTCGGGGTCGGGCTCGTCGTTCCAGCCGTGATACGTCCCTTCGGGGCCCTCGACCTCCGCTGAAACCGTTCGTGAGTCGACGAGCACGTCAGTCACCACCTCGTACGGCTCCTCGTCTACTCTGGCGTTGAAATCGCCGAGGACGATACACCGTTGGCCGTCTCCGAGCCGTTCTGTGACTCGTTCACGGATCATCTTCGCACTCTCGAGGCGTGCCTCTTCCCCCGAATTATCGAAGTGGACGCTGGCCACCCAGTGTCGCGTTCCCGAGCTTCGTTCCTCCAGTTCAGCCCAGCTGACGACCCGCGGGAATGCCGAATCCCAGCCTTGACTCGGTTCGTCCGGTGTCTCAGAGAGCCAGAACGTGCCCGTCTCGATCGCCTCGAAGCGATCCCAACGCCAACCAACGGGGACGGCTTCGCCCTCACCGTCCTCGTCACGCGCAACGCCGTACCACTCGTAGGCCGGGAGATCCTCCTCCAGGTGATCGAGCTGGTGTGGCAACACTTCCTGTGCACCGATTATGTCCGGGTCAATGTCGTCGACGAGATCAACCACCCGATCGCGTCGCTCGTCCCATGGATCCTCTCCATCGTCGAGGTCCACCCCTACACTCTCAAGATCCAACCGGATATTGTACGTCAGCGCCTCAAGTGCGGCCTCGACGGTGATCGTTCCGGAGGCCGCATCGTCGGCTGTCGCCACCGCGTGCTCGTACTCGCCGCCCTCGAGATCGGCGATGTCGACTGCGAACGAGACGTCCGCACGCTCGCCGCTCTCGAGGGTGAGCGTTTCGCTGTCGACGCCATCGTCGTCGATTCGGAGGTCGACGTCCTGGGTTCCCTCCTCGTCGCCGACGTTCTCGACCGTCGCGGTCACGTCGGCGGTTTGGTCACGCATCGCAGTCGCCGTCTCGGGATCCAGATCGCTCACTACGAAGGTCGCAGGATCGCTGTCGTCGTTTTCGTCGTCTGCGTCGTCACTGACACAGCCGGCGAACACGCTGCCGATTCCGGCCGCACCGACGCTCCGCAGAAATTGTCGCCGCCGACCGTTCACTGTTCTTTTTCCGCCAGGCTCCGCTCTTCGTACCATGTCCCTCACCAATGGCGATTGCCGGTAAAAACGTTCTGGCCGCTGACCGTTCAGATATGTGGACAGTCGGAGTATCGAACTCGCCAGCACCAACCGCGGCCTCGCTTACTCGCGCTCGCCCGCACCGACCGCGGCCTCACCGACTTTCTCGTGCCCCTCGATGACCTCCTGGCCACCCATGTACGGCCGTAGCGCCTCGGGGATCGTCACGGTGCCGTCGTCGTTCTGGTAGTACTCGAGAATCGCGACCATCACGCGGGGGAGCGCGACGCCCGAGGCGTTCAGCGTGTGGATGTACTCCGCGCTCTCGTGGCGCTCGGGCCGGTATCGCAGCCCGGCCCGTCGGGCCTGGAAGTCCTCGAAGTTCGAGGCCGAGGAGACTTCAAGCCAGCGACCGCCCTCTTCGGGGCCGTCGTCCATATCGTCGCCGGGCGCCCAGACTTCGATATCGTAGGTCTTCGCCGAGGCGAAGGTGAGGTCACCGGTACAGAGCTCGAGAATGCGGTAGGGGAGGCCGAGCTGTCGCAGAATCTCCTCGGCCTCGTCGAGCAGTCCCTCGAGACGATCGTAGCTCTCCTCGGGTTCGACGAAGTTGACGAGTTCGACCTTGTTGAACTGGTGGACGCGGACGATTCCCCGCGTCTCGGTGCCGTGTTCGCCGGCCTCGCGGCGGAAGTTCGGGGTGTAGGCCTGGTGTTTCAGGGGGAGGTCATCCTGTAAGAGCATATCTCCGGCGTACATGTTGGTGACCGGTACCTCCGCGGTAGGACAGAGCCAGAGATCCTCGTCGTCGTAGGCCTCGTCATTGGAGCCACCGAGGCGGTAGGCGTCGTCGGAGAACTTCGGAAGCTGGCCGGTGCCGCGCATCGACTCGCTTGTGACGGGAATCGGCGGGAAGAGATCGACGTACCCCTGTTCGCGGTGGACGTCCATCATGAACTGGACCAGCGCGTGCTCGAGACGTGCGCCATCGCCTTTGAGGAAGTAGAAGCCGGATCCGGTTGTCTTCGCGCCCCGTGCTTCGTCGATGATGTCGAGGTCCTCGCCGAGGTCGTAGTGAGGGACGACCCTCTCGGGCAGGTCGTGTTCTCGATCGAAGCCCCAGCGGCGGTGCTCGACGTTCTCGTCTTCGTCTTCGCCGACGGGGACGCTCTCGTCTGGTAGTTGTGGGAACTCGAGGAGCCGTTCTTCCAGTTCGGCCTCGAGCTCTGTCGCTTCCGCCTCGACGGCTTCGATCTCGGCTTTCAGCGACTGGGACTCCTCGATGGCCTCCTGGGCGGCCTCCTCCTCGCCTGTCTGTTTTAGCTCGCCGATCTGACTGCTAATCTCGTTTCGCTCGTGGCGTAAGCTGTCGCCGCGTTTCTTGTACTCGCGCCACGTCTCGTCGAGCTCGATCACCGCGTCCAGATCCACGTCGGCGCCTCGGTTCTCGAGGGCCGCGCGTACCGCCTCGGGACGCTCGCGAAGGTGGCTCCGGTCTAACATTGGGCGTGGTTTCTCCGTGCCCGGGCAAAACCGTGTCGGAAGGCTCCGTGTTCCGATTTCGTCGAGGCCCGGCGATGGGTGGTATGCGTATTTTGTAACCTCCCGTTGTACGCCTCTGTGTGACCGATCACATCGTCGTCCCGATGGACGGATCGCCCCTCTCGAAGCGGGCGCTCGACGTCGCCCTCTCAGAACACCCCGACGCCACCGTCGACGTGCTCCATGTCGTCGATCCGACCGAACCCGGCTACAGCTACCAGCCGTTCGACAGCACAGCCAAGTTCGACAGGGAGCCGCTGCACGGCTCCGAGGAGTGGTACGAACGCGCCGAGGAGTTGTCGGAGACGTTGTTCGAGGATGTCCGCGAGCAGGCGTCCGAACACGACGCTGAGATCGAGACCGAACTCGTCGTCGGACTGCCGGCTCGTGAGATCGTCGACTACGTCGAGGACCACGACGTCGACCACGTCGTTATCGGCAGCCACGGTCGCACAGAAGACGCGCGGATCCTGCTCGGGAGCGTCTCTGAAGCCGTCGCGTTCCAATCGCCAGTTCGTGTTACCCTCGTCCGGTGAGATCGCGACGATCCGCTGTCGGCTCACCCACGTTCTCTCACATCCCAGCCGCGTTGCGGGACGGGGAGACGGGAAACGCTTTTTTTCCGTGCGGATAGTGGGTACCTATGGATCCGTTTGAGGGCGAACCGTCGGCGACGACGGTCGAGTACGAGCCCGTCAGCGTGAAGGACGTGTTGGTGGAGATGAAAGATACCGCCGAGTTGCTGGTCGATCTCTCGTACTCGGCAGTGCTCCACCACAACGAGGAGCTGGCCCGGGAGGTGCTCCGGCTCGAAGCCCGGATGGACGTCCTCGAACTGCGAGCGCGGATGAGCCTGATGATGGCCGCCCGCAGCCCCGACGACGCGGAGCAACTCGCCCCTGTCCTCGGTATCGTCGCCGCAACCGGCACGATTAGCGACGCCGCCGGCGACATCGCCAAGGTGGTTCTGGACGACATTCGGCTTCCGGAGGCGATGCGCGCTGCTCTCCCCGAGGCCGTCGAGACGCTCGTTCGGGGCGTCATCGTCGACGATTCGGCGTACGCAGACCGAACACTCGGCGAGATCGACCTTGAGTCTGAGACCGGCGTCAGGGTTATCGCCCTCCGCCGCGGCGACGAGTGGCTGCTCAACCCCGGCCCGGAGACGACTCCCCGAGCCGACGACGTCGCCTTCCTCCGCGGCCCCGAGCCCGGAATCGGCGACGTCTACGAGCGCTTGACCAGTGTCACCTACGAACCCCCGACCGCCGAGAGCCCCGAAATCGAGGATCTCGAACGGGCAGTCGACACGATCGTCCACATGAAAAACCTCTCCGAACTGGCGGTCGATCTGGCCTACAGCAGCATTCTCTTCGACAGCGAGGAGTTAGCCGAGGAGGTTCGCAATCTGGAAGTCGAGGTCGACGCGATGGAGTCGCGGTTCGAGGCCTGGACGCTACGGGCGGCTGCCGACGCTGAAGATCCGATCGCTCTCCGTGGGCTCATCCACCTCGGAAGCGCCACAGAAGTCATCAGCGACGCCGCAGTCGACATTAGCGAGGGTGTCCTCCGGGATATCGCAGTCCATCCGGTCGTCGAGATGGCGGTCTCAGAGAGTGACGAGATTCTCACCCGGATCGAACTCGCGTCGGACAGCGAACTCGCGGGAACGACGATCACCGCTGGCGTCCCGGACGTCGACCCGACGATGTCGGTCATCGCCATCCGTCGACCCGAGGAGGGGTGGTTGCTCGTCGCCGACGCAGACGCCAACCTCCAGCCCGGCGACGTCCTGATCGCGAAGGGGACCCGGACGGCCGCTGCTGCCTTCGAAGAGCTGGCTGCGGTCGGATAACGCCGGAACCGAACGATTCGTCGGCGGACGGCCGCTTCGGGCCGACACCAACCTTGATGGCGCTCCTCTCGAGAGTAGGGACGAATGTCTCCGTTCACTGCATCCGCTGCTCCACTGCGGCCCGAGGTGTCGACCCATGGCTGGTAACAGCCCGAATCTGCTCGTCCGGGCGATCTGGTTCGTCTTCGTCGGCTGGTGGCTCACTGGCCTTCTGCTCTCGATCGCCTGGCTGCTCAACCTCACCATCGTCGGCCTCCCGCTCGGAATTGCGCTGATCAACAAGGCACCGTACGCCTTGACGCTCAAACACCTCGCGACACGAGACGACATCGACGGGGTCGCGGTCGACAGTAGCGGAACCTCTCCACCGCTCGTCCTCCGTGGGCTCTATTTCGTGTTCGTGGGGTGGTGGGCGAGTGGACTCCTCATGCTCGTCGCCTACCTGGTTAGCCTCACCGTCATCGGGCTCCCGATCGGCATCATGCTGTTCAACTACCTCCCGTACGTGACCTCGCTGAAAAAACACAACTGAGGGCCGCGAGACTGCGTTGGTGACCCCGTTTTACCGATCGTTCGTGACCGCGACCGCGGCTGCGACCAGCAACACCGCTCCGGCAATGATCATCGTCCCCTGCGTGACAGCTGCGAGCGTCGACTCGGGTGAGCCACCGGTAACGAGTTCGATAATGTCCGGGAGCCCTTGTGCGGAGCCGGAGATCCCGAGCAGCGCGAGCACGGCGATGCCGTAAGTGCTTATCCGCCTGCGCTCTGGCTCGCGGGCGACGGCGCCCAGAATCACGAACAGGATGCCGAACAGCGCCGGAATGAGCGCCGTCATACTCGCGAAGTCCGAAAGCACGTACGCGGCGACACCGATCACCGCGAGTGCGGCGCCGGTCGCGATCGTGACGGTTGGAAGCATCGTGTCGGTATCTGTCATCGGCCGATATATTCGGCTGGACGAGTCTAAGGACTTTCGAGTGACGCCGATCGGGCCGGCGCTCAGAACGGTGCCGGAAGATCGAACTCCAGTACCACCGCCGAGACGCCGATAAAGATGACCATCCCAAAGACGTCGACGACGTTCGTGACGATCGGGATCGTCGTGTCGTCGGGATCGATCCCCAATCGGTAGGAGCCGTAGGTCGCCGCGAAGCTGAAGACGATCGCGATCACGGCCACCGACATCCCGCTGACCAGCGAGATGAAAAGCAGCGTTCCGAGTTCGATCGCGGTGTCGAAAAAGAGGACGCCGAGCAGGTAGGCACCGATCCCCAGTGCGGTAAAGATCGTCGCCGCGAGCGCCAGGATCGCGCCGACGTTCGCCCACAGCACTCGATCTCGGGGATCGAGTTCCGTCGTCCCGAGGTGAAACCGCGTCGATAGCCGCGAACTCAAGATCGCGCCTAAGTTGCCGCCCATGTCGACCATCGTCGGCACCATCACGGCGAGGATCGCGAACTCCTCTAACATCTCTTCGGCGCCCTCGAGGGTGATCCCGGCCCAGAGGACGATGATCGAGAGGATCACGAGCAGCGGGAACATGTTGCCGACGATCGACTTCCACTCCCAGGTGCCAAGCGAGCCCTGTGGAACGACCATCAGACGAGCACCTCCACGAAGCCGATGGCGAACAGCATGAACAGCATCCCGAAGATATCACCGAGCGTCGTCACGATGGGCCCGACGAGGTTGTCGGGATCGTAGCCGTGCTTGTAGCCGGCGAAGATGAGCGCGAGCAAGCCGAAGATCAAGACGACCGATGTCAGGACGCCGGCGATCAGCATGATGCCGACCAGTTCGTAGAGTGCGGCGGGCTCCCACCCGAGAATCAACAGCGCCAGCCACGTGACGACGCCGATCACGATCGAGATACCGATGCCGTTGATAAACGAGGCAGCCACCGCGTTGACGAGTCGTTCGTCCCACTCGAAGCGCGGTTCGATCAACCCTTGGTGGAGTCCACTCGCGATCCGGCCCCCGAGGGCGCCGTAGACGTTGCCCCGGGTAGCGAGGAACACCGGGACCATCACGAGCAGCCCCGGAAATCGCTCGACGCTCTCGAGGATTCCTTCGAGCACCAACCCGGCGAAGAGACCGCCGCCGAGGGCAACGAACAGGATGGGTATCGTCTCACGGTAGATCGACCAAAAGTCGCCGCGGACGCTCATATCCCTGAGTCACACAGTATCGTGTTAAACGTATCGAGTGTCGCTACTGCGACAGCCCGATCGAGACGCGAAACGACGCCCATATCGGTTGGTAGGGTGTCATTTCTCTGGCTTGGTGATGGTCTGGTGTGTTGCGGGCGCGCTGTTGGAGATGCGAGAACGGGGTTTCACTCTCTACCACTGTGACTGTCTATCTTCCGCGACCATTTTCCACTCATTAACAATAGGGGACTACCGATTCGGTTCGTCCGAACTGAGTGGTGTCAACGCCAGCACCATTTGCACGACGACATGAGACAACCATCCGACCGATCCGACCTGACCGATCTGGACGAGCACTGCCGACGAACAGCGTTGCCACACGACTCGCATCACTCCGAGCACGCCGACGCAACCGATGCCCGAAACTTTCCATCCACGTCGGCCGAGCGCGGGCCACAAAATGCCAGTCAGACGCCGATAGTCCCCGAAACGGATCCGAACCGGTCTGGTATTGCGTCGCCCGAGACGGGGCCGGTAAACGCCGCTGTCTCTGACACCGAGACGGTCACTGTGGCGGCCCATCAGCCCAACTACTTGCCGTGGCTCGGCTACCTCCACAAGCTCCACCGCTGTGACGTCTTCGTCCTCTTAGACGACGTCGAGTACACGAGCGGTTCCTGGATCAACCGAAACCGCATCAAGACGCCCGACGGCTGGACGTGGCTCACCGTCCCGGTCAGAGACACCGGCGGTCCCATCGCCGACGTCACGATCGCCGACGATACCGGCTGGCGAGCGGACCATCGCAAGAGCTTCCAGCAAAACTACGGTAAGGCGGCCGCCTTCGAGGAGTTCGAGGAGCGCTTCGCGGACGTGTACGAGCGAGAGTGGGAGTCGCTGTACGCGCTCAACACCGAACTCCTCCGTCGGCTCGTCGACCGGCTCGGGATCGACTGTACGTTCGTCAGGTCGTCCGATATCGGTGTCGACGCCACCGACTGCAAGCGGATCGTCGAACTCTGTCGCGCCGTCGGCGCAGACCGGTACCTCTCAGGAACTGGCGCACGATCCTACCTCGAACAGGATCGCTTCGACGAGGCGGGGATCGATCTGGCGTACCAATCTCTCGATCATCCAGAATACGAACAGCGGTTCGACGACTTCGTCCCGGAGCTGTCGGCTGTCGATGCTGTGCTCAATCTCGGCGCCGACCGGACGATGGAGCTCGTCGAATCGCTCGACGACCGCTAAGCAGCCGGCGACGGTCGCCGCCACAGTTGGGCCCCAGCCATCGCCACTACTGCTCAGACGATACTGGCCACCACCAGCCACGCCAGCCCGATCGCTGCCAGCGAGACGAGCAGGTTCGCGGCCGCATTGGCCGCGGCCAGTCGACGGTCCCCCCGTTCCCACAGCTGGACCGTTTCGACCGAAAACGAGGAAAACGTCGTAAACGAGCCACAGATCCCGATCCCGAGGAGCTGGATCATCGATGTCCCTGCCCCGGCGAACACTGCTGCCCCGAAGACGAAACTCCCCAGGACGTTGACCGCGAGCGTCGCTGTCGGAAACTCGTCTTGGGGAACGTAGAGGTAAACCCAGTGGCGCAACAGTGCGCCGACCGCCCCGCCGGTGCCCACGAGGTGGGCCGGCTCCGGCTCGATCGCTGTGGCGAGGCTGGCCAGGAGGTCCGCGACAGCAGCCACGAGCCCCGAACTCACTTTTCACCACCCCGAACCCACCGAGCGATCCTTCGCCCGACGAGGACGCCGGCAAAGCCCAGGCCGTAGTTCGCCGCGACGATTCCCATCGTCAGGAGGGGTCCACCGGCGGTCGCGGTCTGGACGGCGAAGGTGCTGTAGGTGGTCAGCGAGGAGAGAAACCCGGTCGTCAGAAGCAGCCGGGACTTCCGGTCGACGATCCCGGTGTAGGCGGCTTCGTAGACCAGAACGCCGAGTGCCGCGCTTCCGAGGACGTTGACGAGCAACACCGCCTGGATCTCGGGGAGCGTGCCGACGGCGAGAAACCGAAGATTCGAGCCGGCGAAGCCGCCGATAGCGATCAGGGCGAGCGTCTCGAGACGGGCTATGGGGTGGGCATCAGACATGGCTGATCGAAACAGGGACCGTCAGCCGGTGACGGCGGTTGGATCAGGCGGGCCCCATCGCCCGGATACGGCCCGCTACTCAGGTGGGGACAAAGAGGATTCCGGAAGTCACCCCAAACGAAAAGACCCAAGTTTAGACTCCATCTAAATGTGGTATGGCCGACGTAACGGAGGACGGAGCCAGCGCCGCGCAGCGACGCCAGTTTACCAAGGCGTCGGCGGCGAACGTCCTCGGAAATACGGCCAAGATCGCCGTTGAGGGCGCCGTCGGCCTCGCCTTCGGCAGCGTCGCCCTGCTCGCGGACGCGGCCCACTCCGTCGCCGACCTCGTTGCGAGCGTCGTCGTCCTCGTCTGGGGGCGCAGCTCCTTCGACGAGCCGGACTCGACCCACCCCCACGGTCACGAGCGCATCGAACCGCTCACGGCGCTGTTCGTCGGCGCGGTGATCGCTCTGCTCGGCTTGCTGTTGCTCTCCGAGTCCGTCCAGGGGCTTCTCGATCTCGACCCACCCGAGGCGAACCTCCTCTTGCTCGGCGCGCTGGCGTTCGCCATCGTCGATATGTACCTCGTCTACCGCTACACGGAGTGGATAAACGCCGATCTCGACTCGACGGCGCTGCGGGCGCTGGCCACGGACTGTCTGAACGACATCTACACCTCTCTCGCGGCGGTCGTCGGCGTCGTCGGCGTCCTGCTTGGCTACCCAGTGCTCGACGCCCTCGCCGGCGCCCTGGTGAGTCTGCTGGTTATCTACCAGGGCGTCGTCATCGCCCGCGAGAACGTCGACTACCTCGTCGGCGCGGCAGCCTCGCCGGAGCAACGCGATCGCATCCATCGAACTCTCGAGTCCCACCCGGACGTCGAGGGCGTCCACGACCTGACCGTTTTCCACGACGGCCCCGACCTGGAGGTCGAGGTTCACGTCGAAGTCGACGGCGAGATGCCGTTTCGCGAGGCCCACGATATCGAGACGGACCTCGTCGCCGCGCTCCGCGGGCTGGAGGCAGTCGGCGACGCCCACGTCCACCTGGATCCCTCTGGGATCGGTGAGTGGAAGACGGGCGACGACGCGGGGAGCGACGACTGACGGGCCCATATTTTTAATCCGTTCGCCGACGCCCTACCGGTATGGACATGCACCCGGATCGCATCCGCGAGGTCACCGCCGGCGACTGCACCGATCTCTACTGCGTCGACACCGGGATGTTCGACGCGCGACGATACGGCGCCGCCTACGTTCTCGACGACGACCGACCTGCGATCGTCGAGACCGGAACCGGTGCCAACCACGAGCGCGTGCTCGACGCGCTCGACTGGGCCGATATCGATCGCGAAGCCGTCGCGGCTATTGCCGTCACCCACGTTCACTTAGATCACGCCGGCGGCGCCGGACTGCTCGCCGAGGCCTGCCCGAACGCCGACGTCTACGTCGCAGAACCCGGCCGCTCGCACCTCGCAGACCCCTCGCGGCTCGTCGAGGGAACGAAACGCGCCGTTGGCGACCGCTGGCAGTACTACGCCGAGCCAGCCCCGGTTCCCGACGATCGGCTCGTCGCGGTCGAAGACGGCGACGTCGTCGATCTCGGAACTCACGAACTGCACGTCCACGACGCGCCGGGTCACACCTTCCACCAGGTGATCTTTGCGGATCCGGCCAACAACGCGGTGTTCACCGGCGATGCCGCCGGCATCTGGGTCCCCTCGCGATCGGAGATCCGTCCCACGTCTCCACCCGCGGACTTCGATCTCGAGGAGGCGCTCGCAGATCTCGGGACTATCGCCGAGATCGATCCCGACGTCCTCCTCTACACTCACTTCGGTCCCCGAGCGGTCGACGGTGATCTCGAGACCGTTCTCGAGACGTACGCCGATGCACTTCGGAAGTGGGTCGACGACGTCGAGACCACCCGCGAGAAACTGCCCTCTGACGAGGCCGTCGTCGAGTACTTCGGCGAGGCGGTCACGCCGGTCGAGGAGTGGGGCGAGGGAACCGCTCGCGCGGAGATCGAACTCAACGTGCGCGGCGTCTTGGGGTATCTCGACGAACTGGAGGAGTCCAGATAAACGCTGGTACACGTCCTGCTCGTTTCGCTACGTTTTATCGTGCGGGAGCCTCTACCACGCACTCGTATGGACTGGCGGGACGCCGAACGCGAGTACGACGACGAGGTGACGGGCGAGACTACCCTCGGACGCCTGTTCGAGGACGCCGCGGATCGGTTCCCCGACAGACCGGCCCAGCGGTACAAAGGTGGCGTCTACGATCGGTCGCTGGCGCCGGACATCGTTCCTGCGGCCGAGATCGGCGAGTTCCGGGCGCTCACCTACGCAGAGATGCGCCAGATTGTCCGCCATCTGGCGGCCGGCTTTCGCGATCTCGGCGTCGACCGGGGCGATCGCGTCGCCATCTTTGCGAACACCCGTATGGAGTGGGCCCAGACGGACTTTGCGTTGCTGTCGGCCGGCGCCGTCGTCACCACGATCTACCCGAAATCCTCGACGGACAACGTCCGCTACCTCCTCGACGACCCCGACGCCGACGGCGTCGTCGTGGAGAACGAAGCGCTGCTCGAACAGGTGCTTGCAGTCGAGGACGACCTCGATCTCGAGTTCATCGTCTCGATGGACGGTGTCGACGGCTACGGCGACCGCGATGACGTCCTGACGCTCGCAGATGTTCACGACCGCGGCGCGGCCGCGTTCGACGAACCGACCTATCAGGAGTGGGTCGATGCGCCCGCGATGGACGACGTGGCGAGCCTGATCTACACGAGCGGGACCACCGGAAAGCCAAAAGGCGTCAAACTCACCCACCGAAACTTCCGGTCGAACGTCTCCCAGATCCGGCGTCGGTACGGTCCCAGGCCGGACAAACCCGACGGGATACCCGTAATCGACGAGACGACTCGCGTCGTCTCGTATCTCCCCCTCGCACACGTCTTCGAGCGCACTGCAGGACACTTTCTGTTGTTCGCAAGCGGGGGCTCGGTCGCCTACGCCGAGAACCCCGACACCCTCCGGGACGACTTCGCGCTCGTCAGTCCGACAACGGCCACGAGCGTCCCGCGGGTCTACGAGAAGATCTACGACGCCGCCCGCGAGCAGGCAAGTGGCTCCCGGATCAAGCGGCGTATCTTCCGCTGGGCGGTTCGAACCGGGGCGACCTACCAGCGCACCGACGACCCGGACCGGGGGCTCCGAATCAAACAGCGACTCGCCGATCGCCTCGTGTTCAAATCGATTCGGGAGGCCCTTGGTGGCGAGATCGAACTGCTGATCAGCGGCGGCGGTAGCCTCTCTGCTGACCTGTGTACGCTGTATCACGGGATGGGACTGCCGATCTACGAGGGATATGGGCTGACCGAGACCGCCCCGGTTGTCGCAGCTAACCCGACGGAGGCGCCCGAGATCGGGACGATCGGTCCCTCGCTTCCTGGCGTCGAGATTCGCATCGACGAGAGCGTCGTCACCCAGTCGTCGTTCGAGGACGACGAGGGCGACGTCGGCGAGTTGCTCGTCCGAGGGCCGAACGTCACCGACGGCTACTGGAACAAGCCCAGGAAAACCGAGCGCGCGTTCGTCGAGGCCGACGACGGCGGCCGACCGTGGTTTCGCACCGGCGACATCGTCCACCGCCGGCCCGACGATTACCTCGAGTTCCGCGAGCGACTGAAACGGATTTTGGTCCTCTCGACCGGGAAGAACGTCGCGCCGGGACCGATCGAGGACGCCTTCGCGGCCAGCGAGGTGGTCGAGCAGTGTCTCGTCGTCGGCGATGGCGAGAAGTTCGTCGGCGCGCTCTTGGTGCCGAACACCGACCACATTCGGAAATGGCTCTCCGGCGTCGGTCTCGACATCCCTGACAACCCGGAAGCGTTCGTCGACAACGAGCACGTTCGGACCTACGTCAGCAAAGAGGTCGACAAGATAAACGAGGGGTTCGAACCCCACGAACAGATCAAACAGTTCCGCCTCCTCCCCGAGGAGTTCACCGAGGAAAACGAGATGCTCACGCCGACGATGAAGAAAAAGCGCCGAGTCATCTTAGATCGGTACGACGACCGCGTGGCCGATATGTACGCTGAGTAAGCGCTCGTCTGCGCCCGACCCTCCACGCTATGCTTCTCGTGTCGCGGTCTCCTCCCCTGTCGCGTTCGCCGTCTCCGCTCGCGAGTGCTCTCCTGGAAGGATATCACCCAGCGATCCGCCGACAGCCATCCCGGTGGCGATCACCGACACCTGACAGACCGCGAGCCACGGCTCTTCCCACGAGACGCGCCCCCACAGCGTCATCATCGCGCCCGCCGTCGCGACCGCGATTCCGAGCACCCAGACGGGCCGTCGCGGAACGACACCGAAGTAGGGCCGGGAGACCCGCACGTCCCGAAAGTCAGCTACGTACAGAATGCCGACCACGAGCGCGACCGTCAGCCCCGCGTTCGCGAGGAAAAACGCCGGTCGGTCCGCGAGGAACGCACCGATATCGAGGACACCGTCTTCGACGAGCAGGGGGAGACCCACGAGGACGCTGCCGATGAACGCCTCAGCTTTGTCCTTTCGTGTAAACTCCGTGATTACGCGACTGACGACCCCGTTGGTGCCGATTCGCGAGGCGAGTCGCATCGATTTTCGCACTTCGCGACGCTCCTCGGGATCGTCGACGGTCTCTGCCAAGGTGTCGAGTTGTTCGAGCAGCGCGTCGACGTCTCCCGTCCCCCGCTCGTCCGTTCCGGGTGTTCGATCCGGTGGCGATGACATGCTCGGACGTGACGTGGCGGCCGAATAAAGTCTCGCGACTGCGTCGCTTCACGTTCCCTTTTTCGGCCGTGCCAGCGCACTCCGAGGACGCCACTTACTGGTCGTCGTGCTCTCGTTGCTCGTCTACCCGGCGTCGCTCTCGGTCGACATCCTCACCATCTTCCGCGAGCGGGAAATCGTCCGCCCGCGAGGGGTGGACGTTGTACTTGCCCCCTGCGTACGGATCCTCTTCGGGGTCGTAGTCGAGTTCGCTACGCTCGAAGAGGTACATGAAGAAGCCGAATATCGGGATCAGACCGACGATGAGTAGCCATTTGCGCCGCTCTAAGGGCATGCGACCGGTATCGTAGTAGACCACCGCAATCAGCCCGAGGTGCCACGCCAGCGGGATGAGGACGATGATCGCGAGGAGTACCCTGCTCATTACCGGCAATTCGTTAGCCGGCGTTGTAAATTGCTCCCTAATTCCGACCGGCAAGATGGCTTACGGATCCCTCGGAACCGTGACGACCCGTCCGAGGAAGAGCACCGAATCGGTCGGCCGATCGCGGATCAGGAACAGAAACGGTCGGTCGACAGTCAGCTCGAACTCTACAGCCGGTGGCGCCGAGTCGGCGCCGCCGATCACCGCGGTCGCAGCGGCGGCTTCGGTTCCCTCCTCGTCGACGGCGACGAACGCCTCGTGAACCACGTCGGTGATGTGCAGGTCATCGCGATCGATGAGCCCGGTGAGGTCCGACTCGTGGGAGTCGAACGGTCGCTCCATTCCGAGCGCCTCGAGCACCGTGTGCAGTTCGTAGTCGGATTCGATCTCGAACCGAGGCAGTTCGACCTGGCCGTGTTGCTCCTCGAGTTCCGCGAGCAGGTCGTCTACGCGGTCGGTATCGAGTGACGCCTCGAACGCCTCGAACTCGCCGGCCTCGGGAAGGAGGACGACCATACTGGTCTCCCCGCCGACGTACGGAAGTTCCACGAGCTGGTGGCCGTCGACCTCGGCGTAGGGGAACGTCTCGGTCTGGGACATCATCGCCACCTCGTCGGTCGTCCCATCGAGCGCCGTGAACGCGGCGTCGTGGGTCCCACTCTCGTCGAACTCCTCGGCCCAGCCCGCGAGGAAGTAGATCGCGTTCGTCAGCACGATCGCCGTCAGGTCGTCGAACTGGCCCGGGGACACGAGGTCGTCGATCCGCCCCTCAGTCTGGTCGTCGACCCAGTCGTTGATCGTCTCGCTCGCACCCTCGGGATCGCCGCCGAAGTCTAGGGAGACGGGCCTGGCGCCGTAGTGGTCAGCCATCGTTTCGAGAAACGGCTCGCGAACGTCGAAGCGCTCGGCAGGCCAGAGTGCGTTGGCGACGTTCAGCTCGAACGGGTCGCCGTCGTCTTCCTCGTTCCCGCTGCCCCCACCGCCCTCACTTCGCTCTGCCAGCTCCCGATCGAGCGCGTTGAATGCCGGGTGAAGGTCGTCCTGATCGAGCGCGAAGTGCAACGTGTCGGCCATCTCCGGTTCGGTCTCGCCGCGGGCTCCCGCCCAGGTCATCGCCAGCGCTGCGGAGATGCTAAACGGCGAGACGAAGTGATCCGCGGCGGGTTCGGCGTCGACGAGCGCCTCGAACAGGTCGAACGCAAAGCGCGTGTTCCCCTCGACGAGCGCATCTACCGCTGCCGGTTCGATCTCGGGCTCGATGCGCTCGGCGGTCGTCTCTACCGTCGTTTCGCCACCGCTTCCGTTCCCGTCCCGGTCATCGTCTGGCTCGTCGCCCAGACAGCCGGCGAGGCCGACGAGGACAGCGCCCGAGAGCGCCAGCAGTTCCCGTTTCGTAGCAGTCATATGATCGCTTTCGACGGAGGATAGGTTAGGTGTACTCCTGGCTCAAAAATCCATTTTAGCTTTCGATGGCCAGTCGCCTGAGCTGAGAGCAAGTCAGTTTGTAGCCGCTCACCGCACGTCGAACTCGATCGCCGCACCCTGCCCGAAGCCGACACAGAGCGTCGTCAGGCCGCGCCCACCGCCGCGCTTTCGCAGCTCGTGGATCAGCGTCACCGGGAGCCGGGCGCCGGAGGCGCCAAGCGGGTGCCCGATCGCGATCGCGCCACCGTTGACGTTGAAGCGCTCGGGATCGACGCCGAGTTCGTTCCGGCAGTAGACCGCCTGGCTGGCGAACGCCTCGTTTAGCTCGACGAGGTCGTAGTCCTCGATCTCGGTGCCGGCGCGCTCTAAGAGACCGCGCGTCGCCGGAACGGGTCCAATTCCCATTACGGTCGGGTCGACGCCCGCGACGTGGTTGGCCCCGACCTCGGCGAGTATCTCCAGATCGTGCTCCGCAGCAAACGATTCGCTCGTGACGAGCACGGCCGCGGCACCGTCGGAGATCTGGGAGGCGTTCCCGGGGGTGACCGTGCCGTCGGATTTGAACACGGTCGGTAGCTCGGCGAGTGTCTCCGCTGTGGTCCCTGGTCGGAGCCCTTCGTCTTCGGCGATCGTCTCGCCGTCGACCTCGATCGGGACGATCTCGTTGTCGAAGCGCCCCTCCTCGGTCGCTGCGACGGCGCGTTGCTGACTCTGGGCGGCGTACTCGTCCTGTCGCTCGCGGGAAATCTCGTAGCGCTCGGCGACGGTCTCTGCGGTCATCCCCATCTGGAGCTCGCCGACGTTGTACTGTTCGGCCAGCTTCGGATGGATCTCGGGGATTGCTTCCCCCATCGGGACGTGGGTCATCGACTCGACGCCCCCGGCCACGATCGCCTCGCGGTTGCCCGCGGCGATCGCGTCGGCCGCCGACATGATCGCCTGCATTGAGGAGGCACACCACCGGTTGATCGTCGTCGCCGGCACGTCTTCGCCGAGCTCCGAGAGCAGCGCGATGATGCGCGCGAGGTTGTTCGCCTGCTGGCCGCGCTGCTGGGCACAGCCCCACATCAGGTCGTCTATCTCCTGGGCCGTGAGTCCGGTTTCGGCCAGGATGTGGTCGATCAGCGGTACCGAGAGGTCCTCGCTTCGCAGGTCGGCGAAGACACCGTCTTCTTTCCCCTGCGGGGTGCGGCAGGCGGCCGCGATCACTGGCGTCTCTGTCATACGATGGCATTCCTCCCTCATGGACTTAAATGCGGCAGAACGCGGCGAGACGGAACGCGAGTTTACGGCCGTCGCCGGTCTTCCACTGTGCCTCGACGATCTTCCGTCCACTGGCGGCCGATCGGTCCGTCCAAACCCTTATTCCGCGTCCACGGAAACTCCGTCACATGACCGACGATATCGACGGAACGCAGCGCCACAGCGTCGAAGACGAGGGCGCTGACGCTACGGAATCGGCCCCTGCGGACGTTCGGGACCCACCGCTAGGAGGGGAGGCGTCCGGCGATGCTTCTGATGCGGACGACACGTCCGCCAACGGTCCCGGCTCTGATAGTGACGATACTTCTGACGACGCCTCTGATGCCGGCGACACGTCTACCGACGCGTCGACTACGGACGATACCGTCGCCGACGCTGCGGACGCTTCCGGCGCTGTTCCCGACGACGATGTCCCCGCGGACGTACAGAAGTACGCGCGCTTCCAGAAGATGGACGGCGCCCAGTACGACCGGGTCAACGACTTCCTGCGGGATCGGACCTACGTCACGGCCCGCGAGTGGGCGATCGCCCGCCTCTGTGCGGACTTTCGCACCGAGACCGGTGTCGAGATGACCAAAATCGGCGAGAACCTGCCCGAACTCGTCCCCTTTATGACCGACACGTACAGCCCGCAGGCGGTCAATCAGGCCCGGTCGTCGTTCGAGGAGAAGGTGTGCATGGCGGGCGCGACCTTCCTCTACGGTGCGATGTGTGATTTCTTCACCGCCGAGGAACTCGACGACGTGATGTACGAGGCGACGGAGGTCGCGAAGTTCTTGCTGGAAGTCGAGGGCGTGGATCTCGACGTCGAAGAGGAACTCGAGGCCGAAGAGCGCATCTCGGCGGTGATGCGGGAGGTCCGCGAGGCCAGCAAGGAACTGCGTGAACAAGACGCCGACTGATCTTTACGGAACCCGACCCGCGTACCGTCACCGGTGGCCCCATACCTGTTACTATCCGAGAAACTGATCCCGTGAATTTATATCGTCTCCAGACTGGCGAAACGGTAGAGAATGCTCTTCGATCCAGCCACCGTCGAAGCCGTCCGCGATCTCTCTCCGGTCTGGCTCGTCCTGTTGCTCACAGTCCTCTCCTTTCTCGGGAGTACGTTCTACCAGGTGCCGATGTTGATCGTCTGCTACGTCATCGAGGCCCGTGAACGGACTGCGACCTGGCTCGCGATCGTCGCCGGCGGCTACTCGTTTCGCTCCCTCCTCAAGCACCTAAACGACGTCTCGCGGCCGCCGGTCGATTCGCCGATGGATCCCGCATCGTTTCCGGCGCTCGTCAGACCGATCT
This sequence comes from Halobacteria archaeon AArc-dxtr1, assembly GCA_025517425.1. Taxonomy (NCBI): domain Archaea; kingdom Methanobacteriati; phylum Methanobacteriota; class Halobacteria; species Halobacteria archaeon AArc-dxtr1. Next base: position 490,929 of record JAOPJY010000002.1, on the reverse strand, counting down.
ACGAGCATCCCGCCGAAATCTCGACGACGTCGTTTCCAAGTGGACACGTCATCGCGGCCACGGTCCTCTGGGGGCTGCTGGTCGTCGACACCGACGTTGGCACCCGTCGGCAACGGCTCTCTCTCGCCGGGACAGTCGTGTTCATCGTCGCCGCCTCGCGGGTCGTCCTCGGCGCCCACTACATCGAAGACGTCGTTGCCGGCTTGGTCTTCGGTCTGGTCTTCCTCGGTGTCGCGCTCTCCGTTCGGGACCGAAGCGCCCGACCCGTCGCAGCGACGGCTGGACTCGCGGCGGCCGTCTCGCTGACAGTCGTCTCGTTTACCGCGAGCACCACCGCGAGTACGGTCCTCGGCGCTTCGGTCGGTATGCTCGCGGCCGTCTTCGCTCCTGACGTCGCGCACCGTCTGCGTCGCCTCCCGCGACGGATTGCAGCAGCGTGGCTCCTGGCGGGAACAGCCGTTGCTGCCGCGGTGATCGTCCTCTCGTCGGTCCTCGTCCATCTGCTGGCGATCGGCTTTGTGGCCGGCGCGACCGTTTACTGGCTCCCGCGACAGCAGCCTATCCGATCGCTGATGCCTACTGTCACTCGCCGCGTCCGCGCTGCGAGCAAACGCTAACGCGTTCGCTTCCGGTCCGGTCGGGGATATATGCCTCACGCCGCGAAAGCCGACCTATGTCGTTTTGCCTTCGACTGGCAACTCCCGATGACGCCGCCGCGATTCGCGACATCTACAGTCCGTTCGTCGCCGAGACGCCGATCTCCTTCGAGACGGAGCCACCGTCGGTCGCGGAGATGGCGACGCGTATCGAGGAGACACTCCCGGACTACCCCTGGCTCGTCTGCGAGGGCGAGGAGGGGGTACTCGGCTACGCGTCGGCTGGACCGCTGCGGGCGATGGCAGCCTACGACTGGTCGGTCGAACTCTCGGTCTACGTCGCCGAGTCCGCCCACGACTCCGGTATCGGCACCGCGCTGTACGACGCGATCCTTCGGACCTTGGCTGAACAGCCGGTCTACGGCGCGTATGCGGCTGTCACGGTGCCGAACCCGGCCAGCGAGCGCCTTCACGAGCGCATGGGATTCGAGCCGGTGGGAATCTTTCCCGCGGCCGGCTACAAACGCGAGGAGTGGCACGACGTACAGTGGTGGTACCGGGAGATAGCCAGGCGCCCGTCAGACCCCGAGCCACCACAGCCGGTCGACACCCTCCGCGAGACGGGCGCACTCGAAACAGCCTTTCAGGCCGGCGAGAGCCATCTCGAACGCTGAACGAGGAGTTACGTCTCCTCGGGGTCCGAGTCAGCGTCCCCCTCGAGGTACCACGATTCGTCTTCGACGAACAGCGACGGGTCGTCGTGGGAGAAGACTACCCAGCCATCTGCGCCCGCCTGCTCGACGTAGGTAAACAGCGTTCCTTCCTCGAGGGCGGTTCCAAGCGCCGATCGGGCATCCGTTCGGTCGTAGTACAGCGGGAGGAGTACGGCGTGTTCGCTCTCGTCGTCGCGCTCGACCGCCAGGACGACCGTCGTCTCTCCCGACGTCTGGTAGTAGACGTCGACCGCGCTGAACGTCACGTCCGCACTGGAGACGACGTCCTCGACTGCGACGTACGCCTCGTCGCTGACGATCGCTCGGAGTCCGACTCGTTCGCCGGTCTCGACAGGCTCGACGCGCTCTGGCTCGACCGCCACGGTCGTCCAGCCCGCCTCACGGAACTCCGTCTCGATGGTTCTGGCGTCCTCCAGTAGCCGTTCCCAGGGCTCGTCGTCGCCGGGAATCGGTGCGGTGGTCGTCTCGTCTGTCATCGGTCGATCACACCTGCTGGTCGGTCGGCGCTCATACGTTCGTTCACCGACAGACGGCGTCAAAAGCGTTGGCTCACGGCTTTTGATACGTTTTCTGGATCGATACGCCGACTCCGATTTAGGCGATCGATACGGCGAGTCGGGCCCGAAGCACAGCGATCAAGAGCGCGGCTCGTGAACGGACCGTATGGTAGATTCCGACACGTCGTCGAACCCGCTCGGTGAGGGCGATCTCGAAACGCTGTTACAGCACTACGTCGACGATCACCAGGAGTTTCTCTCGTGGATCGGCACCGGTGTCGAGCATCTCGACACCGGAACCCTGACGCTCTCGATTCCGTACGACGAGAAGCTGACGAACGCACGACCGCAGGCGCCCGAGGGGACGCGGCCGGATATCCACGGCGGCATCGCCGCGACGCTGATCGATACGGCAGGCGGACTCTCGCTTCGGACCGAACTCGAGAATCCGATTTCGGCGGACGTGGCCACGATCACGCTCAACGTTAACTATCTGCGGCCCGCGACTGGCGACCTGACCGCTACCGCCGACGTGGTCCGCGTCGGTTCGACGGTCGGCGTCAGCGAGGTCGTCGTCGAGAGCACCACACCAGACGGCGAGACGCGGGAAGTTGCGACCGGACAGGGCGCCTACCGCATCTTTCGGGGGGAGTGACCAACGGGCGCTACCGGGCCTTGGTCCAGACACGACCGTCTATGTAGAGCCCGACTACCATGACACTGAGACAGTAGAGATGACATCCTCCGCGCCGTAAACGGCGCGGTTTCCTCCGTGGGAGTCTCAGCCGGTCTAAGACTCGCCGGAAGCAACATTCCCGTCACGGTGGACGGTACTCGGGTCTGTGCGCTGTTCTTTGGGACGGTGAGAGCGTGGTAACTCCGACCAGTTGTGGTCGTCCCACTCGAACCGCACGGGCCGTGCCATCGGCCTGACTGCTTTCTCTGTGTGCCGTCTCAGGAACGTTTCTGACGCTGTAAGGTCGGCGTGCCCCTCGAATCCACACGGACAGGTGAGCGTGTCTTGGTGCCGTGTCGTTCGGTCTGTCGAACCGCACTGGGGGCACTCTTGGCTGGTCCATGCCTCTGACCGCACTTCGACTGAGATGCCGTATTCCTCGGCGTTACACGCCAGTCGCTCGGTAAACTGCTTGAACGCCCAGAAGTTGTGGGTCTTGGCGTTCGTCTCAACCGACCAGTGGGTGTCGAGTACATCGGTCAAACCGCCGATATACACCGTGTCCACGCCCTCGCCGTACAGCCGTTCGAGCAAGTCACGACACAGTGTCTCTTGTGCGTGGTCGCGGCGACGAGTCCGTTTCCGATACAGTCGCCGGATACGCTCGCTACTGTATCGGCCTTCCGGTAGCTTGGACTGCAACCGGGATATTTCTCGCGTCGTCTCACGGAATCGCTGGAACAACTCGCGGCCTTCGTAGAGGTATTGCTCGCCGGTCGTGGTGGTACAGGCGACGAGATTGTTTGCACCAATGTCCAGAGCGGCCTTTTCATCGGCCAGTGGAGTATCCCGTGTCTCGTCAGAAACAGTCACGGGTTGCGAAGCTCGGAAGGTGTTGTCAGTCTCGTCGTACCACAATTCCAACCGGCTCTGGTCCTCGTAGTCGGGCCAGCTTGGTTTACCAACGATTTCGAGCCGAAGACGGCTTTTCGGGCTGTTGTGCCTATCACGGAGTTCTTTTCCGACAACCATCTCAAGCCGAGAGCGGTCGCTCCATTCGACGGTGTAAGCGTCCTTTCGGACGACGCCTTTGAGAACACGTCCGTCGTCTTCGTTGCCACGGAAGCCCGGCGGTTCCGGGTGTTCCGTAACCGACGTGTTCGACTCGTCGTGAAACTTCTTTTTCAATCGAAAGAACGACCGCCACGCTTCGCTGTTTGCTCGCCGGACAGTTTGAGCGGTAGACGCACCGAGAACGCCTTTGTATTTGCCTTCGAGAGCGCCGGTATCGGCGTCCCACACGTCACCGTCGAAGCCGTCTTCGTCGTTGTAGCGCATGAGACGCTGGTAATTGATCTCGTTCCAGAGAGCGGCGGAAGCGTCCAACAGGTCGTGTAGCACCTGCTCATCGTCGTCGGTGAGCGGTCGCACGGCAAACGTGTTGGCACGCTTCACGACGACAGATTGTTAGGTTTCCGTGCATAAAAGACTGTTGGACCATGCGACCAAACGTAGAAATAACCCACACGTTACAGGGACGTATCAAAGACTTCGCAGAGGAACGCGATCTGACGCTATCAGAAGCCTATACAGAGTTGTTAGAAGCCGGACTCGACACGTTGGAGACTCAAGACCAGCAGTAACTCGGCGGCTTCTCACCAGAGCTTACGCGATTCACTCCCGCCCTGCTCAGTCCTCGGTTCCGACTGAGCGTCGGAACACTCGTCCTTCGCGGGAAGGGCGGGATTCTCTCGCTGAATCAAGATAGATCGCGGTCTGAACGACAGGTGAGACCGGTTCGATCATACCTACTCTGAAGGGCCGGAGCCCCTCCCTCTGTGGCTCAACGATTGCACTCGCTAAATCGGGCTCCCATCTACAGGCGCCCTCGTGGCGTCACCACGGAGGGTCATCCTCTCAAAAGGGGAGCACGGCCGCCTCACTCGAGACGACCTCGCCGAAGAGCCACTCGGCGTGGTCCAGTGCGTACTCGCGGTGGTCGTCCTCGATGGCACCGATGCAGTCTTCGACCAGGATCGGCCGGAAATCTCGCAGTCCGGCGCTCCCGGCACTGTGGAGGACACAGACGTTGGCGAGCGTTCCACAGAAGGCGAGATTTTGGATGTCCCGTGCCTCTAGCCACCCCTCCAGTTCGGTCTGATAGAACGCGTCGTAGGTGTGTTTCTCGACGACGTGGTCGTCGTCTCGGACGGTGAGATCGTCGACGATCTCGGCACCCCAGGATCCCTCGAGGACGTGTTCGCCCCACTGCTCGAACTCGTCGTAGTAGTTGGTCTCGTCGAACTGGTCGGGCGGGTGAACGTCTCGGGTGTAGATCACCTGGACATCGGCTTCGCGGGCCCGCGAGACGAGGTCGGCGACCGGCTCGACCGCGGCTTCGCTTCCCGGTGCGTACAGCGCCCCGTCAGGGTGACAGAAGCCGTTTTGCATGTCCACCACGACGAGTGCAGTCTCGTTCGGTTCGAGTGTCATAGTCGGTCGTAGGGAGTCTCCCCTCAAAACCCCCCTGACGAGGTGGCGGCGCGCTTTTTAGCACCGGGGTCATATCATCCGCCATCGCACCTGAGATGCCTTCGAATCGATCGGTTCTCCTCTCCGTCCTCGCCGTCGCATCGATACTCGTCGTTGGGCTGGCGCTCGGCGGGGTCCCCCTTTTCGATTCGGTCGCGGGCGACGACGACCGCACCGGGAATCACGAAACCGCGGAGACGCTCGGCTACGTCGAGGGCTACTGGTACGACGACACGCTACCAGTCGACGACCGCGACGACGCCGTCGTGGTCGACGACGAACTCGACGCGGTGGTCTACCGGTCGATGGCCCGGGTCGAGCAGATCCGCGAACTCCCCTTCGAGGAGACGCCGCCGGTCGAGGTCCTCTCGCGCGAGGAGTTCCAGGACGAAGAGCAACTCGTCGCCGATCGCAGCTCCGAGGAGGCGTTCGTCGAGAACGTCCGGCTCGAGGCGCTGTTCGTCGCCGACCGCGACCGGGACGCCGGCGACGCCCGCGAGACCCTCTATGGGGATTCCGTGCTCGGCTTCTACGATCCCGGCGACGAGCGTATCGTGCTCGTCTCCGAGCAGGCAGACGAGCCCGAACTCGACGAAGTAACCCTCGCCCACGAGCTGCTTCACGCCCTCCAGGACCAGCACTTCGGGCTGGCGGATTTCGACCGTGAGACGCAGGATCAAGATCACGCAGTCAACGGTCTCGTCGAGGGTGACGCGGTCTGGGTCGAACGCGAGTATGCAGATCGCTGTGACACAGCGTGGGACTGTACGCTTCCCGAGACGAATCCGAGTCCGCCGCCATCGTCGTTCAACTGGGGGCTGTACTTCAGCACCATCTACCCCTACGTCGACGGTCCGGCGTACGTCGATCACCTGCTCGACACCGGCGGGTGGGACGCCGTCAACGCCGCCTACGACGACCCACCCGCGAGTTCGGCTGAGGTGATCCGTCCCGGTGAGGACCGCGAGCCGCGATCGATCGAGGTCGCGGACCGCTCGGACGAGGGCTGGCAGCAGTACGAGGTCGACGGCGAGGTCGCACGCGACACGATCGGCGAGGCCGGCATGGTCGCGATGTTCGCGGACGGAACCCGCGACAGCTCCCCTTCGGTCCTCGATCCATCCGGCTTCCTCTCGCCCGGCGGCGCGGGCGGCGCACAGTACGAGTACGACCAGACCTACACCGACGGCTGGGCCGGCGACGAACTGGTCGTCTACGCCAGCACGGACGTCGATCCGGCAACCGACCTCGACGCGGCGCTCTCGGAGAGCGGCTACGTCTGGCAGACCGAGTGGACCGAAGAATCCGAAGCTGAGGCGTTCCTCGAGGGCTATCGCTCACTGCTCGAGATCCACGACGCCGAGGCGGTCTCCGAGACCGGAGACGTCTACGAGATCGATGCCGATTACCCCGGTGCCTACGCGATCGAGCACGACGGCGACACCGTGACGATCGTGCGCGCACCGTCTGTCGACGATCTTTCGGCGATCGAACCCGGCGTCACCACCGGTCAGAACGGGGGTGCAGGATCCGTGGACGAACCGGCTGACGACGATTCGTCCAGCGCTATCGACGCCATCCCCGGTCTGGGCGCCCCGGTCGCCGTCGTGGCGCTGCTGGTCGCCGTGCTTGCAATCCGGCACCGTTCGTAGCCCTAACTCGCCGTCATGGACGGAGACGGGCACACATTCCCGGAGCTGCGCTCTGGTGGCGAGAGGGTAGCTTTTTCGCGCTCCGGAGGAAAGCGACCCTATGTCAAACCCGTTCGACACGGTCCCCTCGGAGGCGATTCTCGAGGGGACGGCGACGGACGCCTACTTCGAGCGGACCCAGACCACGCTCGAGCACGCCGAAAAAGATCCCCACGTCGTCGCCGAGGTGACCGCCGACCAGTTCCCGACCGGCGCCTTCGAGGTGTTCACCGGCGTCCGTGAGGTCGCGACGCTGCTCTCGGGCCGGTCGCTCGACGTCGACGCGTTGCCGGACGGTCAACTCTTCGACGGCGGTCCAGTCATGCGAATCGAGGGCCCCTACCGGGAGTTCGCCGAACTCGAGACCTCGCTGCTTGGCTTTCTATCACAGCCCAGCGCGTTTGCGACGGCGGCGCTCGAGGCGCGCCGTGCCGCCCCCGACTCGCTCGCGCTTTCGTTCGGCGCGCGCCACGTCCACCCCGCCATCGCCGCAACCGTCGAGAGAGCGGCCCTGCTGGCAGGATTCGACGGCTTCTCTCACGTCGCTGCAGGCGAACTCCTGGATCGTGAGCCAAGTGGCACGATGCCCCACGCGCTCGTCTTTGCCTTCGGGCAGGGAAATCAGGCTGACGCCTGGACGGCCTTCGACGAGGCTGTCCCCGAGGACGTCCCGCGAATCGTCCTCGTCGACACCTTCTGGGACGAGAAAGCAGAGAGTCTGCTGGCCGCCGAGACGCTCGGCGACCGCCTGGATGGCGTCCGGATCGACACCACGGGCTCCCGGCGCGGTGACTTCCGGCATATCCTCCGGGAGGTCCGCTGGGAGCTCGACGCACGGGGCCACGACGACGTCGATATCTTCTGTAGCGGCGGCATTACGCCCGAGACGATGCGGGAACTGCGTGACGTCGCCGACGGCTTCGGCGTCGGCAGCCACGTCACGAACGCTGATCCCGTCGACTTCAGCCTCGATATCGTCGAACTAGGAAACGAGCCAATCTCGAAGCGCGGCAAGCTCTCGGGCGTCAAGGATGTCTACCGGACGCCCGACGGCGGCCACCACGTCGCGTTGGCGGATGCGGCCTCTGCGGGCGAGTCGGGGTCCGAGTCAGACGCCACGGCAAGAGGAACAACCGCTGCCCCCGCCGACGGTGAGGCGCTGCTCGAACCGCTGATCCGGGATGGTGAGATCGTCCGGGAATTCGACCTCGACGCGGCCAGCGATCGCTGTCTCGCCGACGCCGAGGCGGTCGAATTCGACAACTCAAATGTATAAGTATCCCGTCGCGAGTGTGTCGATATGGCAACTCCCTCTTTCGATACCGAACCGACGACCCACGATATCGCCAACCGGCTGGTCGTTCAGTTACTGCTTATCGGCATCCTCTCTCTGATCGCGAGCGCCGTCGCCTTCACTATTGCCAGCCCATTCGGCTTATTGGCGTACGTCGCCGTCGCCATCGTGAATGTTCCCGTACTCTGGCTCGTCGTCCACGCCGGCTTCGACGCCTTCGAGGACGTGCTCCAGGCGAATCTCGAGTGCGATGCAGATGTCGACACGACCTGACACAACACCTGTCAGTTGAGATCCGCCCGCTCGAACCACCAGTAACCGATCGCGAGCGGAAGCACGATCCAGAACAGCAAGATTACGGCGGCGAACCAGTCGCTGAGGTAAAAGGGCAGGTCGCCGCTCACCCGGTTCGAGACCAGGAGTGCGTTCGGCTCTTGCATCGTCTCCTCGGGGATGTCCTCGATCATGTTCTGCCAGCCGAGCATCGGCCAGATGAACTGGTCTGCTAGCTCGCTTGAGACGGCGCGGTAGGCCTCGAGCGGATTCAGACTCAGGAGGAAGAAGTACCACTCGGGAGCCTCGAGCCCCGGCAGCTCTCCTTCGACGAGGTAGTGGACGGCCGTGACGGCCGGATGCCAGACGAGCGTGAACACGACGTAGCTCCCGATCGCGCCGGCCATCGCCTGCATTCGCGAGGACGCCATCGCCGAGACGCCGACGCCGATGGCGGTAAAGGCCATCCCCAGAAGGATCGTCAGCACCGAGAAGCCGAGGAAGGTCCCGATCGGGACATCCTCGAAGAGCCCGACCGCGATCACGATGGCGACGAGGCAGGCGACCACTGACGCGATGGCGATAACTCCCAGTCGACTCAGCAGCTTGCCGGCGAAGACGTCCCAGCGGCTGTGCGACAGGCCGAACAGCACCCGCAGACTGCCCGACTGTCGCTCGCCGACGATGGCCATGTAGCCGACGAGCAGGGCCAGAATCGGGATGAGCAGGAGTCCCCCGATGTTGGCGACGACGCCGATTACCTCCGTCGGCTCGGCTTCTGAGAGGTTGTCGGTCGCCGCGCCGACGGCGATAATTCCCATCAGGAAGACGAAGACGCCCATCACCGCCCAGATCATCTTCGAGCGAATCGCGTCCTCGAAATCCTTGCGGGCCAGCAGCGTCGTACTCATCGATCCACCTCCGTTGGCGCGGCTGCTGGTCCGTCCGCGTTCTGGGCTAACTCGCCGCCATCAGCCGCCGCCGTCGCCGCTTCGTCTGCGTTTGGAGACGACCGCTGCACGGACTTCGCGTCGACCCCCGTGAACGCCGAGAAGAGGTCCTCCAGGGTCGCCTCTTCTATCTCGAAGTCGAGGACGGTGGCTCCGGAGTCGACGAGCCGGTGGATCGCCAGCCCCTTTGCGGCCGGGTCGGCGTAGGTGATCCGGAGCCGACCGTCGTCTTCGGCTGTCACCTCGGTGACGCCCTCGATCGACGCGAGGTCGGGTGCGGGCTCCCCGGCGACGTCGACGACGAGGCTCGAGCCGACGCCCGAGCGCTCGCGAAGCCCCGCGATGGTGTCGACGGTGACGAGCTCGCCGCCGTCTAAGATGGCGACCCGGTCACAGACCGCCGCCACCTGTCCGAGGATGTGACTCGAGAAGAAGACGGTCGTGCCGCCGGCAGCCTCCTCGCGGATAATCTCCTGGAACGTCTGGATGCCGTGGGGGTCGAGCCCCGACGAGGGCTCGTCGAGCACCAGCACGTCCGGGTCGCCGACCAGTGCCATCGCCATCGCCAGGCGCTGGCGCATCCCCTTCGAGTAGTCCCCAACTGGCCGCTCGGCGTCACGCTCGTCTAGGCCGACGCGATCGAGTAACGCCTCCGGTGACTCCGTTCCGTCTTTGGATTCGAGGGCGAACTCCAGGTGTCGGTACCCCGAAGAGCGCTCCCACAGGTCGAAGCCGTCCGGGAGAATGCCGACCCGGTCGCGGACCGCGTCGGTTTCGGCTTGTGCGTCGTATCCCAGGACGCTCGCCGACCCCTCGGTCGGTCGGATAAAATCGAGCAGCAGGTCGATCGTCGTCGTCTTTCCGGCCCCGTTCGGTCCTAAAAACCCGAACACCTCGCCTTCCTCGACTGCGAGGTCGAGCCCGTCCAGCGCCGTCTCGTCGCCGTACCGTTTCGTCAGGCTCGCCGTTTCGATCGCGGTCATCGACGCCACCCCCCTCGGCGGAGATCCCGCTGCCGTCGACTCCCGCAGGCTGTCGGCTCTCCGGTCTGCGGCGTGTGGCAGTCTGTTCGTTCCGTCACTGGCTTTCGACACGGTGTGTCGGCAGGCCCGATCACGTCGCGATCGGTGCAGGTGTGGCGATCTCTCATCACGACTTGGCTGTCGACCGACACCACCGTATAAACCCACTCACGACTGTCGAGCGCTCAACTGTGGCACAATAGTTATATAGCTGTTTGCTACCAGCTCCCGGCTGGCTGGTTCGTTTGGTGATCGCGTCGTGTCGACGCCGCTTACAACTGCTCGATGCTGCCGTCGCCGGCCCGCTCGCGGAACACCTGGCCCTCGAAGAGTGTGACGACGACATCGTCGTCTTGCCACGCCGTCGGCGGGAGGCGAGCTTTGCGACAGGTTCGATCTAGGTACTCGTGTTCGCTCCAGCCGTTCTCGACGGGGACGGTCGGGTAGAGCCAGCCCCCCTCGCCGCCGCCGTCGACGGCGACGCCGTGCGTGCCGAGCTCGATGTCTGCGACTGGATCGTCGGTCAGGACCACGCTTCGGACGGTACAGACCGAGACGGTGAGATTGTCGAGCTCCGAAGGAGTGACCTCCGACCCACAGGAGTCGCCGCTTGCAGCTTCGATCGCTGCGTCGACGATGACGTGGCCGAGCTGTTCGTCCGACCGATAGCCCCCGGCGCAGCCGCGAAGACTTCCGCGTCCGCGGGTGGACTCGAGCCTGACGAACGCGCCCGTTCGCTCGTAGAAGGCTTCGCGCATGCTACCCGGATGTTCTCGTTGGCCGTGACGAACGAAGGATTCGACGGACTCACGTGCAAGTTCGACGGCACGCGCGCCGTCTTCGTAGGAGAGGTCGACACCCTGTCCCTGTGACATACAGGTGTACATGAACGGCTCGCTCTAAAACGCTTCCATTCGAAGAGACGCGAATGACCCCCCGACCGAGGGACTTATTCGCCTGAAGGCCCTACTCTAGCTGGGAGAGAGAGCCTGGCTGCCGCGATGGCCACGCTGGCGACGGTGTGGCCACCCAACGTGGTTCGTCCCTCCGGGACGGGCCACGCACGCGAGGAAAGTCCCCCCACCGTTCGGGCAGGTGACCGGACGCAAGTCCGGAGCGGGAGACCGCTGGCTCTGGAACAGAAACGACACGTCTCGGCTCGACCGATGAGGCGCGCGAACCCGACCGCGAGGAAGGGGAGCTAACCCGCGGAGGGTCGACGGCCGAGGATCGATGGAACGGCGAATCCTCACCGGTGCAAGTCCGCGTCGTAGGTAGCCCGAACGCACCGCTTTGCGGGCGGCGTGGACGCTCAGCCGAATGCCGGGGTGAACAGAAGGGGGCTTACTCCTCTCGCCCAGTTATCAGTCGTGAGTGGCGACGCTGTTCTCGTCTCTTCGGCGAATCTATGTCAGTAAATGACATGTATCCGTGCAATATTTGCCTTCTGGGATCGAATCGTTACATATGCCACAAGGCCAAGACGTCGAGAACGACACCTCCGAGATCGATTCGGAGTACGAGTGCCTCCAGTGTGGGCGGATCGTCGCGGCCGAAACCCACCCCGGAACCTGTTCGGAATGCGGTGGCGAGTTCCAGAACCGAGCGAAATCACTTGAGTAACGCGGGGACGAACAAAACTCACCGCTTCTCTGGTTGAGCGTCCTGACGGAGTCCAACGCGAACGGAGTGAGCGTTGGGCACGTCAGGACCGAACCGAGAGCGACGGCTGAGCAATGCGAAGCCGTCGCGATAAGTGAGCGTCCTGACGGAGTTGTACGCGAAGCGGGCGGGACCTTCGGTCCCGCTGGAAACCGGCGGCGAAGCCGCCGGTGACAAAGCGAGCGTACAGCACGGAACGTCGAAGACGTTCCGGAGATTTGAACTCGCCCAGAGGTTCCTGCTCGGGCCTCCGGCCCTTCGCGGGCTGCCACTGGTCTGCTCAAATCTCCGGTGGAGTTTCCTGCAGCACAGACTCCTCGCTTTGCTCGTCGTGTTGTGCTGCAGAGAAACGTCCTGACGGAGATTTGAACTCCGGTCCCTGGCTCCGCAAGCCAAGAGGATAGTCCACTACCCTATCAGGACTCATCTACTCGTAGCCCTGTCCCGGTTAAAGCCCTTTCGAAAGGGCGGGGCGGGCGGGCCTCGCCACCGGACCGCACGGGCCTCCGCGAGGGAAACCGCGCCCCGCGTTTTAAGCACCTCGGGTAGCGAGTGAGTGGCATGTCGGACGACTACTGCGACAACTGCGGCTCTGCGCTCAGTCCCGGAGCGAAGTTCTGCTCCGAGTGTGGCGAACCCGTCGCCGACGACGGCTGGGGAGCGTCGTCCAGACGTGACGATGCGTGGGACGAACCGACCGGAGACGATTATCAGACTCGGCCGACGCCGTCCCAGACGACCGGCGACCAGACGGCGCTCGCGGTGCTTGCCCACGTCCTCCCACTTTTCACGTGGCTCATCGGTCCACTCATCGTCTACGTCGTCGCGGACGGTCAGTTCGCCACCGAGAACGCCAGAAACGCGCTCAACTGGCAGCTCATGTTCACCGTCTACATGCTCGTCTCGTTCGTTCTCGTCTTCGTGGCGATTGGAATCGTCCTCCTGTTCGTCGTCTCGATTCTGAACGTCGTCTTTTGCATTCTGGCTGCGGTAAAGGCCTTGCAGGGCGAGACCTGGGAGTACCCGGCGACGCCGCGAATCGTCTGATCCACGCCTTCCCTCGCGAGCGTTTATATTCGATGACGAACCAGGCTCCGGTATGATCACGATTCGAGACTCGGTTCCAGACCGGCCACGGCGTCGCTTGCAGGGTCACACCGGAGGAATGGACAACGCTTATGCGCGGCCTGCGCCTGGTCCGCAGTAGTATGAGCGACATCGAGGAGGTCTACGAGGACCTCGAGGCCGACGTCTCGCTCGAGCGCTTTCGCGAGGCGGTCGAGGCGAAGGTCGAGCAGATGGGTGGACTCGCCGACGAGGAGACGGCAGCGATGCTGGTCGCTCACGAACTCGACGAGAGTGAGGTCGGCGGTGTCGGGGACATCGAACCCGGAATGGAGGAGGTGAAGTTCGTCGCGAAGGTCGTCTCCATCGGTGAGGTCCGGACGTTCGAGCGCGACGGCGAGGACGAAGACGGCCGCGTCGTTAACGTCGAAGTCGCAGACGAGACCGGCGCCGTGCGTGCGGCCTTCTGGGACGAACACGCTGAAGCCGCCATCGAGGAGCTCGAGGAGGGGCAGGTCCTCCGCGTGAAAGGCCGCCCGAAGGAGGGCTTTTCGGGCGTCGAGGTGAGCGTCGACGACGTCCAGCCCGACGACGACACCGAGATTGACGTCCAGCTGTCGGATACCCACACCGTCGAGGCGCTCTCGCTCGGTCTCTCGAACGTCAATCTCGTCGGCGAAGTGCTCGCCACTGACTCGGTCCGAACGTTCGACCGCGACGACGGCTCCGAGGGGAAGGTCGCGAACCTCACGCTCGGCGACCAGACCGGGCGCATTCGCGTCACCCTCTGGGACGACCAAGCGCCCCGAGCCGAGGAGATCGACGTCGGTAGTGCCGTCGAAATTGTCGACGGCTACGTCCGCGAGCGCGACGGCGACCTCGAACTCCACGTCGGCGATCGGGGTGCGGTCGAGGTCGTCGACGAAGACGTCGCCTACGTCCCCGACAGCACGCCGATCGAGGCCGTCGAGATCGGTCAGACGGTCGACATCGCGGGCGTCGTCCGCTCGGCCGATCCTAAACGCACCTTCGACCGCGACGACGGCTCTGAGGGCCAGGTCAGAAACATTCGCATCCAGGATGCCACCGGCGATATCCGCGTGGCGATGTGGGGCGAGAAGGCGGATTTCGACATCGGCCCCGGCGACGAGGTTGCCCTCGCCGACGTCGAGATCCAGGACGGCTGGCAGGACGATCTCGAGGCCTCGGCAGGCTGGCGCTCGACGGTCACTATTCTGGACACCGAGACGGCCGCCGAAACCCCTGATTCGGCGGCCGACGACACCGCCTCGGCCGGACTCTCGGCATTCGCCGACGGAACCGGAAGTGACGGCTCTGAGGGCGCGGATGGTGACGACTCCGAACGCCCCGCTACACCGGACTCGAGTTCCGACGTCGCGAACTCGTCCGATGGTGAGCCAGCCGAGGGCGACGAACTCGAGTTCACTGGTGTCGTCGTTCAGGCCGGGGAACCGGTCGTCTTAGACGACGGCGAGACGACGATGAGCGTCGATACCGGCGCAGACCTCGGTCTCGGTGAAGAGGTGACCGTTCGCGGAACCGTCCGCGATGGACGACTCGAGGCGAACGACGTCTTCTAGCGCGCCGGTGACTGTCTTCGCGGCGTTACGAAAAGCGTTAAGGGCGTTAGCTCCAGCTATCACATCATGAACGTCGAACTCCCGTTCGCGCCGGTCGACACCATCATCCGGCGGAACGCGGGCGATCTCCGAGTGAGCGCCGACGCGTCACAGGAACTCGCGACGCGAATTCAGACCCACGGGAGTGAGCTGGCGGTCGACGCCGCAGAACGGGCGACTGCGGACGGGCGAAAGACCCTGATGGCCGACGACTTCGGGGTCCAGACGGCAGTCGACGCCGACGAGCTCGAACTTCCCATTGCGCCGGTCGACCGCATCGCCAGACGCCGAATCGACGACCGGTACCGCGTCTCTATGGATGCCCGCATCGCGCTCGCGGATATCCTCGAAGATTACACCGACAACGTCGCTCGGGCTGCGGCGATTCTCGCCCACCACGCCGACCGGCGAACGATCACCGACGACGACATCGAGACGTACTTCTCGCTGTTTGAGTGACCGATGCAGTTTGGCTACAACGAGGCCTGTCTGGCACACGACCCTGGCCAACGCCATCCGGAGTCGCCGGACCGACTTCGGGCGATCCGACAGCGCCTCTCACGACTCCACGGCGTGACGTACGTCGATGGAACCCCTGCCTCAATGGAGACGATGGCTCTCGCGCACGACCGTGAACACGTCGATGCTGTCGCCGAGTTCTGTGCCGACGGCGGTGGTGAGTGGGACCCGGACACGACCGCCAGCGACGGAAGCTGGGACGCGATCCGCCACAGCGCTGGCCTCGCCTGTTGGGCCGTCGAAGCCGCGCTCGGCGGTGCCGACGGACGACAGACACCGTTCTCGCTCGGACGGCCGCCTGGCCACCACGCCGTCGAGGACGACGCGATGGGGTTTTGTTTCATCAACAACGCGGCCGTCGCTGCCAGACACGCACAGGAATCACTCGGCGCCGAGCGCGTCGTCATTCTCGACTGGGACGTCCACCATGGCAATGGCACGCAGGACATCTTCTATGACGACGAGTCCGTGTTCGTTTTCTCGCTACACGAAGAGGGGTTGTACCCCGGTACGGGCGAACTCGAGGAGACCGGAGCCGGAACCGGCGACGGCACGACAATGAACGTCCCCTTGCCAGCGGGCACCGACGACGACGATTACGTGGCCATCGTCGACGGTCCAGTCGCGACCGCGATCGAATCGTACGACCCCGATCTCATACTCGTGAGCGCCGGCTTCGACGCCCACAGACACGATCCCATCTCCAGGATTCGTCTCACGACAGAGGCGTACGCGTTGCTCGCAGACCGGATGCGATCGCTGGCCGAGACGACCGGTGCTGACCTCGCATTTCTCCTCGAGGGTGGCTACGGTCTCGAGGTTCTCGCTGACAGCGTCGCCACCATCCACGAGACGTTCGATGGCCGGGAGCCGGTCGAGCCGGCCAATGAGGTGAGCGACGGCACGCTGGAGTTGATCGAAGCGGTTCAGGATGTTCACGACCGTTCGTCCTGAGAGGCTGGAACCCTCAGGGCCGTGGGTCGAAGTAGACAGCAAGTTCGTGGCCGAACGTCGACGCCAGCTCGACCGTCTCCGACCCGACAAGTACCTCGTACCCCTCCTCGAGAGCTGTCGCGACGTGGGCCCCGAGTCCGACGTCGAGGAGACGGTCGCTCGCTAAGAACTCCTGTGCGGTAGTGAACTCTCGTGGGCGCTCGACGACGTACCGGTCTCCGTCGATGAACGGCCCGTAGGCGGTTGTATCGTCGGCGTAGGCGTCGTAAAACCCTTCGGCGTGCTCGCGGACGTGGACTGGTGGGCCGTCGTGGTGTTCGATCCGAGGGCGGTCGGTCACCGCCAGTTCGACGAGGACGGCCGCACTCTCGTTGGCGAACGCGGCCGATCGAACGACGTCGAACCCCCGCTCGTCGAGGCCGCTGACGATCCCCTGGCGCGACTTTCGAAGCTGTGGGTAGAGCTGGTCGTCGACGAGATCTGGTGTGTCAAACCGGATCGCAACTGGTGTCGTCTCCCGGCGCTCGATTTCGGCTCGGACTTGGTCGGCCGACAGTGGCTCGGGAGATCGCGGCTCGAACAGCTCGATCCGGGGATTCTCGAGGATCGTGCGGGCGTAGTGCTGAAATCGCGCGACGTTTTCGGGTGCACAGACTGCGGCGACGTTTCGCTCGGGATCGGTCGGATCGATCACGACCAGCGGGTCGTCGAACTCGGCCTGTCCGTGGGCTTCCGGATCGAGACGAACGGGCGGGTGCCAGTCGGCAGCCGCGGTAAGCAGCGGGCGGAAGCCGCCGTACTCACAGACCAGTAATTCGGTCAGATAGCCGCTGAATCCACGTGTGCGGAGGTTACTGCCATAGACACCGATTCCCTTCATGAACTGTTTCGTGACGCGAACGTCTGCGGCCAGCTCGGCGGTAAGCTGCTCGCGCAGATACTGGGTGTGAAATGGCGTCCGGTCGACGGCCGATCGGATCTCGGTCGCGCGCTCGAGCCGGAAACAGGGGACGATGTCGACGTCAAAGCCGTCGTACGTCCCCGACACGTAGGGATGTTCGGCGTACTCCTCGTGGCCCTCCGGCAACGTCGCATGCCCGACTTCGAGCCCATACTCGGCTAGCGTCTCGCGATCGAGTTCGGGCGGAAACCGGACGAAGACGTCGATATCCCGGTCGCCGCTGATCCAGGTTCCTCGGGCCGTCGAGCCGACCTGTAATACGTCTGCGTTCGGACACAGCGCTGTCGCAGCGCGCTCGGCGCGTTCTCGTAGTGTCTCTGCGATGGTATCCATCGCCGCGCGCTCGTCGCCGTCCGGATCGACCCGCTCGTGGACCCGCGCGACGACGGTCTCGAGATCGGCCTCGTCGGCTGTCATCGGATAGGGGTACTCGGCCCCCTCGTGAAAGGGTGTCGAACTCATAGCCGGCAAAACGAAAGCCCTATCAAATGCTCGCGAGTACCTGAAGACGAGCCGAAGTAGCTCAGATGGTAGAGCACCTCGCTGTTAACGAGGTTGTCCCAGGTTCGAGTCCTGGCTTCGGCGTTCGAAAATTTCGAAGAAATTTTCGCGCAAACGGGAACACTATGCGTTCCCGTGACGCTACTTATCCGCGCATCCCTCGCGAGGAGCGAACGCGATCCTCCCACGAGCATATTTGTAGCGCCAACCCAGAGACAACGGCATGCCGACAGACGACTCCAGACGCCAGACGGACGAGCACGGCCACGACGTCATCGATCCCCTGTACGTCGCCATCGTAACGGTCTCGAGCTCTCGAGCTGACGAATCCGACCCTGACGACCCCGGCGGTGATACGATCCGGGACTGCTTCGAAGCCGAGGGCCACGACGTTCGCGAGCGCGCTCTCGTTCGGGACGACTACGCCGCGATCCGGACGGCGGTGCGCGGCTTCGTCGCCCGCGACGACGTCGACGTCGTACTTACGACGGGTGGCACCGGAGTTACGGCCGACGATGTCTCGCCGGATGCGGTTCGTCCGCTGTTCGAGCGCGACCTGCCCGGCTTCGGCGAACTGTTTCGGTCGCTCTCCTGGGACGAGGTCGGTACGCGAGCGATGGCCTCCCGGGCGACAGCCGGTATCGCCGTCGACACCCCGGTCTTCTGCCTCCCCGGCAGCACGAACGCCTGTCGGACCGCCTGCGAGGAACTGATCGTCCCCGAAGCGCCCCACCTGGCCGGGCTCGCGACGAGCCATCGTTCGGGGTGAGCAGTCGGTCTCGAGTGGGTGTGTGAGCCGGCAACCGACAGTCGACCGAACTCGCGTCTGGCGGGGAGAGAGTAACTGTTATCTGTCGAACCTGACTTGGTTCGTAGTACGGGCCCTTAGCTCAGTCTGGTTAGAGCGCTCGGCTCATAACCGAGTGGTCGATGGTTCGAATCCGTCAGGGCCCATGGTTTGGGGATTTGGCGTAAGACCTCTCCAGGAGGCCAAAAACGGCACTTATTCTATTACAGAACACTTCGACCTGACGCGAGCATCCAAAATGTGCGGGGTTCTGAGCCAGCCGAATTCGGGACGGTGACACGTGTATGATTTACTGACTTCGATCCTGAGAAACTGGATCCACTTTCAAGAATCAATGAGACTTCTGAACTAATTTTCCTAGAAACTACACCTTGCTTTGGAGTCGCTCGCGGCGTTCTTCGAACTCTTCATCCGAAATATCGCCACGGGCATAGGCCGTTCTCAGCTCTTCGAGTGCAGTATCACTTTGTTGAGTACTGGACTGGCGAATCGAACTGTACAGGAGGTACCCGGCCCCGAGAATTATGAGCAAAGGCACCACCGACATGAGAAGCCACATCCACGTGGCTCCTGTGCCGTTCCACATACTACCGTCCCACATGTGTCCCCATCCCCATACGCCCATCATCGGCATCATCACTACCATCATGAGGAAGGGCAGAAGCAGGATCGCAGCGATGACGATCAGGACCGTCCGAACTAGCGAATCATCGGTTGTCATATTCTGAGATACGCTGTCCAAGTATGTTAGTTAGTCCCCGAATCCCACGCATCAGGACACGTAGTGCGATCAGATATGATTATGATCAATATCTTACTCCGGAAGTTCGTCGATAAGCACGGTCGAAACGACTCCGGATCGAGCGGATAGAACGTCATCAGCGGCCACGAGACGAGCAGCAGCAACTCGGGTCGGAGTACTTCAATCCACGCTCGTTCTGGCGTACACTCCAATTCCGTCGTGATACGTGCCTGCATAGTGGAAGTACTACACCATCCCGGCTAATGAATTCGTGAGCGTCTCTCAACGGTCTTCTTCGCCAGTAAGCTACTGATCGGAGGCCAACTCATACTGTGAGATCAGCCCCTCGCAGGAGTTGGGCGTTGATTGCGACGATGACAGTACTCGCCGACATCAGGACAGCACCGATAGCTGGTGAAAGTAGGATGCCGATCGGAGCCAACACGCCAGCAGCGAGCGGCAGCGCGAACACGTTGTAGCCGGCCGCCCACACGAGGTTCTCCCGCATCTTCCGGTAGCTCTTCCGGCTCAACTGCACGAGGTGTGCGACGTCTCGCGGATCGTTCTCCACGAGGACGACATCAGCGGATTCCACGGCAACGTCAGTCCCCGAGCCAATCGCAATGCCGACATCAGAACGCGTCAGTGCGGGTGCATCGTTCACCCCGTCGCCAACCATCGCTACCAGTTTACCCTGGTCTTGGAGTTCGACGATTTTCTTGTCCTTGTCTTCCGGAAGGACTTCGGCGAAGTACGTGTCGATGTCGAGTTCCTCGGAGACGGCGCGGGCGACGTCTTCCGTATCGCCGGTGAGCATCGCAACCTCGACGTCCATCTCGTGGAGCGCATCGATCGCCTCGAAACTCTCGTCGCGGATCACGTCCGCGAGCGCGACTGCGCCCACGGCCTCGCCGTTTCGAAGCAGGTAGACGACTCCCTGGCCGCGTTCCCCAGCCTCGTCTGCGAACGCTTTGAGGTCGGTGTCCGGTTCAACATCGAGGTAGCGTAGCAGGTTGGGTCCACCGACGTGGACCGTCTCGCCGTCTCGCACGCTATCCCCGTCCACGCCGGGAGTCGCCGCCGCTTCGACTTCAACGGTCGCACGGACCCCGCGGCCTTCGAGCGCCTCGAACTCTCGCACACTTGGTACGGAAAGCCCTCGTTCATCGGCCTCCTCACGGATCGCCTCCGCGATCATGTGTTCGGAGTCGCCTTCGGCGGCAGCCATCACTGCCAGCAACTCGTCTTCATCCCAGTCGTCAGCCGTGGCCACATCGACGACCCCCTGTTCCCCTTTCGTGAGGGTCCCTGTCTTGTCGAAGACGATCGTATCGAGGTTACGTGCCTCTTCCATGGCGATCCGATCACGGATGAGCATCCCGTTGCGCGCTGCCATCGTCGTGTTGATGGCGACGACCAGTGGAACGGCAAGTCCCAGTGCGTGTGGACAGGCGATCACGAGTACGGTGACGACCCGTTCCACGACTGTCAATCCGAACCCGGCAGCGACGGTCCACGCGACGGCAGTGACGGCAGCTACTGCGATCGCGGCGTAGAACAGCCAGCCCGCCGCTCGATCGGCGAGTACCTGCGTCCGTGATTTACTCTGCTGGGCCTCCTCGACCAGCCGCATGATGCCCGAAAGCGTCGTCTCCTCGCCCGTCGCGGTCACGCGCACCCGGAGGCTACCGTCGCGGTTGGTTGTCCCGCCGATCACCTCGTCGCCCGGTTCTTTCTTGACCGGTCGGGACTCGCCGGTGACCATCGCCTCGTTAACGTTCGACTCGCCCTCCTCGACGACGCCATCAGCGGGAACATTCGCACCCGGTCGCACGAGCACGAGGTCGTTTTCAGTGAGGTCGTCAACGCGGACTTCTTCGGTCTCACCGTCCTCGGTGATCCGTTCGGCTGTGTCCGGCATCAGCTCGGCTAACTCGTCGAGCGCGCCCGAGGCGCGTCGGACGCTGCGCATCTCGATCCAGTGGCCGAGTAAGAAGATGACGATCAGCGTGACGAGTTCCCAGAAGAACGGCTCGCCGATCCCGAACGCGACCGCAGCGACGCTGTAGACGAACGCAACGGTGATCGCCAGCGAGATCAACAGCATCATCCCCGGTTCGCGGTTCCGCACCTCGACTGCGCCCATCCGTAGGAACGGAATTCCACCGAAGAGGAAGACGATCGTACCAAGAACCGGCCCGACGAACTGACTCCCGGGGAACGTTATGGCGGCGTAGCCGAACCACTCCTGGAGCATTGGGCTGTAGTACAACACCGGGAGTGAGAGCACGAGGCAGACGAAAAAGCGCTGCTTGAACATCTCCTCGTGACCGGCGTGATCGACGTGCGCCTCGTGATCGTGGTCAGCGAGATCTTCGTGTGCGTGGTCAGACGGCTCGTGAGCGTGTTCCGCATGCTGTTCCTCCCGAGATTCGTGTCGAGCCGGCGGCTTTTCAGAACGGTCGGCCCTCTCGGCGGCCAGTCCACAGACTCGACAGCACGGGCAATCACGGTCAGTCGGCTTTTCATCGCGTGATTGCTCTTCGTGGACGTGATGCGAATCGGGCGTGTCCGCGGGATCGTATTGTGACATGGGTAGTGCCTCCCTTGCAGCCGTTCCCCGGAGTCGTCGGGTCCTTCACTGGAGAGATGTCCGCGAGGAACGAACGGAACGATTCATTGACGGCCGCTGTTCTTGTTGTTCGTCACACAGAATCCTAATTATTGGGTGTGTTATCTCCTTGAATGGCCAGAAATACCTCCGAACGAGACCAAGTTGGGGTTTGTAAATCAACAATCCCAGTCGTCTCGCCACTCTTCCATCAGTTCAATCTCTTCCTGCTGGGCATCGATAATATCATCCGCGAGGTCGGCAACGCGCTCGGATTCACCTTCGTCCAAGACGTGTTCTGACATTGCGACGGCACCTTCGTGGTGGCGGATCATGTGTTCGGCGAACAGGCAATCGAACTCCTCGTTTTCGGCGCGACGGAGTTCACGCCTGTCGTCGTGGGTCATCATGTGCTCTCGCGGCATCATGTGCTCTCGCGGCATCATCTCCTCCATCTCGTCGGGTCCCATTCCGTCGCCCATCTCATCGTCGTCGTGCATTCCGTTACCCATCTCATCGTCGTGCATCTCGTCATCGTTATCGTGCATCCCGTCGCCGCGCATCATCTCTCCCATCTCGTGGGGCATCATGCTCCCTACCTCATCACAACCGGCGACGCCGGCATCGTCGAGCAATTCACACATGAGATCGATCTCTGCTTCTTGCTCCTCGATGATCTCTGTCCGAAGATCGAGCAATTCCTCCCGGTCGGTTCTCTCCGGGATGAGTTCGGCCATCTGGATCGCCCCCTCGTGATGTGGGATCATCATCCGTACGAACATGACGTCCACGGCGTTGAATTCGGTGTCTTCGCCCTCATCCTCGTCGTCCTGTGTTCCAACGGTCACGTAGCCCGCGAATCCGGCCGTGCTCGCCGCACCAGTCGCACAGAGCATCTGCCGTCGTGTTGGGTTATCCACCATCGTTCTATGATCCCACCAACCTATCCAGTAAAACGCGGACTGGAATACGCAACCTGTTGTCGTGATCAGCTATTCGTGAGCGATGGTACTACCGGAATTCGAGTTCACAGTACCTGGATTTGGACAAAACGTAAACAGCGGACCCAGTTCGGCTGTCGAACGGATTGGTCTTTGTGCCGTTGACTTCTGTGTGCAAGGAAACGGACGCACCGGAAGACACAGTATTCTGTGTCTGCATAGATTCCTGTATGCCCAGTATCACGGTTAACGTGGACGACGACCTCAAAGAGCGAATGGAACAGCACCCGGAGATCAACTGGAGCGAGGTCACGCGACAGGCCATCCAAGAGAAGGTCGAGGCGCTCGAAATGATGGACGAACTCACCAGCGAGAGCGAACTCACCGAGCGCGACGTGCAGAAAATCGCCGATAGAATCAACGAGCGTGGACGCAAGCGCGTCGAAGAAGAATCGGCGTAGACTCGACGAATGAAGTTGGTCATCGACGCCAACGTCGTCATCTCTGCACTCATCGCTGACTCGAAGACACGGGAGCTCATCGTTACACTTGAACCAGATCTCCTGACGCCAGCGTTCGTCCACGACGAAGTCGAGAACTACGAAGACCTGATCGTGGAGAAATCCGGACTGGAACCGGACAGAGTGGCACAATTCATCGACCTCCTGTTCCAGTACATTGCGGTCGTTCCTGCCAGCGACTTCTATCCGGCTATCGAGACAGCGGAAGCTGCGATCGGAGACACCGACCCCGACGACGTGCTGTACCTCGCGTGTGCGATCGTCAGCGAGGGGGCTATCTGGAGCGACGATTCTGACTTTGACAAACAGGACCTGGTCGATACGTACTCGACGAGTGACGTGATTACCTCGTTTGACACGCTCTAATACAGGGTCTGGACACGATAGAGTAGGCATAATATTAATAATTGTCTGCCACTATGTTAGCATATGTCAAATGAACTGGGGGCTCGGGCTGTCGAGGGAGCCCCTGACACTGAAGTTGAACAAGACGAACTTCCTTCAGAACACTTCAAGCTCGGCCAAGGTGTCTGTGAGATAAGCGAAACAAAAGCCAGGGTGGAGTTGCAGGAACGGACAAAGGAACTCGCATGTGTTAAACGGGCAACCGAGCTTTTCACGGAATTCGACAAACGGACTGAAGAACTCGCCGATATCTACGTTGACGAACTTAACCAGTGGTTCCAGTATCCGGAGGTAACTGAAGCACAAATTCAGGTCGGTGATACAGTCGTTGAATCCCCGGGATACAGGCGAACCGAGCATCCGTTGACCGCGGAAACGACCACCAGTGCAGGAACGCAAATAGCTATCAGGCTCACGTACACCGAACAGCGGCCCGACGAAGACACTGGTCCCTGGCTCACCGAGGAACAGAAACTCCTCGACAAAGTCGTTTCAATTATCAAGTCCTACCAGAACCAGTGGGAACTCAGAGAGGAAGTCGAAACCAAGGTCGGATCTGCAGTCGAAGAAGTCACACAGACTGCAGATGACGTAGCGAATAGTACTGAGGAGATTAGCGAACGCACCCGTTCCCAAGCGAACTCTGCCGAGGAAGTAGCGAGTGAGATTGCAGATATGTCGGCAACAATTGAAGAAATCGCATCGGCTGCCGAAGAAGTAGCCGCGACCAGTAAAAAGGCTGAGACACTCGCTGAAGAAGGGCAGGCTGCTGGGAGAGACGCTGTCGAAAAAATAAAACGTATTGATGACTCTGCGCAGACCGCCGCCGACAACGTGGAGCAGTTAGAGAACCGAATCGATGAAATCGACGAAATAGTCAAAGTCATTAACGACATCGCAAAGCAGACGAATTTGCTGGCATTGAACGCCTCGATCGAGGCTGCCAACGCTGGCGAGGACGGAGATGGGTTCGCCGTCGTTGCAAACGAGGTGAAGAGTCTTGCCGAAGAATCTCAGGAGAACGTTAGTGAGATTGAAGAAATGGTCGGAGATATCAAAGAAGATACGTCTGAGACCGTCTCCAGCCTGCAGCAAACCACCAAGGAAGTTGACCAGGGAATCGAGCAGATTACCGGAGCGATGGACACACAACAAGAGATTGCTCAGTCCGCCCAAGAGGTGTCACAGGGCATCCAGGAAGTATCTGACGTGACGGACGATCAGGCTGCCAGTAGCGAGGAAGTCGCTTCACAAGTTGACAAACTTCTTGAACAATCCAGGCAGATTGCAGATGAAGTAGAAACCGTCGCAGCCGCTAACGAGGAACAGGCCGCGAAAGTCAAGGAAATTAGGAGTACGGTTGGGAACCTGACTAGTGAATAATGGCGCTGTTGGTGGTTGGAAAGACACCAATGACGAGCGAGTGCAAAAGCAGCGGCTCTGCAGGTATACACAATTCTGAGTTTTGGGAGAGGAAACCGATCTCACTGCGAACCTCGTTCAAGAAGCCATCCGACGCGCCGTCCAAGCGACGAAAGGGTGCGTCGAACGGTGGAAACAGGGCAAACGTGTGAGCCAGCCAGAGTTCACATTGTGGAGTCTGCTTTACCATAAGCGAAGCGCCACATTCTACCGGAACAAAGTCTCGCTCTCAACCGTCAACGGGCGTGTTGAGTGTGAATTTGAACTCCCGGCGGACAGCCCGACGCCCTACGAACAGTACGTTCTTATCGGAATGGAACATACTGATCACAGAATTTATTATCCAAATATCCGGACTCTTTGGCAAAATGGATCAGGAGAGGTATCGGAAGGTCGCCGAGGTTGCATTGGTTCTCTTGGGCTTCATACAGGCCCTCTACGGTTACTGGCACTGGGACTATGTGATTCTGATACTCGGACACGTGTACGCAATTATGGGCGGAAGTCTTCTCGGACTGCGGCTCAGGGTCGACGAGCAGTAGAACCGGACACGTAGCTTTTTCCACCTCGGGATTCCTCGCTTCGGTCGGAACCGCTCGGCGCAAAAAGCTACGCTTCGGTGTCTCCGAACGTTATCTTGGTTGCAGTGGATCTACGAACATAGTTCACGTCCCACTGCATCGGAATCAGGACAGTCATGCTGCCGTGTTGATTGTCGTCACCGTCGCAGTCGTCTCGATCGTGACGGGGCTTGCAGCGATGGTAGCCGAGCCATTCCTCGACGGTGAGAGCGTCATCGAACTGCAAACGGCCACGGGATTTAGCACCGTCAGCGTCGGGTTTGCCCTCCTCGCGGCCGCGTGGGGGATGGTCCGTGGATTTCGCCTCGCGTACGTTCTGGCGTTGTTCTTGCTGGTTCTCGCGGCGATGAACGGTATTGCCCAGACCCGCCTCACCGCAATTCCACTCGTCGTCTTCTCGGTGATCGCAACCATCCTTCTCGTTCGATGGGGTCGAGGTCAGTTCGTTCGCTCGACCGCCCTCACGGCGACCCAGACCGGCGCGTTGCTCGCAATCGGCGGCTTCCTCCTGTACGGGACGGTTGGCTCCTACGTCCTCCGAACCGACATCCACGGCGTCGACGGACTGATCGATGGGCTGTACTTCACCCTCGTCACTGCGAGCACCGTCGGCTACGGCGACGTCCACGCGACTACCGAGGCGGGACGCCTGTTCGCCATCACGCTGATTCTCCTCGGGCCGGCGAGCATCCTCGCCGTTGCTGGCTCCCTCTTCGGACCGGCACTCGAGTCCCGCCTCACGCGTGCCGGTGCCCGAGCCACCCGCGCCGACCGATCCCGCGATAAGCACTCACTTCTGTTGCTCGGCAGCGCCGATCTCGGCGAGCGAATCGCCGATGAACTCGCTGAGCAGGCATCGCTTACGGTGGTGACACCTGACGACGACTGGGCGCGGAAGCTCGAGGCCGATGGGATCGATGTCCGTGTCGAGAATCCCGCAGATGACGCGGTCATCGAACGCGAAACTGCTGGAGAGCAGGCTACAATCGTCGTCGCGACTGGGGCCGAGACGACGCCCTATGCCGTCCTCGCAACTCGGCGAGTCGACCCGGATGCGCGTCTCGTTGCTCTCACGCCGTCGGGCCACGAAGCGGACCTCGCCGAAATTGGTGCAGACGCGACGATCGACCCCGAGGGGCTACTCGCCAGGACGACCGCGGCAGCCGCGTTCGGGGAATAAGTCAGCTACAGCGGGCTAGTGATCCAACTCAACGGCGCCGCGGACGGCCCGCTGTTCCGACAGGTGCTTTTGGGACTCACCGAACAAACCCTCTCGGACCTTCCCCTTGTCGAGAACTCGCTGCGTCCCACCGCCCATCCTCCACACCAGATTTCGTAGGGCCGGATAGCGCCTCCGTGGCGTACCGACTTGTGTCACACCCGACGAAAAGATACTCGAACCCCCCCTCCCTACGTGGCGACCGTGCGCGTCGAGATTCGACCCCGAACGGCGGTCGCGTTGCTCTTTGCGGTGTTGTTAGTGACGGTGACGGGGTCGATGGTCGGCGCCGAAATCAGTGACGGAACGGACAGCGAGGAGTTCCAGACCGAGACCCTCGCGGACGGAAGTGAACTGTATCTCTACACCAGTTCGGGCGAGTCCACCGCCCAACGAACGCTGGCGCTCAACCTGCTCGTCTACGGCGACGCGGAGACGACCGAGGACCTGCTTCGCCAGCAGTCTACAGGCGAGTGGGAAGAACTGGACGAGGACGAGGCCGACGTGGGCCACGACGAGGACAGCATCCTCAACGACTCCTCAACCGCGTGGGGCAGTGCCGACGGCTCGGTTCGCTACACCTACATCGATCCACCCGGCGAGGACGGCCGCTGGGTCGACGAATCCTACCAGCTCAAAGACGGCGCCTATCTCGGTGAACGCCATCACATTCGCGCCTACACGGACCCTGCCGACGACAACTGGACGGCGATGCAGGCCCACTGGGAACACTGGGACTGGTTCGAACTGCGCCACTCGGTCCACAGCATCGAGGAGTCACAGTCGTACGTCGAAGCGGAGTTCTTCGACCGCTGGTACGTCGACTCCCTCTCGCGGGAGTGGATGGGCAACGACCGCAGCTCCGACAGCGACGGTTGGATGACCGTCGTCGAGATCGACGAGCGGGCGACGGTGCTGCTGAGTCTCGTCCTGGTCGGATCGTTCGGCGTCCGAGCGCTGACGCGGCGCACGGAGGTCACCAACTGGTGGGAAGACGACGGCGTCCAGGCGACCGTCCGGGCGTTGCTCGTCATTGCCGCCATCGTCGCCGTCTACACGGTGGTGCGGGTCGGCGGTGTGCAGGCCGAGTTGCTGTTCTCCGAGACGAACCCGAAGCTCATCGTCGCCGCCTTCTACCCACTCCTGATCTGTGGACTGCCGATCGTCACCTACCTCAGCGCCCGCCATCTCGACGTCCTGCCGGCGTTTACCGCCGCGGCGATCGGGTTCGTCGTCGCCACGTTTCTCGACCTCGGCGGGCTCGGCGTGACGTCGCTGGCGCTGCAGACGATTATTCACCGGATCTCCCTGGCAGTAGCCCTCGGATTCATCGCCGCCGGCGCCTCGCAGACGGCTCGCTCACCCGTCGCCAGCTTCGGTCACGTCAGAACCGGCGTCTTGCTCTGGCTCGTCGCCGTCGGCGTTCCGCTGTTGCGACACGTTCCGCTGTGAGGGGCTGTACCTGTCCTGTCGACGACAGTCCGTCAGTCCAGGCTCCGACTCTCAGTCCGGGCTCCGATACGGGCGCTCCCAGGTCGGGGTAATACGCGAGTAGAGCACGACGCCGGCGAACAACACGACGTACAGCAGCCAGGTCGGCTGTTCGAGCCAGTCGAAGGCGGCGGTCGCCGTGAACACCCAGACGATCAGCAAGGACAGATCCGCCACGATCCGCCCGCCGTTGTGTTTCGCGTACAGCACGAGCCGGCGGTACCGTGACTCGACCAGCGGCCGATCGCCCTCCATGGCCGATGCACGGCCGTCGGCGAGTAAAGTGTATCGTCCCGGAACGCTCGGCGTCGTCTCAGGCCGACTGTGTCGTCGAATCGGTGGCTTCCGTCTCGTCGGCGGTCGCAAGCAAGGAGTGTTCGATCCGCTGGGTCAGTGCCTCCCGGTTTCGCTCGAGGAGCGCTCGATCTTCGAGCGTCGTGGCCCGTTCTATGATTCCCATCAGCGAAGAGAAGATCAGCTCGGCTCGCTGGCTCGCATCGACGTCGCGGTACCGTCCAGACTCGATTCCCCGCTCTATCGTTTCGGTGAGTGCGTTCAACACGAGCTCGTCGGAGCGGCTGATTTTTTCCTGGTAGGCTCGGTTGTGTGGCGCCTGCGCTCGGATCTCGAAGTACGCCTGCCGGAACTGGAACTGCTCGTCGTTCGACGCCGAGGGGAGGATTCGGTCGAGTAACGCCAGCAGCTGTTCGTGTGGATCCTCGTCAGAGTGGTCGGCCAGATCCTCTTCGAGGCGGTCACAGAGGAAGCCGAAGAAGTCCTCAAGCAGCTCGTCTTTGCTGTCGTAGTGGTAGTAGAGAAGCGATTTGCTCTTGTCGAACTCCGCGGCGATGCGGGCGATCGTCGTCTCCGGATAGCCGTGCTTGCTCAGCGCCCGGTAGGTCGCTTCGATAATCTCGTCGACCGTTTCGCTCGACCCCGACCCGTCGAACCGGTTGTCCCCTTGCTCACTCATATGGGTGGTATTGACCACTGGTGTATATATTCCCGGTGGCTCCGACGGTGTTCGGTCACGGCTCCGGCTCTCGAACCGCGGATCGCGTCCGTGAGACGATGCCGTCGATCCGTGCTCGTTCGACGTCTGTGGCGCCGATCACATCGAGCAACTCCTCGACGGCATCGTCGACGCCGCGGCTGCTGTAGGTGCGGAGGTTGTGCTGTGGCGTTCGAACCGGAGTCGCCGCAGCCGTCGCCCGCGCGCTTCGTTCGATCGACGCCGCGACTGGCCGGTCGGCGCCGCCGAGTACCGCTCCGATCCGGGCTGCGACGCCCGTTATTGGTGCGAACGTCGTGGCGTCCGGGCCGCCCTCGTTCTCGGCGAGACGCTCGTAACTGTGGATCGACGCCCGCGAGAGATGGCGACAACAGCGACTCGTCGTCTCCGGCTCCTCGACCGCCGCCGAGAGCCGGGCGAACGCCTGTGCCTGGAGCAGGTCCCCGTCGAGGATCGCCGCGATGGTGTTTCCGTCGTACGGTGACTGGGCGGCGGGTGCGTCGAGCGCTCCCTTCACTCTCGGGATCGCGTGGAGGTACTGGTGGAGCCACGCCAGTTCGACGGCGACTGCGGCGTCGAGTGCCGTCTCGGTGGCGACCTGCCGATCAGTGAGGTCGGCTATTTCGAGCAACAGCTGTCCTGGGAGCCTGTTCGGGACGTCCGCCGTGATGACGCTCGATACGCGCTCACAGCCGCCCTCGCCCTCGAGGACCTCGAACAGGCGCTGATCGAGCCGGCCATCGTACCGTTCTCGCTCGTTCATGCGCGTTGACTGGTGACCAACTATTCAGTCAGACTGGTTAATACTTCTCGTTACGATGTGTGTCCCGCCGCTGGCACTAGCTGACTGAATGATCAGTCGGCACTTCTCTCTATGGGATCCTCGACAGGCCACCCTGATTCGTATCGGTAGAGAGTAAGGGTTAGTACTGACTGGACATTCAGTTATGGTATGGGGACGCAGCCGTCACAGAAACGACCGTGGTTGGCCGCTGGACTCGGGCTTCTCGTGACCGGGCTCGGGCAGGCGTATCTCAGACGGTGGCTGCGCGCGGCCGGGTGGCTCGCCCTCGCGATGCTCATCGGCGGCCTGTTCGTCCCCACGTCTGCGATCACTGATCCGGGCGGGGCGTCGTTCTGGGACATCGCGCCGGTCTCGATCGTTGGCGGGTTGAGCATGCTCGACGCGTATCTCCTCGCGCGACGACACAACGCTCGCACGCCCGTCGTCGAGTCGGATGGAGAGACAGTGGACGATCCGTACACATCGGACGATTCACACGCGCCGGACGATCCGCACACACCGGTCGATCCGCACGCATCGGAGACGGTGGCACGGTGTCCAGCCTGTAACCGTGAACTCGACCCCGAGATTTCGTTCTGTCAGTGGTGTGCGACCGAGCAGACTGACTCGACGGCGTGAGTTCGTCGCGACTCAGCCGGCAAATCCGGCGGTCACGACGCGGACGACTGCCCGTCCGGTCGACTCGTCGGTCTCGATCACATCCTCTTCGGCGACGCTGAGAACGAAGCCACTGACCGCCGTCGGTGGCGACAGCGGTACGTAGACCGTCACCTCGCCGTCGACCGGTTCCGGATCGGCGACGAACCCGGTCATTCGGAGGTCGTCCCACATCTCCACTTTCACCGATTCGACCGTCGCCCGGTTTTCGACGACCGCTTCCAGGGCGGTCTTCGAGCCGTTATAGACGACCCGCAGCCCCGGAACCCGGTCGGCCGTACTATCCATGGTCGACGTCAGGATAACGCCAAACAGCGACCGGGAGATGTGGCCGGCGACGACGAGCAGCCCACCGAGTGTCAGCACTGTCACGATCACGCGAAGAGCCGCTGGTTCGATCAGTTGCACCGCTGGCAGTCCCGCGACCAGTCGGTACAGATACCAGCCCACGAACGCAGTCACTCCTATCGGTAAGATCACGACCAGCCCGCTCAGAAACTGCCGCTTTAGGTTACCCACCGCTCCTCCCGTCGCCACCGCTCCTCTCGACAGGTGCCGAGTGGCCGTCGGTTGCTGTCCGTCGTCGTCGGCTACTCGTCTCCGGCCCTCGCGTCCGTCTCCACCGCATCGCCCTGACTATCTAGTCAGCCGCGTAAAATCCTATCGCTCTGTACGTCCGCGTTCAATCCCCACCAGTCTAGTTTGGGATAAAGATTAATGTAAGCGCCTGACTATCGATGGCTGTGACACAACAGTCTCTCGACGACGAAGAGGCCGTCGAGGACATCGATACGGACGATATGTCCGACATCGATGCCGACACGACGTACGAGAACGAGGCGACACGCCAGATCCAGTCCTCTCTCGCACAGTTGAGCGATACGACCGTCGAGATCGACGGCCGACTCACCGAGATCCACTCGGAGGCCCAACAGCAACACGAGTCCGTCATGCAGGTCGCCAACGAGACGTCGAACCTGTCGGCGGCCGTCGAGGAGATCGCCTCCTCCTCCGAGGAGGTCGCCTCCGGCGGGGAGCAGGCCCGCGAACTCGCCGAAGCCGGCCAGGAGTCGGCGACCGAGATCAGCGAGGCGATGGCGGGGATCCAGGCGGCTGCTGACGACGTTGCAGACGACGTGCGGACGATCCGCGACAGCGTCCAGCAGATCGACGAGATCGTCGAAGTGATCAACGAGATCGCCGACCAGACGAACATCTTAGCGGTCAACGCCTCGATCGAGGCGGCCCACGCCGATGAGGCGGGCGCCGGCTTCGCCGTCGTCGCCTCAGAGGTCAAATCGCTCGCCGAGGACTCGAAAGAGCACGCGACGGAGATCGAGCGGATGGTCGAGACCGTCCAGGAGAACACCGACGCCGCCGTCGATAATCTCGAAGAGAACAACGAGCGGATCGAACAGGGAAGCGACGCCGTCGATGAGGCCGTCGACATCTTAGACGAGATTCACGACGCCGTCAACGAGGTCTCGGCTGGCATCGCCGAGGTCGCCGATGCGACCGACCAGCAGGCGGCGAGCACGGAGGAGGTCGCCAGCATGGTCGACCAGACCGTCGCGAGCGCCGAAACGGTCGCCGAAGAGACCGGCAGCATCGCCGAGGTCGTTCAGACTCAGACCGAACATATCGAGGACATCGACCAGACGCTCGCCGATCTCGACGATGCGTTTGGCCCAAACCCCGATCCGGCTCGGTGATCGGCCGGATGAGTCGCTCCGCCGACGTTCGGTTGCCCGCCGCCTTCGATGATCTCGATACCGGGATCACGCTTCACCACGGGGAGACGGCCGCTATTTTGGACGGGAACGACGCCCTTTCGCGCCTCTATGGCTACTCTATCGAGGAGTTGCGCGGGATGGAGATCGAAGATTACACCGCACCCACGACGACGTATACCCAAGCGCGTGCGGTCAGTCAGATCCGTGACGCCGCCGAGGGGGAGTCCCAGGTGTTCGAGTGGCAGATCCAACGCGCCACCGGCGAGCTCCGGTGGGTTCGGGTCCACCTCAACCCGACGACGATCGACGACACTCGATGCGTGCTCGCCGAGATCCACGATATCACTACCTACCGCTCCCAGGAGCGACGGCTTCGTCTGTTGAACCGCGTGATCCGACACAACTTGCGAAACGAGATGACCCTCCTCGGTGGCTACGCTGACCAGATCAAGTCGGCCGTCGAGGACGACCGCCTCGAAGACATCGCCGAGACGGTCGTCGACATCGCCTACGAGATCGGCTCGTTGAGCGACTCGGTCGGCCAACTCGAAGCGATTGCCAGCCCAGATGCGACGGATCGGTCCCCGACCGATCTCACGGCCGCCGTCAGGTCCGCTGCTGAGGAGGTCGCCACAGCCCACCCCGACGCCGACGTGGCGATCTCCGCGTCCGAGCCGGTCTGGGTCGTGGCCGATGACGGTATCGAGTACGCGATCACCCATGCCGTCGAAAATGCGATCGTCCACAACGACCGCGACGCGCCATCGGTCTCGGTTACGGTGACGGACGAGCCAGCCTCCGGTCGGGCTATCGTTCGCGTCGTCGACGACGGGCCACCGATTCCCGCCGTCGAAACCGAGGTCCTCAATCAGGACGTAACGGCCACCGAGGTCTACCACGGCTCCGGGATCGGTCTCTGGATCATGCAGTGGTGTGTGACCTCCCACGGCGGGGATCTGACGTTCGAAGAGAACGACCCGCGAGGAAACGTCGTTCGGTTTTCGCTGCCACGAACCGAGCCGCCGACAGACGACTGACTCGCCGCGCTCGCAGACTACTTCGCGGTCGGCTGGACGCCGTCTCCGACCGCCTGTTTGACCTGTAAGGCGGCGCTCGCGGCCAGCCCGCGGGCGACCTCGTCGCGGTCGGTCGCATCGATCAGCTCTTCGGGCGTCTCCTCGAGATCGGGGGCGAACCCGGCGCTGACGGGGTGGCCGATCGGCGGGCGGACGGCGACTACGACCTGTGGCCCAGCCGTTCCTTCGGAGACGTCTGCGTCGACTGTGTACTCGCTCGGGAGGAGCGCACGTGTCCGGTCGGCGATCTGTGTGACCGCCTGCTGGAGCGAGCGCCGTTCTCCCGTCGAAAGGTCCGGTCTGTCCGCCGCGGCACGCTGTCCGGCACCCGATACTCCCGGCAAGCCCGCGTACGGCGTATTTCCGTTCATCAGAAATCAGTACCACTTCATCGGTCCGGGACGTAAAAAAGCGTTCGTCTTCCGACAATGGAGGTGGGGTTCGCTCTCGTCAGACGATCGGCTCGCTCTCGCCGTACACCGCCAGTACGAGGCTCGTCGTGTACTCCCCGTCGCTTGCATCCGTACTCTCGACGTGGACCGTCGACTCGCCGAACGGCCAGTCACGAAGCGCCGCGCCGGCTTCGAGTCCGGCCTCGACGCGGCGCTCGACGTCGTCGGGATCGGTGTCGTCTGCGACTTCGTAGAACAACCCTGGCCCGTCCCCCGCCGATCGCACCCAGCCGAGCCCGGCGCTGATTTGGCCCGCCTCGCCGGTCGTCGCGCGCCCCTCGACGACCGTCAGTCGCTCACCCGCCGGTCCCAGATCCGGCGCGGTTCCGACCGCCTCGAGGGGGACGTCGGCCGGAATCACCGAGGAGACAGAGACGAGGTTGTAGTTCTCCACGCCGGCGTCGGCGAGGGCGGCGTCGTACGAGGACATTGCCGTCGGCCCCGTGGCACTGCCCCAGACGATTCGAATGCTGCTCATACCCGTCTTCGGAGACCGACGGCGTAAGGGCTTGCGATCTGGACCGAGGCGTCGACTCGAAGCGGACGAATTGCTGGCCGGTTCAGTGTTCGAAGCGGACGAATTATCAGCCGGTTCAGTAGTACATCGCGCCGGCAGAGGAGACAACCTCGCTCGCGTCGTCGGCTTCGATCTTCTCAATCGCCTCGACGAAGTCCTGGTGGTGGACTTCGTTGCGGTCGTTACGGATGGCGAACATCCCCGCCTCCGTCGCCAGGCTCTCCATCTCCGCGCCGGAGTAGCCGTCGGTCTCGCCCGCGAGTGCAGCGAAGTCGACGTCGTCGACGACGTTCATCTCGCGGGTGTGGATCTCGAGGATGCGCTCGCGACCCTCGTGGTCCGGTTCGGGCACCTCGATGAGGCGGTCGAAGCGACCGGGGCGGAGGATCGCCCGATCGAGCATATCGAAGCGGTTAGTCGCGGCGATGATGCGGATGTCGCCGCGGGCCTCGAAGCCGTCCATTTCACTCAGGAGCTGCATCATGGTGCGCTGGACCTCGGCGTCGCCGGAGGTCTTCGACTCCGTGCGCGTCGTCGCGATGGCGTCGATCTCGTCGATGAAGATGATGGCGGGCTCGCGCTCGCGGGCCATCTCGAAGAGGTCCCGCACGAGGCGAGAGCCCTCGCCGATGAACTTCCGGACGAGTTCGGAGCCGGCCATCTTGATGAAGGTGGCGTCGGTCTCGTTGGCGACGGCCTTTGCGAGCATCGTCTTCCCCGTGCCGGGGGGCCCGTAGAGCAAGACGCCGCTTGGCGGATCGATCCCGACCTCTTCGAACAGCTCCGGCTCGGCGAGTGGCTGTTCGACCGCCTCGCGAACCTCCTGGACCTGCTCGTCGATCCCGCCGATATCTGCGTAGGAGACCTCGGGGCGCTCGGTGATCTCCATCGACTGGGCGCGCGCGTCGGTCTCGCTCGTCAGCGCCTGCTGGATCGCAAAGGAGTCGTCGACGGCGACGCGGTCGCCGTTGTCGATCTGGTCGGCCAGCCCGGGTGTGACCTCCGTGAGCACCTCCTGGTTGTTGCCGTGTTGTTTGACGACGACCTCGCCGTCGTCGAAGACGTCCTCGACCGTCGCGACGTACAGCGAGGAGCTCTTTAGCGTCTCGTTTTCTCGCTCGATCTGTGCGGCGTCTTCTCGGAGCTGCTCTCGACGCCGCCTGGCGCTCTCGAGTTGCTCTGTGAGCTGGGACTTGACCTCGCGCAGCTCCGTGAGGTGCTCCGAGAGCGCGTCGAGTCGCTCCTCGTCGGGGAGATCTGGGTCGATATCGCGGTGGGGGCGATCGGGCAGCGACGGGCTTCGAGACATCGTGCTGTACCCCGATAAGATACGCACGGTAAATGTGCCTTTGGGTCGCGGTGGGATTTCGCTGTGGCGCTCAGACGGCTTCGGTTCACTGCTCGCCGCCGTGGCGCTGCCCGATCGTGGTGCGAAGCGGTATGTCGGCGATGGCCACGCGGGGTCGCGTTTTCGCGTGTGGTGGCGACTCACAACCTGTTCGAGTTGGCCGCTTTCGCTTGCTACTCGGCTCGTGGCTCCCGCCGTCGTACGACGGTGCCCCATCGGTCGGGCCTCTGGACGCCGCACCCAGGGCCTCGACTCGCGCCACTCGGTACTGCGGTCGATTCGACCTCAACTTGCGGACGCCGTCTGCCCTGCCGTTGGCGTCTGCGTGACGGCGCGCTCGAGTATTGCATGGCTGCGCAGCAGGAGCAGCCCGAAGCCGACCTTCGCAGTCAGATCGAGGGCCATGAACGCTGCGGTCTCCCAGTACAGCGGGAGGATGCCGATGGTCCCCTCGGTCCCGAGGATCCAGACCACGGGGTACAGCAGCCACACTGCGATGAGCAGGTTACGGAGCTGACCGAACAGCGAGCGCACTTCCGGGGACTGGGCCTGCGCGCGCTCGGAGAGGGTTCCGACGAGGACGTACAGCAACACGAGCAGGAAGCCGGTGCTGATGCCCCACCACGCGATGCGGGTGCCGGTGGTCGCCGCGAACGCTCCCATGGTGCCGGTCCCAATCATGAGCACGTCGAGGCCGATCAGGGTCCCAATCGTGTTGCGATCGGCCCCGGCTAACAGTGCGAGATCGAGCAACAACAGCGGCGTCGTGAAGATCCAGTCAGCGTAGCGCGCCCAGTAGATGA
Organism: Halobacteria archaeon AArc-dxtr1; assembly: GCA_025517425.1. Lineage (NCBI taxonomy): Archaea > Methanobacteriati > Methanobacteriota > Halobacteria > Halobacteria archaeon AArc-dxtr1. Next base: position 454,218 of record JAOPJY010000002.1, on the reverse strand, counting down.
TAACCGCATCGTCACCGACCGTCACCTCAGTGACGCCGAATCCGGTTGCCATCGCATAGTACATCACCGCCGCGATAGCGGTGATGAAGATCGTGATGATGTAGAACTGCTGCATCTTCGGATCGCGGACGCCGCGTCCACGCCCGACGAAGTACAGTGTTCCGAGGGTCATTCCGATCGTTCCGATCCACAGCCAGAGTGATTCCGGTCCAACAAGTTCAGACATTATTAGGAATAGGTCGTCGGCGTATATTACTATATCACCTAACGGAATAATCTAGTCGTTCGTGTATCTCAGGTGTTCTGACAACGAATTGAAAACCGCAGCGTATATCTGGGTGGTCTGTGTCCGCCAACCTGAACCGATGGCCGGCAGTGTCGACTCGACAGATCAGGCAGCCTCCGGCCGTCCTCACGTCCCCCTTCGACCATGTCCTCGACTGACCCGGACGATCCAATCGCGGACGCCCTTCTCGGCGACTCAACCTACGAACGCCTCCGCGTACAGCGCTATGCGCTGATCAAGCAGCGGATTCCCCGGAAGCTTCGCTGGCAGGGCGGGCTGCTGTTGATGCTCGCACTCATCGTCCCGATCACGGCAACCTATCCGGCGTCGGTGCAGGCGGTGTTCCCCAGCGACGATCCGCTGTGGTCGTCCCCGCTGGTGCTCTGGCTCGGCGTGTACGCCGGCGTGATCCAACTCGCGACCGCGGCGACGCTCACCGCGGTCGCGGTCGTCCGCCGTCGTGGCGACGCCACGTTCTCGGAGTCACAAGTCCGGACGCTCCTGAACGTCGAGGACGTCGCCTCGATGTTCGGGCTGGTAACCGGCGGCTTCGCCGTCCTCCTCACGGTGGCGTTCTTCCTATTCGGGCACATGGGAGCTGAAACTGTCGCCGAATTCGTCACTGCTGCGCCCCAGAACCCGTACGGACAGACCGCCGTTTCGGTCCCCGTGATCGTCGTCGGCACCGCCGCCGCGATCGGCGCCGGGCTGGTTTACCTCACCGGTCGAGTACTCACTCTCGATTCTCCGTGACTGGGTGTCCGAGGGCGTTCTCGTGCGAGGGCGTGTGGTGGCCGTGCTCTACCGGCTCATTCGAGGAGCGTTTCGAACTCCTCGAGGCGGTCACCGTACGTCGCGAGCGCGCGCGCTATCGGCTCGGATGTACTCATATCGACGCCGGCGATCGCTAAGAGCTCGAGGGGGTACTCGCGGCTCCCACGTCGGAGGAACTCGAGGTAGTCCGTGGCCGCCTCGTGGTTGGGATCGCCGCCGGCGCCGTCGGGGAGGATGCCGTCGACGATCGCCAGCGCCGCGGCGATCCCGGTCGCGTACTGGTAGACGTAAAACGCCCGGTAGAAGTGCGGGATGCGCATCCACTCGCGGGCGATGCGGTCGTCGATCACGGCGGGCTCGTAGTACTCCGATTTCAGGCCCCGGTAGAGTTCGTCGAGTCGGTCTGCCGTGAGCGGCTCGCCCGCCTCCTCGAGTTCGTGAGCGCGGTGTTCGAACTCGGCGAACAGCGTCTGGCGGTACAGCGTCGACCGCACCCGCTCGAGAAACTCGTTTAAGACGTGTTTTCGCAGGGTCGGATCGTCGACGGTTTCGACCAGATGGCTCGTCAGCAGCGCCTCGTTGACCGTGCTCGCGACCTCGGCGACGAAGATTTCATAGCCCGAGTAGACGTAGGGCTGGGCCTCCGTCGCCAGCTCCGAGTGCATCGAGTGGCCCAGCTCGTGGGCCAGCGTGTACATCGAGGAGACGTCGTCCTGGTAGTTCATCAGGATGAACGGCTGGGTGTCGTAGGTCCCTCCCGAGTAGGCACCGGACTGTTTCCCCTCGTTCTCGTAGACGTCGACCCAGCGCGACTCGAGCCCCTCGGCGACGCGGGACTGGTAGTCTTCCCCGAGTGGCGCCAGCGCGTCGACGACGTAGTCAGTCGCCTGCTCGTAGGCGATGTCGGGCCCCTCGTCGCCAGTCAGGGGCATGTAGAGGTCCCACATCTGGAGCTCGTCGACCCCGAGTGCCGCCTGTTTCAACTCGGTGTGGCGGTGGAGCTTTCCGAGGTTCTCTCGAACCGTCTCGACGAGGGTGTCGTAGACAGAGACGGGGACGTTCGGGCCGTCGAGGGCGGCCTCGCGCGCGGTGTCGTAGTGGCGTGCCTGGGCCGTCTTGACGTCGGCTTTGACGCTGTTTTTGTACGTCGCGGCGACCGTGTTGCGCATCGTCTCCCACTCGTCGAAGTAGTTCGCGTAGACGCGTTCGCGAAACGCTCGCTCCGGGCGCTTGAGGAGGTTCGTCAGGTTACTCTGGGTGATCTCGACCGCCTCGCCGTCCGGATCTTCGACGACCGGAAACTGCATGTCTGCGTTCGAGAGCATATTGTAGACCTCGCCGGTCGCACCCGTCACCTCGCTCAAATCGGCCAGCAGGGCCTCGACCTCCGCCGAGCGGGTGTGGGGTTTCATCCGCAACACGTCGTCGACGTAGTGCTCGTAGGTTTCGAGGGCCGGCTCGGTTTCGACCATCGCCTCGAACTCCTCGCGGGAAAGCGCCTGGAGTTCGGGATCGATGAACGATGCCGCAGACTGGGCGTCGGCGGCCAGCGACTGGGCGCGTGCGGCCATCGCCTGGTACGCCTGGTCGGTCGTATCCTCGTCGCTGCGCATCCGGGCGTAGGCGGCGACCGTCGACACCTCTCGCATAACCGTATCCCGACAGTCGAGGACGGCCAACAGCGTCTCGGCGTCCGCCGTCGTCTCCCCCTCGTAGGCGGCGAGTTCGTCGACGCGCTCTTGGGCCGCCTCGTAGGCTGCCTCCCACTCCTCGTCGGTCGCGTAGATGCTCTCGAGATCCCACGTATACTCCCGGTCGATCTCGGAGCGCTCCGGCACGGAACTCATAGCCCGCAGTTCGGAACGGACGCGGTAAAGGATACCGGACGCCTGCGGGGGTGGCCCCGGGTTGCGGGCCGACTATCCGCGCATCTCGGCGTCGACGGCGATGCGGACGGTCCGGCCGAGCCCGAGGATGACGAGGTAGCAGGCGGCGAGGACGGTTGCGACCAGCAACACCACTCCGAGCCCCGTCGCGCCGGCTTCGGGGTGGGCAAGCAGCGGTGCCGTCACGAGGTAGCCGACGGCCCCGAGGAGGACGCCGCCCGCGACGCGAAGCGAGGCGCGCCAGTAGGCGCCGTACTCCTCGGGTGAGAGCTCCATACCGGCCCCTCACACCCCGTTCCCAAAAGCCCCCTGCTCGCGGACGCCTTCCGCCGACCTGGGCCCGGCTGTCAGTGTCGACGGTCGATTCCGTCACACAGCGTCCCCGAGACGCGGGCGCCCGTCCGGCGCTCGATCCGATCCTGACGGAAGACTGCCCGTGCGCTCGCAGCCGCCGCCGCGTCGACCGTAAAGGAGACCTCCGGATACGTTACGTCGGTCAGCACGAGCGGCTCGGGCGGGGCCGGCGCGATCCCCTCGTGGCCCGGCAGCGGCTCCGGTGAGAGCACCCGATCGATGGCCGCCGGCGACCGCCAGCCGGCTCCGACCGCGCGGACGAGCGAGATCACGCGTCGGACCAGCTCGCGACAGAAGCCGCCCGCCGCAATCTGGATGCGGAGGTAGGGCCCGTCACGCGCCGTCGTAAACGCAAGCGTCCGCTCGGTGTTCCGGTCGTCTGGCGTCAGGTTGTGCAGGTCGTGCCGGCCCGAGAGCGCGTCGAGTGCGGTCCCAATCCGGTCGTCGTCGACCGGCGGATACGCCTCCTGAGACGCATCTTCCTCCTCGTTTTCCGCGACGCCATCCGCCTCGGGTGCGTACAGCTCGTAGGTGTACTCCCGGCGAACCGGATCGTGGGTCGCGTGGAACGTCTCCGGGACGTCGGCGGCCGCCCACGCCCGGACGTCTGCGGGCAGCTCTGCGTTCATCGCCCGGGGGGTGAGCCAGTCGGGGCCCGCCACCGAGACGGTCTGGGCCAGCGCGGAGACGCCGGCGTCGGTTCGCCCGGCAGCCGCATACCCCACCGGCTTCGCGGCGTCGGCCGCGAGCACGTCGAGCCGTTCCAGCGCCCCAAAGAGGGCGTCCTCGACGGTTGGTACGTCCGGCTGGCGCTGGAAGCCGTAGTACGCCGAGCCGTCGTAGGCGATCCGGTAGGCACGCATGCTCACCTCCAGGACCGTCGCCGTGTTAGCTCCGTCGACTGACTGTTCGTCCCCACCCCGAGTGCGACCACGAACCTGCATGCTCCGGGGCGGTGACCATATCTCCGGGAGCCGGAGGGGGCCCCACGATGACAGCTCCCGATAGTGATCCCGACTCACATGGCCACGTGCGGAACGTCGTGGTGATCGTCTTAGACACCGCCCGCAGCCGAAGCGTCTCCGACCGGACGATGCCAACGCTCTCGGCGATCGGCGACGCCGGAACGACGTTCGATCGCGCGTTTGCGACCGCCCCCTGGACGCTTCCGTCTCACGCCTCGCTGTTTACCGGCACCTACCCCAGCGAACACGAGACCCACGGATCGAACCCCCATCTTACCGACTCGTTGCGGACGCTGCCGGAGGCGTTCGCCGACGCCGGCTACGAAACCGTCGGCGTCTCGAACAACACCTGGATCACCGAGGAGTTCGGCTTCGATCGCGGCTTCGAACACCTCCGGCGCGGCTGGCAGTATATCCAGTCCGACCACGACATGGGCGCGGTCGTCAGAGGCGAGGACCTTCGCGAGAAGCTCCAGGCGACGCGCGACCGCCTCTTCGAGGGCAACCCTCTCGTCAACGCCACCAACATCCTCTACAGCGAGTTGCTCCAGCCGGCGGGCGACGACGGCGCCGACCGAACCAGCGGCTGGATCGAATCCTGGCTCGACGGCCGCGACGACGACCGCCCGTTTTTCCTCTTTTGTAACTACATCGAACCCCACGTCGAGTACGACCCGCCCCGTGAGTACGCCGAACGGTTTCTGCCCGATGACGCGAGCTACACCGAGGCGACCGCCATCCGCCAGGATCCGCGGGCGTTCGACTGTGGCGACTACGCGCTTGACGAGCCTGAGTTCGCCATGCTGCGTGCGCTCTACCGAGCCGAGCTTGCCTACGTCGACACCCAGATCGCCCGCCTTCGGGAGGCGCTCGTGGCGGCCGGCGAGTGGGAGGACACCCTCTTTGTCGTCTGTGGCGACCACGGCGAGCACGTCGGCGAACACGGCTTTTTCGGCCACCAGTACAATCTCTACGACACGCTGTTGCACGTTCCGCTGGTGGTCCACGGCGGCCCCTTTACCGGCGGCGGCGACCGCCGCGATCTCGTTCAGTTGCTCGATCTGCCCGACACGCTGCTCGCGGCGACGGGGGTCGACGATCGCTTCTCCGAGCAGAGCCACGGCCGCTCGCTTCTTCCCGGCTCGGACGACGCGGCTCGCGAGGCTGTCTACGCCGAGTACGTCGCACCACAGCCGTCGATCGATCGGCTCGAGGCCCGGTTCGGCACGGTGCCCGAACGCGTCCGCTCGTTCGACCGTCGGCTCCGCGCCGTCCGCACGGAGTCCCACAAGTACGTCTGTGGCGACGACGGGTTCGAGCGCTTCCACGACCTCGATCGCGATCCCGACGAGCGGACGAACCGCCTCGAAACCGGTCCGGAGCCGTCTCGGGTCGATGCGCTCCGGCGCCGTCTCGAGGGCCGCTTCGACGGCTGGACGCCCGAGACCGCGGCCGACGATGTCGCGATGCGGTCGGGGACGAAACAGCGTCTGGCCGACCTCGGGTATCTCTAATCGGCGGCGGCCTCAGGGCTCTCGAAGCCGCCGGATCCAGATTGGTTCCCGGTCGTCGAGCACCACGAGCAGCCGGTCGCGTTCGGCCAGACACGGATACTCCGCGGCCGGAAGGACGAGCTGGTCGACGGTTCGCCCGTCTTCTTCGAGGAGGATCACGACGTGGGCGCCGTCGACGACGCGGTCGACCGTCGCCACGTACGCGCCCGGACGGTTTGCGACCGCCGTCGGGACCGGTGGTCGGTCGTCACAGACCGCCGTCGCCTGTTCGTCGGGCGTTCTCGATGCGCCGGCGCTGCCGACAGCACCCAGCCCGAGACCGACGGCACCGATGCTTCGAAGAACCGTTCGTCGCGCAACTGTTGTGCGGTCCATGCCCCGCTTGGCCGCGAATTCGTATATAAATCTGCGCCGCCCGCGATCTCGCGACTCCGCCATCCCCGATCCCGTGACTTTCCGATCCCCGACTACGGAAGTAGTTAGCTCCGACTTGAACAGTGTCCTAATCGTTTAGTAGTCCTACGTGTATCGGATCATATGACTGTCGTCAGAACCGATCGATTCGTGGCGGTGGCGTCTCTCACCGTCGCACGGGTTCGAAACGGATGACCGAGCCGATCACCGTCCTCGTCGTCGACAACGAGCCGGGACTGGCCGATCTCGTCGCCTCGATGCTCGAACGCGAGCGCGACTGTCTCGTCGCCGAGTCGCTTACCCGACCCGAGGCTGCACTCGCGCTCCTCGACGACGGCGGCGTCGACTGCATCGTCAGCGACTACGAGATGCCCGAGCTGACGGGGCTCGACCTGCTCGACGCGGTCCGCGACTCGGATCCAGAGCTCCCGTTTATCCTCTTTACCGGCCGGGGCTCGGAGGCGGTCGCCAGCGAGGCGATCGCTGCCGGCGTCACCCAGTACGTTCGCAAGGGCCGCGACGAGGAGCAGTACGCGCTGCTGGCCAACCAGATCGTCAACGCGGTCACCAACTACCGAACTGAGGCGGCGCTGCGTGAAAACGAGCGCCGCTACGAGCGGACGCTGGCGGCGCTCCACGAGACGACCCGCGACCTGCTCCGGGCCGGCACCAAAACCGAAATCTACCGCACGGCCGTCGAGACGGCGACCGACGTTCTCGACGTGCCGTTCGTCCGCGCGTACGCGTTCGAGCCCGCCGACGGACGGCTCGAGGTCGTCGCCACGACCGACGACGCGCGGTCGGCGGGCCGGGCCGATGCCGTCGCGCGCGGCGAGGGGCCGATCTGGACGGCCTTCTCCGACGGCGAGAGCGTCTACCGGCCGGACGTCGAGACAGACGACGCCGACCCTCGGTCGTTTTTCCGCAGTGAGTTGCGCGTCCCGCTGGGGAGTCACGGCATTCTCGTCGCCGGTGCCACGTCGGTCGACGGGTTCGACGAGTCGATGCGCGAGCTCTGTCACATCCTGGCGGCGAACACCGAGGCCGCCCTCGACCGGGCCGAGCGCGAGGCGCTGTTGCGCGATCACGACCGGTCTCTGACGGCCAAAAACGAGGCGTTGACCCGACTCAACCACGTCAACGAGATCGCCAGGCGCATCAATCACGGGATCGCGGGGGCGTCCGCTCGCGACGAGATCGAATCGATCGTCTGCGATCGGCTCGCGGACACTGACCGCTACCGGTTCGCCTGGCTGGCGTCGACGGCAGCCGACCCACCCCGCCCGGCGGCCTGGGCCGGCGTCGACGCGACGTACATCGACCGGATTCGCGAGGACGGAGCGGCCGTCCCCGAGGTCGCGACGGCGCGAGCGACACTCGCCGATGAGCAGCCCGTCGTCGTCCGGGACGTCCTCGACGACGATCGCTGGGACGATCGGCGAACCGAGGCGCTCACGTACGGGTTTCAGACGGTGCTTGCGATCCCGGTGACCGACGGCGACCGCTACTATGGTGTGCTGTTCGTCCACGCCGGCGGCGTAGATTCGATCGACGAGGACGAGCGGGCGGTCCTCGCCGAACTCGGGGAGATGATCGGGTTCGCCATCCGCTCGGTCGAACGAACCCGCGCGATGGTCGCCGACACGCGGACCGAGATCGAACTCGCCTGTCCCGACGACCGCCTGCTGTTGACCCGTCTCGCTCGCCGGCTCGACGCTCGGCTCTCGGTTCAGGGCGTCGTCGAGCGGAGTGACGAGGCCATTGTCCTCTTCGTGACCGTCGATGGCCCCCCGGTCACGGAGCTCGACGCGATCGTCGCGGAGTGGGCGACGCTGGAGGCCGCGTCGGTCCACACCGAGCACGACGATGGCTCGGTCCTCGAGCTGACGGTCGCAGCCACGCCGCTGCTCGAGGTGGTTGGGACGCGTGACGTTCGCTTGCGTGGTGTGACAGCGACCCCGGCGGGCGCCGATATCGTCCTCGAACTCTCCCGTCAGGTCGATACCCGGACGGTGGTCGAATCGATTCAGACCGCCTATCCCGAGACCGAACTGCGCGCTCGTCGCGAGCGGACCAGCGCGCCGCCGGCGCCACTCGACAGCCGGCTCGTCGACCGGCTGACCGACAGGCAACTCGAAGCGCTGAAAGCGGCCCACTACAGCGGCTTCTTCGAGTGGCCCCGCGACAGCACGGGCGAGGAGCTGGCCGCAGCGCTCGACGTCTCACCGCCAACCTATCACTACCATCTCCGGGCGGCCGAACGAAAGCTGGTCTCGATAGCGCTCGACCCGGATCTAAACAATTAGAATGGTCTCGACAAGTACACTATTCACGTAGCAACTGGCCTTACTTCGAGTCGGCCCATACCAACTGCTGGCGATCTGCAACCGGCTGTCGCCATCCCCCCTTTCCCCCTAACCCCTTTCACACGCGCAAGCCGTTGGTCTCGCAGTCGGCTAGTCCCACTCGATCCAGTCGAGCTCCCAGCCACGGCGACGCTGGGCGTCTCTGTCGGCCCGCTCACGCTCTTCCCGATCGGTTCGGTTTCGTTCGATCGCTCCCGCCTGCTCGCCATCGACGAGCAGCGGGTCGAACGACACCGTCGCGAGCGACTCGGCTTCGCCGTCGGCGCCGCTCACGACGAGTTGCTGTCCGTCCGCCAGTCGCGGATAGACGAGGCGGCCGTCGTCGGCTAGCTGTCGCTGCAGTGCCTGTGGCGGGGTGACGACGGCGGCCTCGAGGAGAATGCGATCGAACGGGGCGTACTCCGGCAGCCCCGCCGCACCGTCGCGGCGGTCGACGAAGACACCGCCGTAGCCCGCCTGTGCCAGGTTCGTCCGCGCCTCGTGGACGACCGGTCTGGCGATATCGACCGCGTGGACGTTCGCGGCTCCCGTAATCTCGGCGGCGACTGCGGCGGTGTAGCCGACGCCCGCGCCGACGATCAGCACGGCGTCTCCCGGTCGGACGGCAAGCGCCTGGAGCAGCCGCGCCGCGGTGCTGGGCGCGAGCACGCGCGTCCCCAGGTGTGAGACGTCCCGGTCGGCGTAGGCCACCCGGGGGTCGTCGACGAACGCGTGACGCGGCACCTCGCGCATGGCGACCGCGACCGTCTCGTCCGTGAGGACATTTTTCGCCGACGACTCCAGCCCGTCGACCATATCCTCGCGCAGTACCGCCGGATCCATGGCCGTCGTATCGGGGCGACGCTAATCAACCTCTCGCCTGCTCCCTCGCCCCCGGCCGACTACGGCTCCATCGTGATCGCGTACAGGATGCAGGCAAAGGCGAAGACGTTCGTCAGCTGAATCGTGGTGATCGCCAGGAACTCCGGAATCTGCTCGACGAACACGGAGACGATGAGGACGAGCACTTCCGGAAGCACGATCGCAGCGAACCCGAGCGCGATAAACAGCATCGGCCGGCTCCGATTGCGTCGGTACCCACGGAACGCGATCAGGATGATGGCGAGTCCCATGGCGGTGAGGACGGCGATGAGCGTCCACTGTACGGCGAGTTCGAACGTCAGTTCGAGAGACGGTGTCTGGAGTGTCATGGTTACATCTCCTCTATTAAGGTGGTGAACCGATCGGCCGGGGTTTCCCGTCGCTCGACGTCCAGTGAGAACCCGTCGTCGGTGAGAGCCACCGTGAGTCGGTGGAGGTTCGCGCGGTAGGTCTTGTAGTGGTGGCCGTCGCGGTCGGGAACGGTCGCTTCGGTAACGAGGTCGTGTTCGCGCAGCGTCTCGAGGCGCCGATAGATCGTCACCTCGGAGACCTCACATCGGTCGGCGAGTGCGCTGGCCGAGAGGGCGTCGGTCTGCGTGTGTACGAGGATCGCCCGGGCGACGTCGTCTGCGAGGACAGCGCCGATGGCTCCAGCGTCACACTCCTCGCCCATGACACTCGCTTCGTTCTACCCGATAAAACGTAAATCCCACAGCTTCTGTGCCTGAAGCTGTGTGTGGTGGGGGACGACCGGACGGGGGGTCCGCCGCCGTCGCGTGCCGACCGGACCCCGGCTACCAGGCCGACCAGGCGCTGCTCGTCTGGTCGTAGGCGTAGACGCGCTGGAGGTCCTTTGCGGGGACGCTGTCGCCCTCCATCTCGAAGCGGTCGCGATCGTAGCCGGTCGCGTCGTCGCGGACGACGAAGGCGTCGACTTCGAACTCCTCGTCGCCGGCTGTGCGTACCTCGCCGACGACGAACTCCTCGTCGCCAGGGACGTGCAGCGTCAGGCTCTCGCTGTCGTCGTGGGTGCCGTCTTTCGGGTGGACGGTGACGTCGACGGCGACGTTGTCGACCTCGCGGGTCCAGACGGTCTCGATGTCGTCGACGTCGGCGGCCTCGCGGCGGCGGTGGCCGTCGAGTTCGAGACTCGTCACCCGCACCGTCGCGAGCACTTCCTCGGTCTCTAAGAGGAACTCGTCGCCGGTTTCGATCCGTTCGTCGGCGGGTGTCGTCACGTTCGCGCTGAACGAGTCGCCCCCCTGGGAGACGACGACGTCGAGGGTGACTTCGCGTTCGGTCTCGGGCTGGACCTTGTGGACGTGGCCACACTCCCCACAGCGGACGGTCAGGTGGCCGCCGCCGGTGGTCAACACTTCGTGGACGGTGTCGAGCTCCGGCGAGCACGACGGACAGGGCGTCGGCACGCGATCCGGAACCTCAGATGAGTCGCTCATACCCCTCATAGCGGCTACGTACCTAAAAGGCGATTGAAGCCGTCGTCGCTGCGCTGGCGTCCCACTTGCGGCGCGAAAAAATCGTCGAGCGGTCGAGTTAGTCGGCCTGGACGGCTTCGGCTTCTTCCTCGTCTTCGCGGTAGTGCTCCGCGATGAGCTCCTCGTCGATCCGGTTGAGCTCCTCTTTGGGCAGCATCGAGAGCAGGTCCCAGCCGATCTCTAAGGTCTCCTCGATCGTCCGGTTGGTGTCGTACCCCTGCTGGACGAACTCGGTCTCGAAGCGGTCGGCGAAGTCGAGGAACTTGTTGTCCCGCTCTGAGAGCGCTTCGCGGCCGACGATGTTGACGAGGTCCCGGAGGTCCTCACCCTCCGCGTACGCCGCGTACATCTGGTCGGAGACGTCGGCGTGGTCTTCGCGGGTGAGCCCCTCGCCGATCCCGTCGTCCATCAGCCGCGAGAGGCTTGGGAGGACGTTGATCGGCGGCTCGATCCCCTGACTGTTCAGGTCGCGGTCCATCACGATCTGGCCCTCCGTGATGTACCCCGTCAGGTCGGGAATCGGGTGGGTGTCGTCGTCGCCGGGCATCGTCAGGATCGGAATCTGCGTGACCGAGCCGTCGCGATCCTTGAGACGACCCGCCCGCTCGTAGAGCTGGGCCAGGTCGGTGTACATGTAGCCGGGGTAGCCACGGCGACCCGGCACCTCCTCGCGGGCGGCGCCGATCTCGCGCAGCGCCTCACAGTAGTTCGTGATGTCCGTGAGGATGACGAGCACGTGGTAATCCTTCTCGAAGGCGAGGTACTCCGCCGTCGTCAGGGCGAGGCGCGGCGTGACCGTCCGCTCGACGGCGGGGTCGTCCGCGAGGTTCATGAAGACGACGGAGCGTTCGAGCGCACCGGTGCGCTCGAAGTCCTGCATGAACTCGTTTGCCTCCTCCTGGGTGATCCCCATCGCGCCGAAGATGACGGCGAACTCCGAGCCGTCCTCGTCGTCGTCGTCACCCTCGTCTTCCTCTGGCACCGTCGCCTGGCGGGCGATCTGGAGTGCGAGGTCGTTGTGTGGCAGGCCCGAGCCCGAGAAGATCGGGAGCTTCTGGCCGCGCACGAGCGTGTTCATGCCGTCGATCCCGGAGACGCCCGTCTGGATGAACTCCTCGGGGTACTCTCGGGAGAACGGGTTGATCGCCTCGCCGACGATGTCTTCGCGCGATTCGGGGACGATATCGGGGCCGCCGTCGATCGGGTTCCCCGAGCCGTCTAACACCCGTCCGAGCAGGTCCTCGGTGACGGGCATCTTCATCGTCTCGCCTAAGAATCGGACCGAAGCGTTGCGGTCGATACCGCCCGTCCCTTCGAAGACCTGGATCGAGACGAGTCCCTCACTCGACTCCAGTACCTGGCCGCGCAGCGTCTCGCCGTCGGGGGTCTCGATCTCGACGATCTCGTCGTAGCCGACGGGCTCGTCGACCTCGGCGAACACCAGCGGACCGCTGACTTCCGTAATCGTTTGGTATTCCTTCATGGTTCTAGTACAGACTCCGGATCTGTTCTGCGAGGTCGTCCTCGAGGTCGTCGATGAACTCGTTCCACTCCTCGGCGACGCCCATCCGGTTGAGCTGGGGTGCTGCGTCGACGTCGGCGATCTCCTCGACGGGGACGCCGGCATCTAAGGCGTTGAACGCCTCGTCGTTGAACGTCCGGATCGCCTGGAGCATCCGGTAGGTCTTCTTCGGATCGCAGTAGGTGTCGACGTCGTGGAAGGCGTTCTGCTGGAGCCAGGACTCACGCAGGTAGCGCGCGACCTCGAGCGTGAGCTGCTGGTCTTCGGGCAGCGCGTCCTTGCCGACGAGCTGGACGATCTCCTGCAGTTCGTCTTCTTCGTCTAAGACGTCGACGGCCCACTGGCGCACTTCCGGCCAGTCTTCGGCGACGTTCTCGACGAACCACGGATCTAACTGCTGGCGGTACAGCGAGTACGACTCGTTCCAGTTGATCGAGGGGAAGTGTCGCCGTTCGGCGAGGTCCGCGTCGAGCGCCCAGAACGTCTTGACGATGCGCAGGGTGTTCTGCGTAACGGGTTCGGAGAAGTCGCCGCCCGGCGGCGAGACCGCCCCGATGACCGACACCGAGCCCTGCGTGCCGTTGATGTTCTCGAAGAGGCCTGCGCGCTCGTAGAACTCCGACAGCGAGGCTGCGAGGTAGGCCGGGTAGCCCTCCTCGCCGGGCATCTCCTCGAGTCGGCTCGAAATCTCACGCATGGCCTCGGCCCACCGCGAGGTGGAGTCGGCCATCAGCGCGACGTCGTAGCCCATGTCGCGGAAGTACTCCGCGATGGTGATCCCGGTGTAGATACAGGACTCACGCGCGGCGACGGGCATGTTCGACGTATTCGCGATGAGACACGTCCGGGACATGAGCGGCTTCCCGGTCTGGGGGTCTTCCAGCTCCGGGAAGTCCTCGATGACCTCCGTCATCTCGTTGCCACGCTCGCCACAGCCGACGTAGACGACGATGTCCGCGTCGGCCCACTTCGCGAGCTGGTGTTGGGTGACCGTCTTCCCGGAGCCAAAGGGACCCGGGATCGCTGCGGTCCCGCCTTTCGCGATCGGGAACAGGCCGTCGAGGATCCGCTGGCCCGATACCAGCGGAATCGTCGGCGTCTGTTTCTCCTCTGCGGGACGGGCTTCGCGCACCGGCCACTCCTGGTGCATCGTGATCTCCTCGCCCGAGGAGAGCTCGGCGATGACCTCCTCGACGGTGAACGCGCCCGACTCGATCGACGTGATCTCGCCGCCCTCGTAGTCCGGCGGCACCATCACCTTGTGGGTGATGCTCTCGGTCTCGGGGACCTCACCGATGACGTCGCCCGGTTCGACGGCGTCGCCCTCGGAGACGGTGGGGGTAAACTCCCACTCTTTCTCCAGGTCGATGCCGGGGGCGTCGACGCCCCGATCGAGGAACGCAGACTCCATCTTCGCCTCGAGTTCGTCGAGGGGGCGCTGGACGCCGTCGTAGATGGAGTCCAGCATACCGGGTCCGAGGTCGACGCTCAGTGGCTCGCCCGTGTTCTCGACGGGTTCGCCCGGCCCGACGCCGGAGGTCTCCTCGTACACCTGAATCGTGGTCAGGTTCCCTTCGATCTCGATGACCTCGCCCATCAGCCCTTCGTCGCCGACGTAAACGACGTCGTTCATCCGGGCGTCGAGGTCCGCGGCGGTCACGACCGGACCGCTCACGCTTTCGATGACGCCGCCCGATTGGGCGGCCTCGGTGTCTTCTGCCTGGCTCATATGTTACTCGTTGTCTCCGTCCTCGTCCATCAGGTCGATACCGATCGCCCGCTTGATCTGGCCGCGCAGCCCGCCGCCACCGGTTCCGCTGCCGATGGTGACGACGACCGGCTCGACGCTCGTTTCGACCTCGCCGCGGACGTTCCGCGAGAGGTACTCGAGGTCGTCGTCGTGCATGACGACGATCCCGACGCCGTCGTCGTCGAGGACGTTCGTGACGGCGTCGTCTAAGTCTTCTCCCTTTGCGTCGTCTGGCACGTTCTCGAAGCGACTGACGCCTGCGAGGCGAAAGCCGGTCGTGAACTCGGGGCTGCCGACGACAGCGATTTCCTGACTCATAGGATCACCAGCTCCTCTTCGATCTCGGTCTCGGTGAGGCCGACCTCACGGCCACGCGCGATCGCGCGGATGTTCTCGACCTCGCGTTCTTTCGCGAGGATGTACGACAGCACCGCCGAGATCGAGACGGGGTAGATGCTCGAGAGCCGGTCTGCGTACTCGAGCAACGCGGCGTCGAGTGCGTGCTCGAACTGGATAAGGCTCTCGGCCTCGCGCAGTCGCGAGAGCGCCGTCGAGAGCCGGTCGCCGTACTGGCTGCTCTCGGCGATGTGGTCGACCAGTTCGTCGTAGTCGCCGACCAGCCGCGAGAGCTCGCTTCGGTCGAACAGGACCCCGCCGTCGATGTAGTACTCCGCCGGATCGAGGTCGGCCCCGCTGCGGGCCAGCCGGAGGGCGTTCCGGGCGTTCCGGAAGTCGATCTCGGCCTGGAGGAACTCGACGTACAGCGCACTCGGGCCGTCCTGTGGCCGCCCCAGATCCTCGAGCAGGCGCTCGTAAAAGGCCCGGTCGAGGGCGTTCTCTAGGGGGACGAGTACGCCGGTCTCTTCGAACTCCTGGTGGGCCTCGAAGAGCGGCTCGTAGAAGATCGTCCCGGTGAGCACCTCGATGGCGTCGTCGATCGCGTCGACCTCGAGCAGGCGATCGATCGTCGCATCGTCGAGTTCGCCGGCCCGGATGAGGTCGGTCTGGACCTCCTCGGTCGGCGTCTCGGTGTAGATCCCCCGGATGATCGTCTTGACGTTCCAGACGTCGAACTTCCGGAGATAGCGCGCGATCCGATCGTAGACGCGACCGTCCGCCCAGTCGAGCAAGTCGTCGAAGTGGCGGGCGAGATTCTGGTTGAGTGCGTACTCGATCAGGTCGACGCCCGAAAACCGGGTGCCGAGCCGGTTGATCTCGTTTTCGTACTCCGACTCTTCCATGAACCGGGCGATACCGCTTGGCCCCATCCGGATCAGCTTCCGGTACTCCTCGTCGGCGAACAGCGCGGCGCGCCGAGAGCGGACGCGGGCGTTGACGTACTCGGGGTTCGAGGCGCCGGCGCCTGCGCTCACGGCGACCACCCCGCCTGGCCGGCGGTCGCGGCGGTTCGGTCGAGCCACACCGTACCCGTGGAAACGCCTGTGGTCATTGCTCGAAGAGGTCGTCGCTGATCGCCCGGAGGTTCTCCTCCCAGACGTCGGCGAGGACCGAGTCGAACGTGTTGTTCACGCGGACTCGGGAGGCCTCGCTCTCGACGACGACGCCGCCGAGACAGTCGTACTCGCCGGCGACGCTGTAGCCGTCGTAGTCGGCGACGATCGTCTCGAGTAGCTCCTGATCGGCGGCGCTGCCGTAGACGCGGACGTCGTCTCCCGCGTCGAACTCGACGCTGGCGGCGTCGAGTAGCTCCCGAGTGAGCTCCTCGCGGGTGTCGCCCTCGAGGTCCTCGATGGCGTCTTCGGCCGCGTCGCGGACGTCGCCGAGTACGTCACGGCGGGCCTCCAGGCGCTTCTGTTTCGCCTCCAGTTTCGCACTGGAGAGTCGCTGTTCGCGAAGCTGCTCGATCTCGCGATCGACCTCGCGCTCTGCGCGCTCTGTGATCTCTGCGGCGTCCTCCTCGGCCGCCGCCTCGATCTCTTCGGCGCGGGCTTCGCCCTCGGCGCGGATGTCCTCCGCACGCGCGTGGGCCTCTTCTCGAATATCTTCAACGACTGTGTCCAAACTCATTGGTAAGAAAAGCGGCGCTTACAGCGCGAGGATGACGATGAGCAGCGCGAAGATCACGAGCGTCTCCGGCAGCACCGTCAGGATGATCCCCGGGATCAGCATGTCGCGGTCCTCGGCGACGGCGCCGACCGCGGCGGCACCGATTCCCCGCTCTGCGTATCCCGATGCGAGTGCCGCCAGTCCGACGGCGATCGCCGCAGCACCGTAGTCAGTGAGGAACGGCGACTCCTCGACGATAGTCTCTCCGTTCTGCAGTACGACGTCGGCAAGTTCAATTCCTGTCATGTCTAAGTTAGCCCTCTGTGTCGTTCAACCGCTTCGAACAGGCTATCCTCGCCACGCGGCCCCTATAAATCTCCCGAAAGAATTCGACACAGCTAAGCCGTCTTATCGGCCCTCAGGCCACTCTACGGCGGATTTGTGGATTCAAAACTCTGGCGGTCGGTCGTCGATGCCGCGCGGACTCGTCCCGGTGTGCAGAGACGAGCGCAAAAAGTGTGGATTCGTCGGTTAGTCGGCGGTGTGAGTGCGTTCTTTCCCGAACGGTTCGTACTCTTCGCCACCACCCTCGTAGAACTTCTGGAAGAACTCCACGTATTCGAGGCGGAGCATCTGGATGCCCGCTGCGGTGATGCCCAGCAGCAAGACCACGATGTGGCCGACGACGAACACCAGGATCGCGGCCACGATCGCGATGGCCGAGACCACGACGTTGTCTCCCAGGTGGATGAGCCCCACGAACTGCGTCGTGAGCTCGGTGGTGCCGGCGATGTTCTCGGCGCCGACGCCGGGGATGTCGAAGTACATGTAGCCGTCGGGCGCCTCGTAGGCGCCGAAGACGAGCAGGTTGACGACGAACGCCATCACACCCTTCGCCAGCAAGACGGCGACGATTCGCAGGTACGAGAGGACGTGACCGAACGCCCACGCCGGCGTCTCGGCGACCCCGGCGATCCCCTCGGCGGCGGCGACCATCACGAAGCCGACGGCGAACGCGGCGAGGCCGAGGAGGCCGACGACCTCCGGAATGCCGGCGAAGCCGACGAACTCGTAGAGGACCGCCTCCTCACTGGTCCCGACGAAGAAGTCGGGTTTGTACTCCGCGGCCGTCAGGTCCGTTCCCAGCCCCATCGATCCCGCGTCGGGATGGCTGAAGATCCAGAGGAACAGCCCGTTCAGCGCGAGCAGCCAGGAGCCCTTCTCCATGATCGCGGCTTTCAGCCCGTGATTGAGCTCGTTGACGAAGCCCATAATCAGCCCGAGGTTGAGATGGACCAGGCCGAAGACGATGCTCACGATCGCCCACAGGAGCACCCACTCGACGGTCTGAATCCCCTTACTGAGCACGCCCGCAAGCGGGAGGAACTCGAGCCCGAGGTCGGCCATGTGGACGCCGAAGATATCGTCGAACAGATAGCCGAAGATGACGGTGAAGCCGCCCGCCCAGACCGCGATCGAACCGATCGCCTGCATCGCGTTGGAGTCGAACTGGTAACAGGCCCACCCCATCGCCATGTAGAGGATGCCGTAGCCGATGTCCCCGATCATGAAGCCGAACGCAAAGGGGAAGGTCAAGAAGACAAGCAGCGTCGGATCGAGCTCCTTGTACTTGGGCTGGCTGACCATCTTGACCATCAGCTCGAACGGTTTGGCCGGCGTGAGGTTGTCGAGGACGACCGGCGGATCGTCGTCCATCGTCACGGTCTCGTCGCCGTGGCCGGTCGTCGTCCCGCCGTCGGTGGCGGCTTTTGGCGCCTCGCGCTCGCTCTCCTCGTCGCCCGCCTCGTCGACCGCTGAGCCACCCTCGTCGGCGACGGGGGCGGCGTGGGTGGGCGCGCCGTGGCGGTCGTACTCCGCGCGCTCTAACTCTTCGATCTCGACGCTCTCGCCGACGGCATCACGCAGGTCGGCGACGAGCTGGTCGTAGTCCTCGCTGGGGATCCACCCCTCTGCGACGAACGCCCGGCGCGTCGTCGCAAACTGTAGGGGTGCTTCCGCGCGCTGGACCTCGATGGTGAGCTCCTCTTCGATGCGCAGCAGGAAGCCCGCCTCCTCGGCTTTGATCGTCTCGAGCTCGTCGTCGATCGCTGCGAGCTGCTCGTCGATCTCGTCGAGGCGTGACTGTAACTCCTCGGCGTACGCCTCGGGGGCCTTCTCCGTCTCGGGGACGGCGTAGCGGGTGAACTCGAGGCCGACGAGGGCGTCGTCGATGATGCCCTCGGGGTCGTCGCCCTCGGGGGCGGCCACGATAGCGACGACGTCGCCGCCGGTGAACGTCTCGTACGTGCGGATGGCGTCCTCGGCGTCGAGGGCGGCTTCGACCTCGGTCTGCGAGCCCTCGCCGACGAGAACGTCGACCGACTCGTAGCCAGAGAGCAAGTCCAGCTCGATCCCGAGTGTGGCGAACGGTTCGACCCGTTCGAGATCCTCTTCGACCAGCCGCTTCTGGTCGCGGAGTTCGCCGCGGCGGTCGTCGATCTCGTTGATCCGGGTGCGGATCTCCTCTAAGTGGGCCTCCCAGTCGTCGTCGAGTCGGCCGGGGACGGCCTCGTCGGGCTCGAGGTCGAGCGTGCTCTCGAGTGCCCGGACCGTCACCAGCGTCTCGGAGGCGTCCTCGGCGCCCTCGATCGGGTTGCCGTTGTCGAATCCCGCCCAGGAACCGTCGTAATCCGAGAGGTGGACGACGTTCAGGTCGTGGATCGTCTCGATGACCGTGGGCATGACGCCCTTGGAGCCGGTCACCGAGATCTTGCTCATCTGCTCAGGTCTGAGCATGGACGTCCTCCTGGAACAGGGAGACGACGCGGTCGACGACGTCGTCGACACGCTGGTCGGCGTGCTCGGCGAGCGCGGCGCGCTCTTGCTCGCCCTGCTCGAGGATTTGGGCTGCCTCCGCATCGATCTCCTCGCGTGCCTCCTCGAGTCGACGTTCTTTCAGGTCACGTGCCTCTGCCTCTGCGCTCGTGCGAATCTCCTCGGCACGCTCTCTGGCCTCGGCGATTCGCTCGTCGCGGTCGCTCTCTGCGGTCGCGACGATGTCGTCGGCTTCCTCCTCCGCCGACTGGAGTCGTTTAAGAACCTCTGGCCTCGGCATACTCTTCTCAGCCGTCGTTTGCTCGAGCGCGTATATGGTAGTTGCGAAACGCAGGCGGTTCTCGGCCCCGGGTCGGACGATCAGATCGCTCCGCTGTGGCGGCTCAGCTGCCGCCCTGTCCGCGAACACCCGCGATCAGCACACATATTTGGCCAGGGCCGAAATGGACTGGAAATGGGAGTCCTCGAGAACAAGACGCGGGCGCGGCTGTTCTACAAGTACCTCTCGACGGTCTACGACCGGGTCAACCCCTTCATCTGGAACGAGGAGATGCGCGCGGAGGCACTCGACCTCCTCGACATAGAGCCCGAGATGCGAGTCCTCGACGTCGGCTGTGGCACCGGCTTCGGGACCGCGGGGCTGCTCGAGCACGTCGACGAAGTGTACGCACTCGACCAGAGCGAACACCAGCTCGGCCACGCCTACGAGAAGTTCGGGAAACGGGCGCCGCCGGTGCACTTCCACCGTGGCGACGCCGAGCGCCTGCCGTTTGCGACGGACAGTTTCGACGTGCTCTGGTCGTCGGGCTCGATCGAGTACTGGCCCAACCCCGTGCGCGCGCTCCGGGAGTTTCGCCGCGTGCTCGTCCCCGGCGGCCAGGTGCTCGTCGTCGGCCCCAACAACCCCGAGAACACCCTCCTCGAGAAGCTCGCCGACGCGATCATGCTCTTTTACGACGAGTACGAGGCCGACCGGATGTTCAAAACGGCCGGCTTCGAGGACGTCCGCCACAAGTTCATGGGGCCCGAGTACAGCCCCGACGTCGCGATCACGACCGTCGCCCGCGCACCCGAGTAACGTACGGATTCAGGCAGCCACACCGAGCAGCCGCCCCCGCACCGGCGGCGACTCCAGGAGCTGCCAGCCGACGATCGTGACGACCGTCCCGCCGAGTGCGAGCACCGCGCGGCTGCTCGCACCGCTTGCCAGGACGGCGCCGGCCGCAATGGCGAGCGTGATCGCGAACGCGACCGCGGGACGATCGCGGGCGAGCCACGCCATCGCCGCCAAATAGGCGACGCCGAGGACGACCGCCGTGAGGACGTCCGGAAGGTAGTGGACGCCGAGGGCGAGCCGCGAGAGCCCGACGAGGGCGACGAGGAGTGTGATGGCGCCTGCGACCGGCCAGCGGATGGTCTGCAGTCGCGCCCGCCAGTCGAGGCGCCCGGACGCTGTCGCCCCCGACAGCCCGCCGCCGGCCCACCACCATGCCAGCGCCCCCCAGAAGACCGTCGCCGCCATCGTATGCCCGCTCGGGAAGCCGTGTTCGCTGGGCTCGATGGCGTGGTAGGTGGCGGGTGGGCGCGGGAGCGCCAGCAGCGATTTCACCAGGACGATCAGCGCGAGTCCGCCGAAGACGACCGCGACGAGGGTCATCGTTCGGGCGGCCCACAGCGCCCCGTCGTGGCGGCCGGTAGCACGCGCCCGCCGCAGTGTGACGCCACCGTCGGCGAGGACGAGCATCCCGAGAAGGGGGAGGATCACCACGAGATCGCCCGCGAGCGAGACCACGGCGAGCAGGTCGACGAGCCACGACGGCAGCGTCTCCCGGAGGCTCACCATGACGCCGAGGTCGCGTTGCATACCGGGGGGCGCGCAGGCCACCGATAAAACGATACGGGCTTTGGGCTCGGCGGGGTGTCTCGTTCGCGCCGGTCTGTAAAATGAGAATATAAAAGTAGCCTTGCAAGAACGAACCGCTATCCAACAATGCAGATCTTAGTGACCGGCGGAGCGGGATTCATCGGGGGCCACCTGGCCGAGGCGTTCGTCACGGCCGGCCACGACGTCTGTGCACTCGACAATCTCGACCCGTTCTACGAGACGGATATCAAGCGCCACACGATCGAGGCCGCCCGGACGGCCGCGGACGACGGCGAGGGTAGCTACGCGTTCGTCGACGGCGACGTCCGGGACCGCGAGTTGGTCGCCGACCTCGTCGCCGACGCCGACGTCGTCTACCACCAGGCGGCCCAGGCCGGCGTGCGTGCGAGCGTCGACGATCCACACAAGACGACCGAGATCAACGTCATGGGCACGCTGAACGTCCTCGAAGCGGCTCGCACGGGCGACGTCGAGCGCGTCGTCCTCGCGAGTTCGTCGTCGGTCTACGGCAAGCCGGAGTCACTGCCCTACGACGAGGCCCATCCGACGACGCCGGTCAGCCCCTACGGCGTCTCGAAGCTCTCGGGCGAACACCTCGCGCGCGTGTACTCCGAACTCCACGACCTGCCGACGGTCGCGCTGCGGTACTTCACCGTCTACGGGCCGCGGATGCGCCCGAACATGGCGATCAGCAACTTTGTCTCCCGGGCGATCAACGGCGACCCGCCGGTCATCTACGGAGACGGCCAACAGACCCGTGATTTCACCCACGTCGACGATATCGTCG
Source organism: Halobacteria archaeon AArc-dxtr1 (assembly GCA_025517425.1). Taxonomy (NCBI): domain Archaea; kingdom Methanobacteriati; phylum Methanobacteriota; class Halobacteria; species Halobacteria archaeon AArc-dxtr1. The sequence goes on along the minus strand of JAOPJY010000002.1, from coordinate 432,516 downwards.
GGGTCAACCGCCAGCTGCTCACCGACGACGCCGCCGACGGCGAGGTCCTCAACGTCGGGAGTACGGACCGGATCACCATCCAGGAACTCGCCGAGACCGTCTGTGCGGAACTCGACCCCGATCTCGACCCGGTCTATGAGTCACGGCGGACCGGCGACGCCGAACACACCCATTCGGATATCTCGAAAGCCGCAACGCTGCTGGGCTACGAACCGTCGACCTCGATCGTCGCGGGCGTCTACGACTTCATCGCGTGGTACCGCGAGAACCGCGACTGGTACGAACCCCTCGTCCAGCGCTCGTAGCTATCCCACCAGCTGCCAGTTGCTACGCGGGGGCCAAATCCTCGGCTTCGGTGTGAGCTAGCGCTTCGTCGATGAGTTGGTGTCCGTCGTATTGTACCACTTCCGACTGGCGATCGTAGTCGACGATCCCGGCGTCGTCGAGCTTCGGTAAGTGTGTGTGTCGAAGTGAGATATCGACCGTCTGGCGATCGGCATCGACGTACCTGCTGACCTCGCTCGAAAGGGTTTTTACGTCTTCCATTTCCACCGGAAATAGCGTTCGTAGAACGATGCGGCGGCGCCGATTCGAGAGGATCTCGAATACCAGATCGAAGTCGGTCGCTGGCTGCTTCTGTAGGACGTCGGCTCCGGTGGGTGTGGCGTCAGACATCTACTCTTTTGATTACATATCTCGTGTATATAATGGTTTGTAAGCATTCTCACAGCACGAAAACCGCACCCGTTTTGGACAGTCGCACTATGCAGCTACTCCTCTACCACCTGCTGTCCGCGACAGCAATCCTCATACGCGTGTTGGCCGTCCGGGCAGATAGCAGGACATGAGCGACGAGTCAGTCTCGGCTCCCGATACTGCCCACGAGACGCCCGACCGACTCGGCCGCGCCGAGTATCTCGTCATCGGCTCGGTCATCGCGAGCACCTTCTTCGTCGGCTTCGGCGGCGGCGTCATCTTCCCCATCTTGCCGAATCTCGGGGCCGTCCTCGGCATCTCGCCGCTCATGGTCGGACTGATTCTGAGCGCGAATCGGTTCTCGCGCCTGCTCGCAAACGCGCCGGCCGGCAGTCTCGTCGACCGCATCGGCACCCGGACGCCGTTCGTCGTCGGGATGCTCGTCCAGGCGCTGGCCACCCTCGGCTACGTCGTCGCATACGTCGCCCCCCTGCCGGAGGCGTGGTTCTTGCTCGCGCGGATCGGCTGGGGGCTCGGCAGCGCGCTGGTGTTCGCGACGGCGTACACCATCGCCGCCGACGTGAGCCCGCGGGGCTCGCGCGGGACGAGCATGGGGCTCATCCGCGGGGGGATCATCTTCGGCTTTCCCAGCGGGCTCGTCCTCGGGGGTATCGTCAGCGAGGTGGCCGACGGCGTGCTCGCCGACCTTCCGGGTGACGTGGTTGCGTTCGTTCTGGCGACCGCCTTCGCTCTGGTCGCCGTCGCGCTCGCCTACGCCACCGTCCCCGAGACCCACGTCGAGGGCGCGCCCAACCGGTCGGTCAGCCCGTGGGAGATCGACCGCAGCGTCCCGACGCTCACCGTCGGGCTCGTCAACTTCACGGTCCTCTTTGCGTATATCGGTGCCCTGTTTGCCACCCTCGTGCTCTTTCTCGGCGCGCTCGACGTCGGCGTCTTTGGCTTCGACGCCCAGGGAAGTTCAGGCATTTTCATGGCCGTCACGGTCGTCGCGGCCGCCGTCTGCATGCTGGTGGGTGGCTACCTGAGCGACCGGCGTGGCTCGCGCGTCGCGATCCTCCTGGCGTTCATCGGCGTCTCGTCGGTCGGCTTTCTCCTCCTTTCGACCGCCGACTCCGTCGCGACGCTCACGCTGGCCTGCGTCCTCATCGGCGCCGGCCAGGGTGGGACGAGTGGCCCGCTCATTGCGTTGCTCGCCGATCTCACCCCCGCCGATCGGATGGGGCGGGCCGCCGGGACGATGAACGTCCTCGGGGACGTCGGCGGGGGGCTCGGCCCGCTGGTGGCGCTCCCGCTGGTCGAGGTCGTCGGCTTCTGGCCCGTCTACGCCGCCTGTGGGGCCTTGCCGCTGCTGGCGGGTGTAATCTTGCTCTGCGGGATGCGTTACGAGACGGGGCAGTTCTTCCCGGCGACCGACGCCCTCGAGCGGGCCGGTGAGTCGAGTCCGGAGTAGGTCGTGGCGCTCGGCAGCTGGCCGCCAACGCACAGGCCCAACACCGCCCTTCGGATGGCCGATCGACCGGTGTCTTAGAGCACGCTCGAAAGGATCCGTCTCGTCAGGTGGGGGTGTCCCGGGCTACTGGTCTCCTGTGCCGCACGGATCTCGTCGTCCCCGATCCCGGGCTCACCCCTGCGGGTTCCCTGCAGAACCACCGTATTCGGCGGCGTGGTCACCGCCACCCCAGCCGGATGGTGCCCGTCCCAAACCATCTTGGTCATAGATATATCTGTTAGTCCCGACTATATCCGCCTGGGTCGGCCGAACCACCGACTGGCCCAGGGCCGTCCCCCACCCTCTGGGCCCCTTCCGCTCGTCTGGGCCGTCCCACAACTCCCCATCCCCCTTTCGACTTTTCGCTCGACGTCGTGCGTAGCGCCGTCTGTCTCGTTGGGGACGCTCAGGCTGGCCACAGCACGATTCTTCCCCATCGACGCTCTCACACCCGTCTCGGCGCTGTGTGTTCGGTCGACTCCCCAGAGCTGTACGTTGGGGACGCCACACGAGCTGCAGACGGCGGCGTCGTTTCCGTTGTAGGGACGCCGTTCGAGCACGCCCGCCTCGCAGTAGGTACACGAGCAGCCGTCTCTCGCTGTGAGGAGTTGCTCTGTTGTGGACTGTGTCTGTGCCATCGGTAGTGGCATCCTCACCGCCGTCTAAAACGCAGTTGCTCGTTTGCACCAGCGGCAACCGGCCGGAGCCGTCTCTCGCTCCCCGTGCCTGAGCACGTGTGGTCACCCGCGACTACGGTCCACCGGCGCGCGGGGCGCTGATTGCACTGTCCGGTCACCACGCGGGCTTCAGTCGCCGTCGTCGTCTTCCGTTTCGTCGGGTTCCGTTTCGTCGTCTTCCGTTTCGTCGGGTTCGGGCGCCGGTTCCGGGCCACCGGCGTCCTGTGCCGCGCGGATCTCGTCGTACTGCTCGCGGGGGAGTAAGGCGTCGACCTCGCCCGTCTCGAGCAGTTCGAGCAGGCGCTCTGAGTCGCCGGTGAGGACGAACACCCCCTGTTCGCCGATGCCGGCTTCGATCGAGATGTCTTCGGCGCCGCTGTGGGCGGCTTCGAACTCGATGGCCAGTCCGAGCACCACCTCTTGCTGGCGTTCCTGGAACGCCGCTTCGACCTCTTCCTGGCTGAGATCTTCGTCTTCGGCCTCGGCCATCACCTCCTGTTGAATCTCCATCATCCGCTCTTCGGACGGCTGGATCGCGGCCGTGATCCCCTCGTCGTCCTCGAGCTCCGGCTCCGTGCCGACCTCGAGTCCGTTTCCGCCGTCGTTGAGGAGGTCCAGACAGCCGGCCAGTGCCGCGGTCGTCCCGGCGCCGGTCGCTGCGAGTACGCGGCGGCGGGTCGGATCCGATGTCATATCTCGGTACTGCGGGCGTGTGCGAATAAGGGTTTCACTGGCACGTTCGGTCCGTGAGACAACACTTATACTGATTCGTTGAAACGGACGCACATATGGACGCTGTCGTGCTGGCGGGTGGCGATTTCTCGCGAATGTGGCCGGGGACGGACCACCGGCCGAAGATGTTTCTCCCGATCGACGGCACGACGATCATCGATCGCATCTTCGGCGAACTCGAGCGCGACCCGCGCATCGAGACGGTGTACGTACTCACGAACCGCGAGTTCGCCCCCGAGATCGACGCCCATCTCGCAGATGCGCCCTACGAGAAGCCGACCGTCGTCGTCGAGACGGCAGCCTCGGATGGCAGCCGACTCGGCGTTATCGGGGCGCTCGCACAGCTGACGGCACGCGAGTCGCTCGACGACGCCCTCGTGATCGCGGGCGACAACTACGTCAGCTTCGCGATCAGTGACTTCCTCGACGCCTACCAGGACCGAGCGGGGCCGACGATCGCCGCCTACGACCGCGGGACGACCGACCGCGCCTCGAACTACGGCGTCATCGACGTCGACGACGGCCGCGTCACCGCTTTCCGGGAAAAACCCGCCGAGCCCGACAGCTCGCTGATCTCGATCGCCTGCTACGGCCTGCCCGCCGACGCCCTCGCCTCGCTCGAGCCCTACCTCGAGGCGGGCAACGATCCCGAAGAGCTGGGCGCGTTCATCGGCTGGCTGCTCGAGCGCCGCCCCGTCTCTGCGTTTCCCGTCGACGGCGCCTGGTTCGACGTCGAGACGCCCGGCTCGTATCTCGATGCGATCTCCCACCACTTAGACGGGGCGACCTCTATTGCGGCCTCCGCGACGGTCGAAAACTGTTCGTTTGGGACCAACGTCCACGTTATGGCCGGCGCCGAGCTCGTCGACTCGACGCTCGAGCGCGCCGTCGTCTTTCCGGATGCGGAAGTTACCGACGCGACGATTTCGGATACCGTCCTCGACCAGTGTAGCGTCGTCGAGGGGGTCTCGATCGCCGATAGCGTCGTCGCCTCTTACTCCGTCATCAGGTAGTGGCTGGCGCGCCTCGAAACGCGGGCGCTATCGCTGTCGGCGTTGTGCATCGTGTTCGAACCGGGCGCGAGGTGGGCCGTCGAACGGTTTGGCTCAGTCGGCGGTAGACCGCTCGCCGAGCGAACGCGCCTCGAGCGAGGGCCGGACGGCGTACCAGCCGAGGACGGTGCTCGCGCCGAGGGCGTTGACGAGGATATCGAGCACGTCGAAGTGGCGCTCGGGGTCGGCGTACTGGGCGACTTCGATGCCGGCGCCGTAGAGGGTGGCGACGGCGATGACGAGAAGTGCCTGCTGCCAGCGGCGGCGCTCCCAGTCGTCGATCGCGTAGGCGAGGGCCCCCGAGAGCGCGGCGTAGGCGACGAAGTGGCGCCAGTACGAGAGCGGAGCAAACGCGGGCTGGGCGGTGTCGACGGCGGTTTCCGGTGGCGACGTGATGAGCGAGGCGTAGAGAATGAAGCCGGCTACGGCGGCGACGCCGAGCCAGCGGACCGGTGTCGGGAGCAGGGGGAGCGGGAGTCGCATTGAGGCTGTGCCATGCTCTTGCCTCCTGTGGCTTCGCTTTTGTGGACGATGCCAGTCTCGGGGTTGTTGACGGGAGACGTCCTCAGCGATGGTTGGCTGTCCGTGGTGGTCTCGACGACTGGCAATCTCGCAACCAGAACGTTATTGCATCTCTACTGATCAATTCTGCCCAATGCAAGCAGTCGTTCTCGCAGCCGGGGAGGGGACCCGGCTCCGGCCGTTGACCGACGAGAAACCGAAGGGGCTCGTCGAGGTCGACGGACAGCCGATTCTTACCCACTGTTTCGACGAACTCGTCGAGCTTGGTGCGAGCGAACTCGTCGTGGTCGTCGGCTACCGCAAAGAGCAGATCATCGACCACTACGGTGACGCCTATCGCGACGTCCCGATCACGTACACCCACCAGCGCGAACAGCGGGGGCTCGCCCACGCGCTGTTGACCGTCGAAGAGCACATCGACGACGACTTCATGCTCATCCTGGGGGACAACATCTTCCAGGCAAATCTGGGCGACGTCGTCCGGCGCCAGCGCGAAGCGCGCGCCGATGCCGCCTTCCTCGTCGAGGACGTCCCGTGGGAGGAAGCCTCCCGGTACGGGGTCTGTGATACGAACCAGTACGGCGAGATCACGGACGTCGTCGAAAAGCCCGACGACCCGCCGTCGAATCTCGTCATGACCGGCTTCTATACGTTTTCCCCGGCGATCTTCCACGCCTGCCAGCTCGTCCAGCCCTCCGATCGCGGCGAGTACGAGCTCAGCGAGGCCGTCGACCTCCTCTTGCAGTCGGGGCGGACGATCGACGCAATCGGGCTCGAGGGGTGGCGCATCGACGTCGGCTATCCCGAGGATCGCGAGCGGGCCGAACAGCGCCTCCGTGAGGCATCTGGGGCCGTCGCCGAGGCGGCCTCCGACTGAGCAGGTGTGCGACCGGCAGTCCCGATCGGGCTCGTGGTTCGACAGCTGTGGTCTGTGAGCGGCCGTCAAGGTGGCGAGTCGGAACGAAACCGTGATAGGCGCAGACTGTCACACACAGTGCAATGACTGACGACGCGGGGCGGGTCGCCGAGGCGGCGACGCGGTTCCTCGAGGAGCGCGACGACGGGGAGGCCGTCCTCGAGGCTGTCCTCGCGGTCGACGCGGAACACGAGACGTGGACGTTCGACGACGTTGCCTTGGATTCGGGCACGTTCGGCGAGATTGTCTCGCGGGACCTGGTCGAAAAACACGCTGGCGCGTACCGGCTCGTCGAGCCGGAGGTGGTGGCGGCGGTGGTCGCCGGCGAGGAGATCGAATCGGCGTCGGCCAGCGACGGCGGCTCGCTGTTCGGAGGGTCGTCATTCGATCTCGGTCGCTGGGGCGATCGGCGAGCGATGGCCGGCCTCCTCGGCGCCCTCGCGGTTCTGTTCGTGTTGCGAATCCTGAACTATCGCTCGGTGTTTCAAGATGGGCACGTCGTCTCGCCGGCGAACGACCCCTACCACTACCGCTACTGGATGGAGACGCTTCTTGCAGACTCTGAGGGAATCACAGATTACGGGGTCATCACCGATCTCCCAAGCGGGCCCGATACACGGCCCCTGACCCATGCGACGAACTGGGTTGTCGCGGAGTTACTGGGTGGCGATCAGTGGGCAGCCGAGATGGTCGCCGCGTGGCTCCCGGTTGTCGCGACGCTCGCGCTGGGCGTCGTCCTCTTCTGGCTTGCCGTCGTCGTCACCGACGACGTCCGGGTCGGCCTCGCCGCGGTCGTCTTGCTGGCGCTTGCCCCGGTTCACGCGGTTTATGCCGGTCTGGGCTTTCTCGAACATCGGCTCCACCAGTATCTCTGGCTCGGCGTGACGCTGTTGACGCTGGCCTGGCTGGCGGCTGATCTCGCCCGCCGCCGTGATCGCGCCTCTTCAGACGAGGCCGCCGTCCGTGGCTACCTTCGCTCTGGTCGGACGTGGCTGGCCGTCGCCGGCCTCGGCCTCTCGCTTGCGGCCTCTGCACACACCTGGAGTGGCTCCGTGCTCGTGTTCATCCCGTTGGCGGCGTACATTGCGCTGAAAGTCGCCGTCGACGTGCGGGCGGGACTCTCACCGATCGCGGCGAACGGTCCGCTGGCGGTCGGCGTCGCCCTTGGTGGCGCCCTCGCCGCGGCGGCTCACCTCGCGTGGGGGTGGCACGAGCCGTACGCGGGCTTCGTCCCGCTGCTTGTCGCCGTCGGCACCGTCGGCGTGATCGCACTCGGTGCGGCCTGGCGGCGCCTCGGGTGGCCCGTCGGTTGGCTGGTCGGCGCGCAGGGGGTGTTGGGAGCCGGCGGGCTGGTCGCGTTCCGAGGCTTGCAGCCCGAGGTGTGGAGTCGGTTGTACAGCCGAGCGGACGATCTGCTGGCTCGCGAGGGGTATCTGGAGTCTATCTCGTTGTTTACGGTCGAGCAGGGGATCATCTTCGGCCCGCTGAGCCAGATCGGTGTTGGGTTTTATCTCGGGATTGCGGTGCTTGGCTGGGCCTGCGTGGTTGCGTACCGCCGCTACGAACCCGCGTGGCTGTTGCTCGTCGTCTACACCGGCTTCTGGCTGATCTTGGCCGCCTACCAGGTGCGGTTTGCCGCCCAGTTGGTGTTGCCACTCTCCGTCCTCGGCGGCCTCGGCTTCGTCCACCTGCTCGCGTGGGTCGACCTCGCGCGGGTGCCACGGCCGTTTCGCGAAGTGGAACCGTCGCGGTCGGTGGCCGCCGACGGGGGCGAGGCTGAGCCGAGTCTCGTCTTCCCCGACGAACGCGCCAAAGTGGGGGTGATGCTTGGCGTTGTACTCCTCGTCTGTGGGCTGAGTCTCATCTTCGTCCCGTCGCTGACCGCCCAGGTCGCCTACGACGACGCCCAGCTCGATGCAGCGCTGGCGATTGAGGATCACGCCGAAGAGACTGACCGGGAGTGGCGCGAGAACGCCGTCTTCAGCACAATGGGAGACAACCGGATGTACAACTACTTCGTCAGCGGGGAGTCACGACAGTACCGGTACGTCGATAGCTGGTACGGCGACTACGTTCATGACAACGATCCTGACGGCTGGACGGACCAGCTGGATGGCCGGTTCGGGTACGTGATCGCCGACGCAGACGAGGGGCTCCACCCCGAGCTCCTCGGCGCCGACGGGGAGCGCACCCTGTCGCACTATCAGTTGCTCTCGCTGAGCGAGGACGAGTCCGTGGCGGCGTTTGCGATCGTCGAGGGGGCGACGATCACCGGCGAGGCAGAGCCCGACGAGACGCTGGTCGTCGAGACCGACGTCGAGGCAGATGGCGCGTCGTTCACCGACGAACGCGTCGTGACGGCCGACGCGGATGGGGAGTTCTCGGTGACAGTGCCGTACGCTGGGGAGTACGATGTTGGCGGGCAGCAGGTGACAGTATCCGAGGAGGACGTGCTTGTAGGTGAAACCGTGGGGAGCGAGTAAGTGAGCGTTTGATACGTGAACCCCGATACCGTCGTTCGCTGCCAACAAGGGGAACGAGGTGCTACGGGGCGATTCAGTCGTCTTCTGGCTGTGAGCCAAGACGTTCGATGGGATTGTGGCTGTGATCAAAATGTTCGATGTGTTGACCAACACCGTCTCAACCACGGTCACGTAGGTCGACAGTAAAACCAAGGGGCAGAGACGGTGCCGACGTCGAGATTGTCGGGCCGGACGCGCTTGCTGACCTCGAGCCCCACGCGACATACCGGACGTCGCTGCAACTGCCCCAGGTGGTCTCGCTCGGTACCGGGGCGTACCGACCACACGACTGTGGCGGAAGTACGGCGTTCGGGGCCAACCAACTAACCAGACAGGAGGTGTCCCATGTAGAGTGTGGGAAGGCTCGACTGTTTCGAAATCAGGCGATGTCATGAGTCTCGGCGGGGCTACTGGAATTTGCAATGGCACGTGGCACATCCTCCACACGAGCGCTAGCGACCTGACCGCAGATTTCTTCGTCAACCTGGCGAGGCTGTGCCGCCCGACTCGCGCGGTGGATAGGCAACGGTGGAGAACTGATCGCTGACCGAGACGTGACCTGAGTGGACGTCAAGCGCGGCTGTGAAATCGTGCGTGTAGACGAGTTCTTGGACCAACTGCCGATCGGTCCCGAGCCGGTGCTGGGCGACGACGGCGTGTGGTTGTCTCCTTAGAAATGCCAGCGGGTGGCCGTCACGACCGCGGTGATAACGGCGATCAGTCCGCAGTATCGATGACGTCTGTCAGGTCGGGGTGGTTTCGGTACTCCCACAGGTCCTCAGAAAGATCTTCGGGAGATGAGGCGTCGGCGTATGCCTCCCTGACGCGTTGCCATCCCTCATGCCGAACGAGGATTCGAACGGGTATCTCGCGGAGGCTTAGAAGCTTCGCGATCATCAGACGGTTCCGACCGTCGTCGAGGAATAAATCACCGTGACGACCGATGTCAATCTCTACCTCGTGTTGCCAGCCCCGCGGCGAGATCGGACCCTCCTCACGCTGTGCGAGCTCTTCCTGGGTTAGATATCCCTTGGAGGCCAAGTGGTCGTATAACTGGTCAAGATCCGAAAGGCGCTCAAGCATTCCGTCGACAGAGTCGTACCGGCTCGTCTGGAACCCCTCGTCGATTCGACGTTTGTAAACAATCGTCTCCTCCCAAGGGACGCCTCGATCAAAGTGCGCCTCGAACGAGCGATACCAGTCGAGGTTTTCGACCGGTAACAACAATCGCTGATCCGGAAGCCCATCAAAGTCTTGCGGATACATTCGGTCTGAATCGGCGAAACGGCTGTCCCAGTCCCCATCGAATACGTATGTTTCACTATCGTTGGGAACTGACTGCGTAAAGAATGGGAGTACCTTATACTCGACATCAGAGGGATCGATCCAGACCAACCGGTCGGGACGTGCGGCGCTCGCCCCGAACCGTTGAGAGAGCGAACGCCGGTGAATTCTACCTCGGGCCTTCCGGATCAGGTTGTGGAGAATATCGAACGTCATGTTGTCGTTCGTGACTCAGTACCAGAATCTGAATCCGAACAAATTTAAATGGCGTGATCCAACCATCAGGCAAACTCTATATTGCGACGCGGCCGGAATTTTTCCTGAGCTACGATCATTTAATTCCGGGGCGAAAAATAATAGAGAGCTACAAAACATCATTTAGGTACTCAAATATGGCAACTCACTACGCAAAGAGATCTCTTAAGATACTCCGTCAAGAGGGAGTGATTGAACTATTGAACAAGTCAAACCAATTTATAATTCATAGAATATTTTATAGGCTTATATATAACCTCAAATACCCAGGTAGAAGACGAATACCAAGCGAACCATTGCTTGTCCAACCGGAGAATATAAACCACCACATTGGAAGTTCGTGTATACCCGATGATGCTCTTCCCTACGGAATTCTTGATGGGGGATGGGACTTAAACAAGTCACATTATGTCGAGGGTCATTTTTATGGCCTATTTGAAAGATTTAATGAAGGGAAGGATTGGGAGGATACTGTATATTACCAGAGTGGTATTAGGGTATTAGAATCGGGCGGAGAGTTGGGTAGATTAGATGGTCCCCAAACCGTATCCAATTTTGAAGATTATCTCAATGAGCTTGATATCATCTATGAAGATATTAAATCGAATGGCTATAATATGAATTCCACGATAACTGCCAGCATTAGCAGAGATGGAGAATGGATGGTACATCAAGGAAACCATCGTTCAGTAATGGCAGAGATTGCTGACGTAGAAGAAATACCCATAAAAATCAAGTATAGACACAAACAATGGCAAGAACTTCGAGCTGAAATCTATAATAATGGCCTCTCTGAGGAGCATACAGAGCTACGTGACCATCCCGACTTACAGGATCTCCATGAGTGAGAATATACGCTTCGCTCTTGCGTAGGAGATTGTGAATATGGTACTTTGTTGTAAATTCGTGCATTCTCGATCCCAGTTGTTTGGCTGCCACGGCACTGATCCAGCAGCTGCGTTCCTGCATGGACTCCGCGAGAAATACGATCTCTCCGAAGCTGTGTTTCTCGATGAGTCGGTGCAAGAATGCAGCAGCTGGATCGGTGCCTCACCGTTCGAACACTGCCACACCGTGAATCAGCCACGATTTGAGGTCGGCTGCAGCGTACACACAAGACCAATCGTCGTTGATCTTGACAGCAGTCTTACTAACTTCGACCCGCGAAGGCTTCGCCCTCGCCGGGTCTGGAATGATATTAAAATAACGACGGATGAAGTTCCAGACCGCTTGATGACGGAGTTCGATGCCGAACAAGCGGACAATCGGTTGTACCTCTCGGAGCGAACACCCGGTCGAATGGTGCCTGCGGTGAACACCTTGACGGGCGTCGCTGCTCGCTCACGCTTCCAAGCTTCATTAAATTCCGCCGCATATGACTCGTTGAGCAGGTCTGCGAGCCGCATGACCAAACCCACCTCTACGACCTGCTTGCTTCTCAAACTGCACTAAATAGACGGTATCGATCCAACGGATTCATCATCAATCCAGTAACTTGATGGTGCGTCGTGCTCCTCTTTGGATCAATAAATGCCATCTATACACCTCACAGACGTCGAACTCAAGGGCACTGAGATTCGATACAAGTATGAGTACGACAGACGACTTCACCACCTTTTCAGGGGGACCGACTACGTCATCGGCTACGATAGGGATGTCGAGGACATCCCCATTGGCATCGCTACGATTCCCTTCGTGGCTAGCGTCGCTCCGATCGCCTGGACCGAGGATATCGAAATCGTCGTACCCACACTCGACCCGACTTTCGGGGAGTCCCTGCAGACTGCACGCGAAATTCTAGACGAGCTCTACCCCGAATTAAACTTCGGAACGGGAGGTAATAACATCACCTGCGAGTACGAGGCCGCTGTCAAGGAGCGACGGGCGAACTCCACATCGTCGGCGACACTGTTCAGTGGTGGCGTCGACGGACTCGCCTCATACATCGAACACAGAGACGAGAGCCCTGGACTGATTTTCGTCGAGTACAAGAGCACTGACTACGACGAGGATCTGGAATATAAACGCCTGAAGGATAACGCCAGATCGTTCGCGGAGTTTGAGGAAGTAGATTTTAATAGCATAGATGCGACGAATAAAAGAGTTGTAGACTACAACTCCGTCAATTTATTGTACAGAAGAGTGTTAAATGGCTATAGTTGGTGGCAGAAGGTCAATCACGGGCTTTGGTTCACAGCGATCTCAATCCCAATATGTTATCAGGAAGGATATGGGAAATTGTATGTTCCATCATCATTCACCGATCAGTGTTCAATCCGATGGGCGACAGCACCAGAACTAATAAATCAATTAGCTTGGACGAGTGGGACGGCCAAACATGATCTCTCCCAAACAGGAAGGCAAAAAAAGTGGAAACTGATATCAGACTTCTTGTCAAACCGAAATCCAGAATTGTACATTCAGTCCTGTGAACCGTATCCCTGTGGTGAGTGCTTCCATTGTGCGAGGAACTTAGCAGCCATGCTTCTTGAAGGAATTCAACCAAAGCACTATGGGTACAGGAATCCCAAACTTGAACTGAACGATATACGATTGAAAATATTGTCGGGAGAATGGGAGATGGACGAAGTAAACCGACAATTCTGGGAAGATATTCAAAACAGTTTGCCTAGGAAACCAAATGAATCAATTAATGGGCTATCTGCCAAAGAATTAGATTTTTACAACTGGCTCAATACGGAAGAACTATCAAGATTGGAACAGAATCCATCCATGCCCAACTATTCCTCAAAACAGGAGGTCTATCGTCACCTTTTACAGAAATCGCCCCTATTAGCGTTTTACGTCAAGTCGATATATACAAGGTTGCTGTTGTGAAAAATATCAATTATAATGGTACGGTCTCTGTTGAGATATGGTAAACACGTTGCCAAATACGGCCGTTCAGCACCTCAACCATACAAACTACTATATGTGGATCCTGCCGACATTAAGTGGGTTTGTCTTCCAAAATTCCACAATGAAATTTCAAATCGGGGTACACATATAATTGGCGGTGAATGGGATCAAGAATGTCACGAAAAGTCAATCAACGTTACGAAACTCACCGGTAGAGATCGCGGTATTTATAAAGTGAAAAATTACAGGTTTTATACTTGTGTAAGAGATTGGATACTGAATGAATGTTCCTGGGATGACACTCCTCGATACACATATGATCTCGATACAAAAGGTCAATGGAAGGCGGAAAACAGAAAACAAAAACTTAGAGACCTGCTAGCCAGTATAAAGAATAACGGATATCTTTCACAACACCATATCTCAGATTTGGAGAGAGAGAGAGAGAGAGAGAGAGTGGGTCTAACTTTAACTGGTTGTCTCCTCCTGAAAAATTTGAAATTGAAGTGAATATCGGACGAAGCGGACGGATCATCTTCGACGATGGAAAACACCGTTTTTCAATCATTAAAACTTTGCGGACCAATTACCCTGAACTGTCGAATGAACTAGGGCTGAATGAGATACCGGTGCGGGTCCTTGTCCGACATCAAAAATGGCAGGACGTTCGAGATTCGGTCGCAAAGGCCGACGATATATCACAACTTGATAAAAAGGTAAGACAGCATCTAGATCATCCAGACCTACAAGAACTGATTGACACGTCTGGAATGGGGTAGATAATTAATAGATGTGGGACACCCTTGATGTCTTGCGAGTCAATGGGGCTACTATGAAATTGTTGGTCATCAAGTCTCAGCACCTCACAAAGCATCCGAAGCTAACTGACGCTGGACCGTGAATTACCGACGAACCAAAGCCGGATTTGTGTTTTGAAGATCCATTCCGCCGACTGCGACGGCTTCCTGTCTCTTGATGTCGAGATCAATATGGAGAGGACAATTTCAGTTCTGTTCGTCAGTAACTCACGCTTCAGCGACAGTTCGATGAGGATACTTTGTAAGGTGCTGAGTCTTGGTCGGTCGCTGTCCAGTCAAGAGATCAACTAGCAAAATTGTGTTGGTTGAGTCTGTAAAGATCCGAATTAAGTTATCGAATGTTGTCCAATGTCACCATAGCTCGCCAAATTCAAAATCGTATTCCCGTGGACGGAATTCCTCGCCTCCGGATCCTGGTGCAACGGTCAGTTCTCCGAATACAATCCCTCTTCCAACAGCGTCATAGAGGTCAACCCGGATGAAATCGAACCCACTTCCGAGGGTTTCTGCAATAGCGATCATGTCCTCAAGATGATCGGGGGCCTTGATCTCAGGTCCAAGCGGGTATAAGAGTTCGAACTCTTGGGGCGTCCAGTCCCTGTTGTAGAATCGCCGGGTGTGGTTTTCGTGCCTGTCGGAATCGACCTCGACGAACTCCACCCGACCGTGAAATACGAAGAACTTGAAATCACGAGGGACGACCCCGTCAGTTCCGTGTAGCCGCTCCTCTACGAGGATCCGAGGCTCTATCTCCTGATACCAGTATTCGTGTTTCAGCTCACCGTGGACCTGATCAAGCCAATTAAGACATTCCTGTTTGATCCTCTGATGGTCCGGGGTGTCATCCTCATCAATGATAATCACTGGTCCACTGAGGTGTGTTGGCTTCACTACAAACTCCTCAGGGAGTGAGTCGAAGGGAATCGTCTCCGGATCATCGGTGACGTGATGCACATCGGGCAACACGTGATCTCCGATTCGTTCTGCAACGTAATCACGCACAGCCCACTTGTCCTCAACCCTCGCGAAGCGGTCGTCGTCAGTGTAGAGCTTCCGATGAATGACCTTCTCGTTGAACGTGCGGGGGTTCCTAACTTTGGGCCAGTATCCCAAGCGTTTGTACATTAGGAGTTGTTGGTGCAGAGTATCACCGACCAGTCCGCGAAATGTGGGGCCCCAGTCACCACGGGTGAGTTTGTGATGCGCTCGATCGAATACAGCCTCAAGCCCGTCAGTTCGGTAGAGATTCCAAGCGTTACGAAGAATCCTCATTCGCGAGAACCGTTGGTTGCAACACTTATCTATATTGCGTCTACCGCATCGGTCGTGTTTGGTTAAACAGATTCGGTGCGATGAAGGAACGAGTCCAACGTTTCCGAAAGCCCCTCGCGCCAGTGGCCTGCACCTCGCTGCGCGCGGCCTACGGCCGTCCTTGCATCGGTTCGCCCCACGATCCTTGTTCCCTTTCGATTCCCACCTGTTAGCGGGTAACCTGTTGGGCTTCGCGTAGCTAAACACCGCCACGACATCGCCTTAATATGCTATTTCCAATACTATACAGAAGGTCAAATAGATCGGCCACAGATTAACCAGTCATAGGGACCATATCGGGATGTTCTAATTTTGACGAGGCTATATCAGATAGTTCTGAGTAATCAGATGCAGCTTCTACCTCACACCGTACTTTCTGCCACATGGAGTGACGGACGAAAACGCGGACGGGAACAGAATCCAAGTCGAGAATCTTCGCGATCATTAAACGATGCTGTCCGCCGCCACACTCAATAATCTCGCCTGTACGACCGATCGCGACGGTGATCTCGCCTAGTTCTGGGGGGTTAAGTATCAACCGACCACGGTTCATGTCGCGTTGGGTGCGATAACCACCGTTCAGAATGTGATCGTAGAGTTCATCAAGTCGCTTGAGAGTACTGTCGATTCTTTCGGCACTGTACCGACCTGACGGCCTCCGTCCTTTACACCGTTCCTTCTTGACTCGTGCGTAAAACGCCGTCTGCTTCCATGGATTCCCATCTCGAAAGTGTTCCAAAAGACACTGGTACAGATCGTAGTTTTCGAAGTTGAACAGATGGGGCTTTTCGTATTTCGCTGAGGCATCCATGTGGTAGTAGAGCGGGTCGTCGGTAATACGACGATCCCAATCACCACTAATGACGTACGTCCCGCACTCTCCAATGTTACGGTAGAAGCGGGGGACGATCTTGTGCTCCACATCGTTGGGATCCACCCAGAGAATACGGTAGGGGCTAGGCGCCGCTCGTCCATAGTATAACAAGTGCTTGAGTCGACGGAACAAATCTTGACCGACGCAAGCCATTCGAGTGAGAGATTTGTAGATCATACTAGGCAGCGAGAGGAGCTTGGGCATTCGGTATCGAATGTGTTGATCACGGACCTATTAATCAATTCTGGTCGGACCACTACAACTCGCTGACCCCGACTCCTCGGGAAGAGACGTCCGGTCAGCAACGAAGTATGCCAGTCTTCGTACGAGACAAAGCCGCCTAATCTTTCACAAGACTGATGAACCTGACTGAATATCCTTCAGTTATGTCGCACGGGGTCGTGTATGTTGCTTCCGGGGAGCCATTTATTGAGGCCGCCACCCGATCGGCTGAGAGTGTTAGGACCCATAATCCCGAGCTTCCCGTCGCTCTTATTTCTGACGAGGAGGTCGATAGATCTGCCTTCGATCAGGTGGTGAAACTAGACCGACCCATACAGGACAAGGGCGACTCGATCCTCACGCCGGAGGAAATATTGTTCGACGAAACTCTTTTTCTCGATGCAGACACCTACGTGTGTCGAGATATTACGGACGTTTTTGAGGTGCTTGACCGTGCCGAGATCGCAATGGCTCACAATGAAGCGCGAGCCTGGTACCATCAGGAGTTCTATGAATCAAAGGGTATCAACGTTCCCGAAGCGTTCCCTGAGTACAACAGCGGGGTCATTGCCTTCAGAGATACCAAACGTGTCCGATCACTGTTCGAATCTTGGCAAAAATACTACGAGACGTTCGGATACGAACGTAACCAGCCGGCACTCCGCGTTGCATTGTTCGAATCGGACGTCAACCTCGCAACGCTTCCCCCGGAGTACAATTTCATGACTCACACTATCGGATTCGCATCAGGAGACGTCAAGATCCTCCACCAAGGAAGTTCGGATGAGGATTTGGCACAGTGGGCAGAGCTTCTGAATGATGTGAAGGGAAAGAAGGTCACTACATGGGAGCGGAATCCATGCCGCGTCGTACCAAACACCTATAAGAGTCGACGGTACCGGCTGGGACAGTGCGATAAAGAGAAGATTGCCTCGCTCGTGGAGTCTGCAAAACGGAAACGACAAAAGGACGGGACAGGCGCACTTCTCCAGGCAGCCTGCAATAGCGTCCAACGATTCTTCCGCGGACAAGGATAGCTCGTAGGAAACCGCAATATCCTTTGGCACATTATTGTAACGGCTATTCGATGAATCTCCTCTACTTCTCCAAATTCTCCGAGAGCTTCATGCTAAACGGGCTCTACGAACTCAACAATTCTGAACACAACGTTGCGGTGTGTGCCAGACATAATCCCGACCCGAATGTCACACACGACGAGCTGGACCAACTCGACATCCCGGTCCACTATCTCGGCCGCCCAGTCTATTCGGACGTACCTGAACTACTCTCTCGACAGGCGATCTATCCCGGATAGTGCGGAATGCGATCTATCGAGCCGGTCCCAAGGACCACGCCCCAATCTCTTCTGGCAAAACAGTGCATCGAGTTCGTTGAGCGCCTTCCGTTCGACATTGAGCATGTACACTCGCATTCGAGACGCTCGATTCGTTCCCGTTGAAGTACGTGGTGGCCTACTACGAGCCTTCGTTCACGATCACGACGCACGCCTACGACATTTTTCGAGAGCCGATCGGTCGCTACATCGATCAGTTGTTTAGAAGCGCCCATCGGGTCGTCACGATTCCGGAGTACAACGAGAGATAATTGCGCGAGAATTTCGCCCCCACCAGGCTAGTCGGTATCATGAGGTGGGGTTCGCCCGGAGAAGTTCGTCCCCACCGACGTGACCGTGGATGATCGGATTCTGACCGTCTCCCGGTTCGTCGAGAAGAAGAGCTTGCGGTTTTGTATCTTATTAAAACCATCTCAGACCTGATCAAGCACTCGATAGACGAATACCCGTTGAGGAGGTGCTAAACTAGACAGTACCTTCATAACCTTTTAACCATATCTACTTGATAATTAGGCAGACATGTGTGATCACGGCCATACATTCTCAAAAGGACACTTCAAAAAATATTGCTGTAAGTTCATTCAACACCTAAAAACCCGTGGATTTCTTCCCGTTCACAAATGAAGATTCTATATTACCTCCACTCATTCCCAAAACTCTCCCAGAGCTTCGTCCTCAACGAGATTTATGAACTCGACCAAAACGGCCACGACGTAGCGGTCTGTGCGAGGAATCGACCCACGTCCAGCATCACACACGACGAACTGGACGAGCTTGAACTTCCACTCTACTACGTTGATCGGCCGTCCGTAACAGACGGGATAGAACTCCTCTCCACGAAGTGTTTCCATCCTGCAATCCTCAAACACGCCGGATATCGGGCACCAATAAAACACCATGCGGCGAACTTATTCCACGCAAAACGGTGCATCGAATTCATCCAGCAACTGGGTTGGGGTCTCGATCACGTCCACACTCACTTCGCGTCGAAGACGCGATTTCCCGCCCGGTACGTCGCCTCGTACTTCGACGTACCGTTTACAATCACGACACACGCATACGATCTCTACAGAGAACCGATCGATCCATCCGCAGGTAAACTTCTCCAAAGCGCTGATCGAATCATTACGATCTCCGAGTACAACCGACGCTACATCCGAAACCGGTTCACTGCGGACGTCCCAATCGACATCGTTCGAGCGGGTATTAGACCCGAGAAGTTCTCACCAGCCGGCAATACAGCAGAGAACCGGATCGTGACTGTGTCCCGGTTCGTCGAGAAGAAGGGGTTGCAGTACGCTTTGGAAGGGGTTGCGCTGGCCACGGAGCGAATTCCCGATATCGAGTATCACATTATCGGCTCCGGTCGTTTAGAAGACGAGTTACGACAGCAGGTCACTGAACTGGGACTCGAAGACACCGTCTCGTTCCTGGAGAACGTCAGTGACCAGCGTTTGCTCAACGAGATCGACGAGGCAAACTGCTTCCTGCTCCCATGCGTGATTGCTGATTCTGGCGATCGTGATGGAATTCCGGTCGCACTTATGGAGGCGATGGCGATGGAAACCCCGCCGATTTCGACGAGCGTATCTGGAATTCCTGAGTTAATTACTCACGAGGAGAATGGGCTCCTGGTCGAACCGCGGAATCCAAATTTGATCGCGGATGCGTTAGTTGACTTGCTTCAATCTGAGGACCAGCAAGCGAAGTACGGCGCAAACGGACGTCAGACTGTAAGTCAGGACTTCAATATCACACATGAAGCGACGAAACTGGAAGCAGTCTTCGAACGGCTTCAAAAGACTAGCTGAAACGTAATGTCGTCTCGAATCTCATTTTGGCAGTAGCGGTTGGAGGCGTTTAAGCTCAGATCTCCTCAGCGAGTTCTCCAGCTGCAACCCTTACAGCTTCATCACTCTCTAACTTCGGTTCCCACCCCAATGCCGCCAATTTTTCCACTGAAAGACGCATCTTCGGAACGTCACCGGTCCAACCGCGATCACCACCGGTGTACTCATACTCGGGATCCAGTCCGAGAACGTCCGCGACGATCTTGGCGATTCGATCTACGGAGGTCGTCGTTCGCGTCCCGAGATTGAACGTGTGGTGTGCCCGATTCGGAGCTGCTTCATCTGCGTGCTCGACCGCGTAGCACATCGCGTCAACGCAATCGCTGCGGTGAAGATAGGACTTCTCCTGGCGACCGTCTCCGAGGATCGTCAGTGTCACCGGATCGTCGCGTAATTTCTCAATGAAGTCAGGGATCACCGCGCCTCGAAGACCTGGCCCAACGACGTTCGCAAACCGAAACGCCCACGTCGTCAGTCCGTGCGAGTGGGCGTACGTCGACACCAACCCCTCGTCTCCAAGTTTGCTGGCCCCGTAGACGCTGATCGGCTCCAGTGGCGCGTAATCTTCCGGTGTCGGTCTCGGTGCCTCGCCGTAGACTGTCGACGAAGATGCGTACACGAAGTTCTCGACGCCCGACTGACGACACTGTTCGAGCAGCAGGTGCGTCATCGTCGTGTTTTCGGCGAACTGCTCGCGTGGGGCGTCGTCGTTCGGATCCTTTCGTGCCGCGAAGTGAAACACGCCGTCGAACTCGTCGTCGAAGAGCGCTTCCACGGCCTTGGAGTCGGTGAGATCTATCTTTTGAAACACCGCTTCGTCCGGGAGCTGCGCTGAGGTACTATTCGAGAGATCGTCAGCAACAACAACTGAATTTCCGTGCTCGAGCAACACTTCTGTGAGACGAGACCCGATGAAACCTTGCCCACCGGTAACAAGGAAGCGGCGTCCAGTTAGCTCCATAACCACTCACGGGGTGTGAATGATGAAATTCTATCGGTCATGCCTGCGAGAACTTATGGTTTAATTTACATTTTGGTGTCACAGGTTTCGTTACGGCTTCACCGTTTCCATCTCTTACGGTTTCTTCATCTATGCTGTACCAATAATGGATGTGCTTGCCCCCTTCATAGTCGCCTACGACTGAATCCCATACAACGTCGAATATTGGCCACCACTCTCGATCAACTCGCTATGGGTCCCAACCTCGACGACTTCGCCGTCTTCCATCGTGTAGATTCGATCAGCGTTCTCCACCGTCGACAACCTGTGTGCAATCGCGATCATTGCATAGTCCCGTTCCATCGCTTCGATTGCAGCCTGCACCTCTTGTTCGAGGTTCGAATCCAAGTCACTGGTTGCCTCGTCCAAGACCAACAGTTCGGCCTCTTCGAGCAAGGCCCGCGCAAGAGAGACACGCTGTTTCTGTCCGCCGGACAGGCGAACCCCCTCATCACCGAGCACCGTGTCGTACCCCTTTGGCATATCGTCGAGGAACTCGTCCACTTTCGCGATTTCGACTGCCCGATCGATTTCGGTTCGCGTCGCGTCGCGGTTTCCGATCGTCAGGTTGTACTCGAGCGTATCGTTGAAAATGAACGGGTTTTGCCGAACGACCGCAACTCGCTCCCGCCACTCGTCGACATCCATCTCACTGATGGGGACGCCGTCCGCTCGAATCTCGCCGCCGTCGAGTTCGTACATTCGCAAGAACAGCGAGACGAGCGTCGATTTCCCGGCTCCCGACTGGCCGACGAAGGCGACGAACTCCCCTTTTTCGACCTCGAAATCGAGTCCACGAATCACGTCTTCGTCGCCATTATACGAAAACCGGATCTCTTCGCACTCAACGCGGTCGATCGTTTCTGGAACCTCTCGAGTGGGATCGTTGATCTCTTTGCGGGACTCGAGTTCGGCAATGAATCGTTCAGTGCGGACGAGGTGTGGGAGGGTGTTCTCGAGTTTGTAGTAATAACTATTCAGCTGGCTCACTTTCGGTCCGAGCTGGTACATCGCAAAGAGAAAGACTCCGAGGGCACCGACGGTGAGGTCCGCGAACGTGAGTGCTAGATAGATGAGCACGAAGACGGAGACGGCAACGCCGAGCTGGTAGAAGTTGTCGATCGCCGCTTCGTTTCGCTTGAGGGAGACTTTCGAGTTCGTAAACTGGTCGATTGCGTCAGTGAAGTTCTGACGAAATTCGCTTGCGAGCCCAAAAATACGAACATCACGAATGCCCTGCGTTCCCGCTTGGGCCGCCTCGTGACGCCGTTCATTCCCCTCAGCTACCTGTTCACCGAGTTCGTACCCTGGTTCGACGACGTACCGGAGAAACACCGTCAAAAAGCCAAGGATCAGAATTGCAACGAGCGTCAGAACCGGAGAGATCACCAGGGCAATCAGCAAGTAGACGAGCGAGAGGAACAATTTCTCGACGAACCGGATGAGGTTCTGAATCGCTTTTCCCCCATACTTCGTCTCCGTGATAATCGTGTTTAGGATCTCGTCAGAGCCCTCGTCGTCGAAGTACGAGATTCGTGCATCCAGCGCGCTCTCGTATGCCTGGGATTGCTTGTCCCGAATGTAGTCGTACCGAAGCGCGTAACTGAACCACGCGACGATGAAACTCGTGGTATACCGTATCGTCATTACGGCCGCGACACCAATGACGACGTATCCGAGCGAGAACGGGACGCCAAGCGCCGAATATACAGTGACAAACGCACCTAGTAGACCGTCTGCTTCCGCTGTTGGATCATCGAGCTGGACGATCTCGATAATCGGTAGAATAAAACTCAGTCCAACGCCCTCGAGAGCGGCGGCGATCAGACTGAGAACGATGACGAGTGCGGTGAGCTTTGGATTGTATCGGGCGACCTCGCGTATGGCCTCGATTTTCTCGCTTCGCGAGGTAGATCCTGAATCAGTAGTAGACATATCGATACCGTACTACCCAGCGTTTATCGATAATCTGTTAAAATCTAATCGGTACGGTCCTCTCGGTTGGTAGTGAACTCTCGTGGAAGGTCACAACTTTACGGCTACTGCATAGCTATTGTTCCGGGTTCGAGACAAGTAGTCCTTATATTCAGTGTATAAATATGCATGAAGTCTATAGCCTGTTGTATAAACAACTCCGATAGATTCAGGTTGATCTCTATGGTTAACTGAAATATGTGCGGTCCACTCGTCTCAGTCATTATTCCAGCATACAATCGTCATGAGCTCGTGCAGAGAGCTATTGATTCAGTCTCCGCTCAAACTTACGATAATGTCGAGCTAGTGTTGGTCGACGACGGGTCAGAACCGCCACTACAGACGCAGGTTTCGTTTCCAAACGAGTTAGATACGGTGGAGACTGTACGCCACGCTACAAACCAAGGCGGAAATGCAGCCCGGATTTCGGGGATCGAAGCTTCGTCCGGTGAGTATGTTGCATTTCTTGATTCCGATGACGAGTGGCGTCCGAAGAAGCTCGAACTGCAAATAGAACAGTTGCAACGGACGGGAGCAACGTTTTCCTCCACGGGTGTCCAGCAAGTCGACGGCGATGGTCGTATAAACGCAATCAGAGAGGCGCCAGATGCTGAGCAGATTAAGTCGGGATTGCTCCGAAAAAATCTGATTGGAACCTTCTCTTCAGTCGTCGTTGCACAAGAACTACTCTCTTCGGTTGGGTTGCCAGATCCCGAATTACCTGCGTGGCAAGACTGGGAATGGTATCTCCGGGTCTCTGAAGAAGCCGATTTTACGACGCTTCAGAAGCCACTGGTGGTTCGTCACAACGAAGGTGGACAGATTAGTTCTTCGTTCGAACCAAAGCGGAACGTCTCGTTCCCTGTAGTTCGTGAGCAGATTACCAACCGAGCAGCATCGACGATGGAGACGCGAGCGGGCTTAGCAGGCCTTCGTTTCCAACTCGGCTATTCGGCGCTGGTTAACGGATACTACGCACAAGCGAGGAGGTCGTTTATGCGAGCTATTGTGTACAATCCATTTGTTCGGAAATATTATGTCTATCTTCTCTGTTCTGGCCCACAGTACGAATATGCTAGATCACTAAAACGGGCTCTTTTCCGGCTAATTAACTAGACTATCCGGTTGTACAAAGATTTTCCAGTCCTTGGTTACTGACTCTCTCCACGCTTCAGATGCAATCTCGAGGTCAAATTCCATCTACTATGCCTGTTGAATAGCGTTTTCAAATTCAGCTACAAGCACTTCCTGTGTGAACGATTCTGCGACGATCGATCGCCCACGCTCCCCAAACTGTGTTCTGAGATCTGGATCAGCTGCAAGCGTTTCGATCCCGGATCTAAACCCTGTTGTGTCGTGTGGTTCATACAAAAATCCAGATGCACCCTCTTCGACGTTTCGTTCTATTCCACCGACAGTACTCCCCACTACTGGTAGCCCAGCAGCCATTGCTTCGATCACAGTCATGCAGAGCCCCTCCCACCGAGATGGCTGGACGTAGATGTCAACTTCAGAGAGGAATTCTGGTACGTCTGTGACTTCACCGACAAACTCAATATTTTCGAGGTTTCTGTCCTCGATCATCGTCTCGAACTCAGTTCGTTTTGGACCGTCGCCCGCTATCCGGAACACAATATCCTCCGTGGATAACTCTTCGGCTATTTTGACTAGAGCCTCGTAATTCTTCTGAGGAACTAGTCGTCCAACACTGCCAACAACCACTGTCTCCCTGCTTTGGTGCTGTCGCGGGGTGTAGTTGTCGAGTCGTACTCCAGCAATCGGTACTGTTTTTACAAACTCCTCATCCACTTCGAACTCGCTTCGGTACATCTCTGCAACAGGTTCCGAATCGGCGATTACTGTATCACTCAATCTGTTTGTCAGGCCAATAATTTTCCGCCTGTTATCTGTCTTAAACTCCTCAATATGTTGCCAAGTGGCGATGGTGGACTTTTGATTTAACAGTCCAGAAAGGCGAGCAATCATCACAGAGTGGTAAAGAGAACCAACAATCACATCTGCGCTCCGTGCAGTTGACCACAGTTTTCGAATGGCAGATATACTTGGATTGTCAGTGATTTGTAGATCATAAACCGTCACCCATGAAGGAATACGATCGGTCAAATCCTCGCTATGCCCATTAAGCGCTATTACCGTCACATTGTATTTGTCTGCCTCAAGACCATTAAGCAGCCGACACATCCCGACCTCGGCACCACCCACATAAAGTGCATTAATTATGTATGCTAAATCAGTGGGTGCGTTTGCTTGGCTATCTTCACTATAATTTGCTTGAGAGCTATTTCCAATACGCATCATGTTGAATTGTTATATTAATATAACACTCCGAATAACTACTGAATCAATCCACTGATAATATATCTCTCGCGCTTAATTTCACATCCAATTAAGGAAATTGCGGCAGATTGTAACTTTGGTGGCGATCTATTACAAATACGCCTCAGAATAGTATCGTTCTGGATCAACATTTATTCGTGTTTGTTGCCTATCTCATATCATAGTTGTGACTTTGAGATGGTATTTTAACCCGCCGACTGCTGTCAGAATATCAAGAAGTCGACAGTCTTACCTTTGATCATGAAATCATTTCCTGGAATAGTATCATTAGAGAAAATCGACTGCAAAAACACTCGCCAGTTTTAAATTAATTGACTTTCCCATGGATTGAGTAGATGGCAGGTCCTATTCAAGAGAAACCACGAACACTATATATTCGAATATGATAGCTAGGACTTGTGCTTAGCGTAGTTGTTGTATTCCTCCTCTTCCTCTTTTTTGCGCGTTTGTTACGCGTAAGTCGATTCTATTTCTATGTGGCTCTCCTTGCACTGTGTGGTCACCTCCTCGTCACCTATTTTGTGCTTCCAGTTGTTCCGTACAGATGGGATATTGGTAATTTTCATGGTGCCGCGCTCGCGTTGCAAGATGGCGGGCTTCCGGACGCCTCAGTGACGGTTACCGCATTTGGGACGTTCCAAGGCTTCCTGTATCTGTTGTTCGGCGTCGACACAAGGGTTGTCTCGGTCGTCAACAGCCTTCTCGCAGTACTACTCCCACTTCCAGCAGTGTATCTCGCAGCCAAACTGTATGGTGACCAGTTGCGAAGCACCCACGGACTCACAGCCCTCATTCTTTTCTTGCCCCTGCCATTTCTCTTTCTGACGATCCCGATGCGAGACGCTCTCACGGTGTTCGCCGTCTTCTATTCGCTCGCACTCATCGTCCACGTGTTAACTGAATGCGATTACTGGATGGGTGCACCTCTCATCTGTTTTCTCGCCGCAACCTACCTCCTCCGACCGGAGTGGGGAATGGTTCTTCTGCTTGGCTTGCTCGCCGGAGTCACACTCCTCCTCTACGACGCTCTCGACATTGAGGCGAGCTTCGCTTCGCTGATCGCCACAGCCGGCGCTCTCGGCGCCCTCGCCTTCGCCCTCTTCGCCGAGTACATGTACTCCTTCGATCGCGTCAACGCCGAACTCTCGTACAGAACGAGTGGTGGTGCGGCCTACCTCGAAGGCATGCAGTACAGATCCTGGCTCGACTTCATCGTCGCTGCACCGGGTCGCGCGATCTACTTTCTGTTTGCCCCCTTCCCGCTACACGTCGAAACTACCTTCCACCTGCTGGCGTTCGTCTCGAGCGTCTACATCATCGTCTTCGTCGTCGCAGCCGCCCGATCATTGTACGAGTGTGAGACGGATGAGGTCGTCTTGGTCACACTACTTGTCGTCTTCCTTGCGGGAATCACCGGCTACGGACTCATCAACTCGAACTTCGGGACGAATGTCCGCCACAGAATCCCGTTCGTCCTCCTCTTGCTCGTCTTCGCCGCCCCGGTGCTCCAGCGCTGGGAGCTAGTCGTACGCCAACGGCTTGGTGTATGGCCAGACGAGTACGAGCAACGCGACCGCCAGCAACGCGAAACTCAGGAAGCGGACGGTCACGTGTAATCCCGAAAAGAGCACCCGTCCGAGACTCACTAGCGTAAACACCACCACGCTGGCCAACAGTACGCGCTGGTCGTTCAACAGCCGCATCATCGTACTGGGCGCCTACTATCACCATACCGTGTTTAATCCCTGAAATAGTCGCGATCCCTCGATGGTCTCCCGTAGTACCGTCCGTTCTCCCTCTCCACCGGACCTGTATCATCACATAGTCAACCGTCAATAGAGTCAGGAGTTTTTCGAGACGCCGTTACTATCCGAATCGCGATCTGTACTGGTTCCCATTCCAGATTCGATTTATCTTCCGGTCATCAGTCGCTCGATGACGAGCACCCGCTCAGATCTATGCCGGACCTAGAGCGGTTCCAACAAGTGGTTTATATATCAGCAGCCGAATCCGAGACATACGTACATGTGTGGAATCTCGGGCGTATATTCGGCAACTGATCCCCCATCTTCTTCGATGCTAACTCGAATGAACGAGTGCGTTGAGCACCGAGGTCCCGACGAAGAAGGGTACTTTCGGGAGGGACCGGTCGGCCTCGCACATCGCCGACTCAGCATTATCGGAATCGAGTCGGGCCAACAGCCGATCTACAACGAAGACGAGTCCATCGTCGTCATCTTTAACGGCGAGATGTACAACTACTCCGAACTTCGAGAATCCCTCGTCCGCGACGGACATCAATTCAGCACTGATACGGACACCGAAGTCCTCGTTCATCTGTACGAGGAAGAGGGAGAAGCGTTCGTCGACCGACTCGAGGGAATGTTCGCTTTCGCCCTCTGGGACCGCGACGATGAACGCTTGTTGCTCGCGCGTGATTCGATGGGAATCAAACCGCTGTTCGTCGGTGATGACGGTGAACACGTTGCGTTTGGATCGGAGCTCCCGGCGCTCCTCTCGTCGTCGATCGATCCGGGTTCACTCGACGAAACCGCCGTATCGCAGTATTTTGCGCTGGGGTACGTTCCGGCACCGAACACGGTGTTCGAGAACGTTCGAAGTCTCCGCCCTGGTGAGTTGCTCACGCTCGAGGACGGAGAGTTCGAGACGCGACGATTCACGAACACGTCGGTGCAGTCGCGGAACGTGTCGTTCGACACCGCAACGTCAGAACTCCGGAAGCGGATGACTGAAGCCGTCGAAAAGCGATTGATGAGTGATGTCCCATTAGGGGCGTTCCTGAGCGGAGGCATCGATTCGTCGATAATCGTGGGGCTAATGTCGGAACTCTCAGCTGATCCCGTTCAGACGTTCTCGGTTCGGTTCGATAAGGGCCTCTTCGATGAGTCCTCGTTCGCCCGTACGGTAGCAGAGTACCACGACACCGACCACCACGAATTCACGGTCTCACCGGAAACGATTCGCGAGTCAATCCCCGAGGTCCTGTCCAAACTGGGGCAACCGTTCGGGGATCCCTCCCTGCTCCCGACCTACGTCGTGTCCAACCGAGCGAGCAACGAAGTGACTGTCACTCTCTCCGGCGATGGTGCCGACGAACTCTTCGCCGGATACAACCGATACGTCGGCGAGTACTATTCGTCGTACTATCGCAAGCTCCCTCGATCACTCCGGACATCTTTGATCAAACCAGCGATCGAATCGCTCCCTGCGACCCGGTCGAACGAATTCGGCGAACTGATCCGGAAGGGACAGCGATTCGTCGCGACGAACGCCGACGAAACCGCCAAACGTCACTTCCAACTGGTTCGGCGCTCAGATGATAGTGTCAGTGACGTATACACCGGACATGATCCCGAAAAAAGCGGTGTGTCAGCATTTCGTGAGGCACACGAAGACGCTCATGCCACCCTTCCGGAAGAACGGCGCGACTCGCTTAGTCAGATCCTCGCCGTTGATACCCGTTTTGGCCTCCCAAACCAGATGTTACAGAAGGTCGACACGGCGAGCATGTTGAATTCACTGGAAGTGAGGGTCCCATTCCTCGATCAATCCATGGTCGACTACGCACTCGGACTGCCCGTCGAATACAAAATCACCCGCCAATCGAGGAAACGGGTGCTGAAAGCGGCATTTAACGATTTACTGCCGGATCCGATTCTCAACAGGGAAAAGCAAGGATTCGACATGCCTATCGGTGAATGGTTTAAGAGTGATCTCGCGGACGAGTTCGAAACATCGATTGCTGGGCTTGAAACCGAGTTACTCGACTCACAACAGATTCTTGACGTCTACGAGGAGCATGATACAGGTTCACGAGATTACGAACAATTTCTATGGAACGCGTTCGTGTTCGCCAAATGGGAACAGAAAATGCGTTCTGATGGGGTTTTTGAGCGTAATTAGGTTCGCTCTGTCTCTACGACCGCCTTCTCATCACTCCCCCGAACGTGTCCCTCTCCAGAACGTATGCCACGTTTCCCTTGCCCGTCGAGTCCGCCCTTCACCTCCTCGCGTTCGTCTCGAGCCTCTCCGCCTGCGAGACCGACGAGGTCGCCTTGGTTACACTACTCGTCGTCTACCTCGCGGGCATTACCGGCTACGGACTCATCAACTCGAACTTCGGGACGAATGTCCGCCACAGAATCCCGTTCGTCCTCCTCTTGCTCGTCTTCGCCGCCCCGGTGCTCCAGCGCTGGGAGCTAGTCGTACGCCAACGGCTTGGTGTATGGCCAGACGAGTACGAGCAACGCGACCGCCAGCAACGCGAAACTCAGGAAGCGGACGGTCACGTGTAGCCCCGACGTGAGAATGCGCACGAGACTAATCAGGACGAACACGAGTGTACTCGCTAGCAACACACGTTTGTCATTGAGGAAGCCGGCAACAGTGCTCGAGGCACCGAACTGCCACGCCGCCGAGAACCACGCGTAGAGCCGCGAGCTGGTGAGCAACGATCGCACGGTCGACGGGTCGGTCTCGGATTCCGTCCCGGACTCCTCGCTGGCGTCGCTGAGACGCCCGTACAGGCGGGAGTTTCGCAAGGCACGATCCAGACCGGAATCCTGACTCATATCCCTAGCTACCGGAGAGTGATCTTATCGATTGCGGTCCAATACGATCGAAGGGGGGAGTCACGCTAATGCAGGAATTGATGGGAAGCAGGACATACTTATTGGATGAATCGGTTCATCCCCGCTGTCTCGGGGCCCTGAGAGAGTGCCGAGGGAGCGACGAAACTTACTCGCCAGCCGTAACAACCGATCCTCGCTCGGACCGCGATCTCGCCTAACGCCGCTGTCGTCTCCATCACTTTCTCCTCCCAACTGAACGCCCTTCTCAGCTGGACGGTTCCACTCTCGGACACTGAATCGTGTGCAGTCGGGCACAAATGCGTCAACGTCATCGATCCGTCGCAGATACTGTGTCAGGTCGGAGCTGAGATCGTTTCCGGGGGGCTTCGCAACGGGGTCGCACCACCCTATAACCGGCTCGCGCCTCGATCGCGGGCAGCAACTGGTCGTGGCGCACTGTCAGCACGGTCACGTCGTGGCCCATCGCGGCCTGATCGCGGCTCATCGCGTGGATATCTCGAGATAAACTACTTCGGTAAGTACAGAGCGTCTACTGATCAATGACAGTCACCGAATTGTCTACCAGTCAGTTGGCGTGGGGGAGGTAAACGATGTGTCAGATGATAACTGGCAAAGGCAGGGCGCTTTATTCCGATAATAGTCACTATTCCAGACACTGACGATATCACCTTTTACGGGCGTCTAATCGCAGATGTGGAGACATCCGGAGGGGACGGAGGAGACGATTACGAGATAAGGCCATTGGTTAGAGATGATGATTTCGAGGTTATTGAATCGATCCGCGACGACTTCACGACGGGGACTAGTATGTTTTCAAGTCACACCTGAGATACGGGCTGGATTGAACTCAATCTAGATGCGTCGTGGTTTTTCTTTGATAAGTTACAGATGTGGTCTACCGGGACCATCGGCGTCGTTGAAGATAGGGCATGTTTCATCGTGAGTTATCAGAGGGAAGAACAATGACATGGAACGGGGACATCAATGACGATGGCGGACTTGGCGTATGGGACCACAACGACAATAAGGTAGCCGAAAATACCGAGTGGTGGAAAACTACCCCCTCATCGGGGTATCCGGAGGGGGTGAAAGAAATCGAATATAAGAATTTGGATGGTTCGCAACCGTCGGCCTACAATCAACAACTGTTGGCCGACATGGCTTGTGAACAAATCGAACGCCGTGAGCGAAAGAATAATGACTCGGTAACCTCACACCGAAAATAACTATATTTCTCACACGTATCCGAGGTCAGCAAGTCGTTCTTCAACGTTGGTGGCGGTTTTACTATCAATTCCAGTTACGTTCTCGGAATTGTCGGAGTGTATCTCTCGTCTTGCTTCGGTTTCACAGATGAACCAGGGCACCGTCACGAGTTTATCTGTATACGTTTGTCGGGGATGGCCATACTCGCGGATTGGGACTGGGGCTGATCGCTCTCCGATCATCTGACCGTGATCGGCTGTCAATACGGTTTTTCCCTCAAGGGAATCAACAGCACGGACAATCGCAGGGACAGCCACATCGAGTGTCTCGCGGAACGCTTGACGGAGGACATCATCGGAGACGTTGATATCGCCACTGAATACATCTCTCCAGATGGCGAGATTCTGTATATTGTTGAGTTCAGGGTGATCGCGGGTTGTCGGGCCAAGGAACGGGAAGTGGGGTTGGATATAGTGACATAGGAGACGTTTGTGTGGGTATTCCGTAGCGCCCTCCAGAATGGCGTCAGTCATCGCATCAGGTGGAACTGTATGCCTATCGTCATCCCACCTTTCGGAATCCCACACCTCAATCACGGCATGAAACTCATCGCAATCGGTCGCGTTTCGGTAGTACTGCGGGTTTGCAGTGATGTATACTGTGTCGGACAGGTCGCGGTTGAATACGTTCGACTCAAGCCACTCGACCGTGCTCGATCCACGTGAAGTGCGCGTCTCGAGACTGCCGTCGATGTGGGGAGACACCTGGTCGTCGAACATATCGAGGCGACAGGCATCGAGGACGACCAGGTTGTCCCAGTCTTCGCTGAAAACATCGACCCCGTCGGTGTTGTAAAGCCGTTGGCCGAAACGAGTATGGACCTTTCTGTTTACCTCCCTACCGAACAGCGAGGGTGTTTTGAGCCCACGCTTGATCCGCTCAGCGTTCATACAGACGCCGATACAGTCACGGAACGTAATCATTTCCATGGACTAACGTGCAGTCCTAACTTACATGTCGCAGAACTCTCACACCCGAAAGCGACGGAATAAAAACTCGAAACAGTTGCCCTACTAGACTGCGAGTCTCTCGAGTACCCCATTAAGCGCGAAAAGAAACCGAACACGCTCCAGACCCGCGAGATTCAGGGCCGTACCGCACAACCTGTGAACTCGTTCACCACACCATTCTCTCCCGCTGACCACCCAGCCTACACAGCCCATCTAGCGCCGTCGAGCGCCGTACCGAGCGCATCCACAGCTAGCCGCCGAATGCGTTCACCGCCGTATCCTTGAATGAAAGCTCCGTCTTGCTTACTCGGTTACGTTTGCCTCCTCAGTCCCTCCGTACGCTTCCCCAGTAGCCCTACTTCTTGTGGTGAACTGGTTCACACCACCGTTCTCGACGTGAACCGCTTCACAGTCGATCAACAACGCCTTCTTTTTGTGTTCGACGCCGGTCGCCGTCGGCACCTCTCGAGCGTCCCGCACCCGCGCCCCCTCGACCACCTCGGCCACCTCTCCGATCAGATCGTACGCATACCGTCGCGAAACCCCGACACAGCCCTGAATCTCTTTGGCAGTCACGGCCACCGTCGACGATCGCCCACCGCGTTTGTTCTGTGCGAACGTACAGATGGCCGCGATCTTCTGTTCTTTCGTCGTCTTCTCGCGATCGATCTCGCCCAGCGCCGCCAACCGCTTTTCGACGGCATCGAGGCGCTCGGCGTGGGTCTCTACCTGGCGGTTGAACGTCCGCCCGGATTCGGGCAGTTCGCCGATCTCGTCGATTTCGGCGCCGACCAGCGCCCGAATGGTCCCCTTCAGCAGTGGGATATCCCGATTAGTCGCCGTCTCGAGTTGTGCCTCTAGTTCGGTGACGGTCGTCTCGAGCGCTACCACGCGATCTGCGCACGACTCCGTGCCGTCGGTCATGGCTTTGTACCCTCCTCGGACGGGCTATACGCCACCATCGTGATCTCGGTCAGACACAGCCGGTGGG
This sequence comes from Halobacteria archaeon AArc-dxtr1, assembly GCA_025517425.1. NCBI lineage: Archaea > Methanobacteriati > Methanobacteriota > Halobacteria > Halobacteria archaeon AArc-dxtr1. The sequence goes on along the minus strand of JAOPJY010000002.1, from coordinate 399,910 downwards.
TGCGCGTCCGCGGGAGCGCAATGGTTCCGAGCCACGCTCGGACTACCAACTCTGCCACACCCAACGTCGGACTCCGAACCGATGCCGGCGCACAGTCTGGACAGTAACACCGGCGAAGATCCCACCGCGTACACTCGGCTGGGCGATAGCCGTAAACGGTCACGGGTTCCCCCTCTCCCAGTTCGTCGTTACAGCCGGTACAGACGACGCGGTTCGTCGGCAAGCCGACGACGAGTCCGAACAACAACTGCTCTGGCGTCGAGCACAACTGAGAGGGTGCCCGTTCTGCGTGTATGCAACCAGCGTCGCTCATCTCGCATCCTCCTCTTCGCCGCTTCGAAACCATTCGAAGCAGTCGAAACAGGGGAGTGAACTGCTCCTCGGGCCGTCACACCAGTCGTAGTCGCACGGTTCCTCTCCACTATCCTTTTTACCGGTTGACTTCGTAGCAGACATTGCTTCTCACACCTCGAGAAGTACGGTCCGGTGCTGGAACACCGGGCCACAGAATTCTGTGACACACGCACTTCCCAGGTGAGCTATTGCCCCTCATTCACTTAATGTTTTGCTAAGCAAACTGCCTAGTGAATTGCCTGTCCAATGATGAGAATTATGCCTTGCCAACAGAGATTAAGCCCAATGGTAAACCGGAACTACGAACCAAACGATCGTGAGAGGATCGTTCTCGAGTTAATTAAGCAAGGTAGAGAGAACGATGAGCCATGGGGGCGTGCAAATCCTCAGTTCTTTCGCGAGGAGACCAATCTCGAAAAAGGCCAAGTAGAGTACGCCCTTCGGAATCTCACCGCAGCAGGATGGATTCGCAGACTAAACAAAGGGGGTCTCTACGAGTTCGTCGAAGACCCACGAGAGCAGTGATCGGTCTCACTCGTCACAGTCGGTCTCTCATCTAACGCTCCCATCTAGCCGTTGAAGCGCTCTCCGCGTCTTCGACGTCCGTGAGCTGGTCCCACATCGCGACGAGTCGCTCGTACTCGCTGTCGGCGAGTTCCTCCAGCGTAAGCGCCTCGGCGTCGCCGTCGACAGCCGCCTCATCTTCACCCCCCGAATCCGCTTCAGCCGCGAACAGTGTTCCTTCGGCCAGCTTACGGTCGGCTATTGCCCGCTCGCCTTCGTTGTCGAGCGTCTGCCCAACGGTCTCGACGAGTCGTTCCTGGTGGGGGTGGAGGACGAACCACGTCTCGAGATCGGTCCCGAGTACCTCCTCGGCAAAGCGGTCGGCGGCCCGCGCCTGGGCAGCCAACACCGCAAAGCTCTGCGTCGCAGCGGTCCGTGCCTCGACCGCTAATGCGATCACCTCGTCGGACGGGTCGTCGATCTGACTTAGGATGACCGCCCACTGCCTGTGCTCGCGTTCATACTCCAGCGCCAGCGTCTGTAGGTCGTATGCGACATAGTGGCACAGCTCCAATGCGGCCACTCCGTAACGAAACACCTGCTCGGATTGCTCGGCCGGTCGGCTCTCGGCTAACCGATCGAGCCACCCCGGGCGACCACGGGTGTGTGCGCGTAAGGCGATCTGGACCCGTTCCAGTGGCTCGAGCGCTTCGAGGCGCTCGGCGGTGAGCTTGTCGATCTCGCGTTTGGTGGAGCGTTTACTCATCGGTCACGCCTTCTTGGTTTTCTCGGCGACTTTGAGCATCTCGAGCTCGTCGGCCATCTCGTCGAGATCTTCGTCTTTGAGCAGTTTCCGATACTGGCCGGCGAGATAACCCTGTGCGCGGATCCACTTGATCACCAGCTCTTCGTCCGCATCAGCATCCACCTCGAACTGCTGGATCCGGCTGTGGGTTGTCTGGATGGTCTCGCCGAGGAGGGCAAGCACCTCCTCGCGATCGGTTCGGTCGGATGCGGTAGTCGATAGCGACATACGTATACAGGGAGTGGCCGCCAACCCGGTACACCACGGGTCCCGGTCCATCTCGCCCTGCTATCCCTCCGTTCGTACTCTGGCCACATAAATTTCCGGTTACACAAGGTATATACATGGGTCGGTCTGGGGCCGAGGGAATTATATATCTGCGTCCTCGTCGGCGGCTGTGCGCTCGGCGTGTAGCTCGATCGCCGCCCGCACCCACTGGGGGTCGCACGTCGTCTGCAGCTGTTTGACCCGGCCGTCGCGGCCTCGGGACTCGATCCACGTCTCGAGCAGCCCCATCGTTTCGAGATCGGAGACGACCGTCCGGATCGCCCGCCCGCTTAGCTCGGTCGGATAGACGTCGGCTTGCAGCAGCTCGCGGACCTCGGCTGTCGTCACGGGCTGTTTGATCTCGCCGTCGCGATTTTGGCCGGTGATCGCCGTCAACACGAAAAAGTGATTCTCCGGCAACGCGAGCAGTTTCTCGATCGTCGCCTCGCGTTCGGTCGCCTCGACGTTCTCCTCAAGACACGCCTGCGTCACCTGCTCGAGGCCGCGCTCGCGGGCAGTCTCGCCGGCCTGACGGAACAGCTGCAACGCCTTGCGGGCATCGCCCCACCGGCGGGCGGCCTCGCGGACGCCCGTCTCGAAGACGGCCGCGGGGACGACCCCCTCGTGAAACGCCCGCTCGACGCGCGGTTCGCAGATTGCCGTAAGCTCGTCGACGCCGTACGGCGAGAAGAAGACGTCCTCATCGCTCATCGCACTTTCGACGCGGCTATCCACCCGGAGCTTGACCTCCAACAGCTCGTTGCTCACCAGCCACGCCGACAGCGCAATCTCGCGTTTGAGCTTCCCCTCGCCGCGCAGTAGCCGATAGAGAAACTCGCTTGGCTCGTAGTTCGTATCCTGGCGGATCTGGTCGATCTCATCCAGGATGAGGATCGTCCACTCGGGATAGCTCTCGAGGGCCTCCCAGATCGCCTCGAAGGCGCCATCCAACCCGGCATAGGAGCCCACCTTCGCTCCGCTGACCTCGAGACAGATCTCGTTGGCGGCACTGAAGATGCTCCGACACTCTTTGAGATTGACGTACTCGACGGCCACCGCGTCGTGGCGGGCGGCAAACGCCTCGCAGAGTCGCCGGGTTGTGAGCGTCTTTCCGGTGCCGGGCGGGCCGTAGACCGAGACCGTCGGCGGGAGATACCCTTCCTCGACGCCATTCAGAACCGTCGCCAGCTCGCGCTCTTGGGCCTCGCGGGCGATGACCTCCGTCGGCGCGGCCAGCGGGTCGAGTGCCCCCTTCTCGCGGAAGATCCCGCCCTCGGGGGCGGTCTCGTCGAACAGTTCGTCGTAGCGGTCCATGGGCGTCGGGGTCGCGCGTGCGAGCGGACCTCTGTGTGGGTATTTACAGAGGTCGTGATAACCCTTGGGGGCCGGACGGGTGCATGGCTCGGGCGAGACTAGCCGGCCAGATGGATGCAACTCGTCGGTCGGTCTTGCCGCTCGTACGTGTCGTCGGCCCCTCACTAGCTACCACTCCACCGGCTCACAGGCGTCACCGCCGCTCCGCGATGGCTTCTAACGCCGCCGTCGTCTCCGCCACCGTCCGCTCCCAGCGGAACGCGGCGCCCAGCTCGCCACCGGAGAGCGCTTCACGCAGTCGAGCCGCTGCTAGCGTACCGACAGGACCTCGCCCACCACCGGAGAGACGACATTCGACACACAACCCACCAGTATACACGGACCCGTGTTTTGCAGAAGTCAGGTCCACGGCAGGCCCCAGTTTCAGCGCCGTCATCAGGTACCACCTCGAGGCGCGCCGCCGATGCGCTGGTCAGCTTCGACACCGGATTCTACTGACTTAGGCCGACCACATTCCTATGAACAAATATTAGGGCGTAATATTGTATATGGGTATGACACTTATGCCTGGGCTCGAAAGCCGCGTGTATGTCCGCGAACCCCGACCAGGAGTCGGAAATGGGCACACGGCCTGCGAAGAACTGGCTGTTCTGTCCGGAGTGCGACCACGCGAGTCCGACAACCGGCGACTGGGTGCTGTTCGTCCACGAGTGCCCGAAAGACGCGTGGCTCGCGTACCGATGTCCCGAGTGTGAACGGGTCGTCACCCGCCGTCGACTGTCAGATCGCCCCTGATCGCCCTCGTCTGACACATCGCGGACGTTCTTGGAGTAGCGAGCGGCCGGTCGCTGCTGACACTAGAATTGTCCCGCTGCCGTCTGGAATCAGAACGTGTGCCGACGAGAGCGGTGAGCGGGTGCTCTGGCTGCTTGCGGACTCTGTCGAGCGTCGGGTGGACGGAGAGTGTTCCCAACGTCTCTGCACACACAGCTCTCAACCACCCTCCTCACGGATTTTGACCAGTTCGGGGATAGACTCAGCGTGGGGTCGGTAACCGAACCTCGATCGTCGTCCCGGTCTCGGATTCCACGACCTCGATTTTGCCGTCTGCCGTCGTCACGAGCCAGTAGCTCAACCACAGACCGAGTCCCTCTCCGTGGATCATCGGCGTCTCTTCTCCGCTCTCCAAGACGGCTCGCTCGGACTCGGGAAGGCCAGGCCCGTCGTCGCTCACACGAATAACAACCTGCACGTCGGTAACCTGGACTTCGAGATCGATCGCTGCAGGATCCCCGCCGTGTTTTGCGGCGTTGCCGACGAGTTCGAATAGCGCCGCTTCGACACGCGAGTGCGTCTTTGCGACGGCTGTCTCTGGTGTAGTGACGGTGATCGATCCGTCCGGATGCCGGAGTCGATACTCTGCGGCGATCCGATCGACGACCGGAACGAGGTCCAGGGGCTCCAACTCGACGGAGAGATTGCGGTTCTGTTCGATCTGCTGGGCCGATTCAGCCAAATTGTGTAACCGACTCGCGGCGCCGTAGATGAGAGCGGCCCGTTCAGCCCGCTCATCATCCAGCTGATCGGAGAGTATGTCTGCGTACCCTCGGATAACGCTCATCTCGGTTCGAACGTTGTGCCGAAGAACGCGGTTAATCACGCTGATCAGCCCTTCTCGCTGGCGGCGGCGGCTCGCGTCGCGGACCATGAGTTGGATCTCGACAATATCGTCGGGCGTTCGCTCCGACTCGGGCACGCCCCCGTCGTAGATCGGAACGCCACGAATATCCGTATAGACGATCTCTCTGGACTTCGTCTCTAACGGGAAATCACGAGCTTCGGCCGGCTCCCCGTCTAGCACCTGTGAAATCTTCTCCCACGCCCAGTCCGTCGTTTCTGCATCGGGATGTGTCACTGTGATCGGTCGCCCCTCCAGTTCCGCAGGCGAGTAGCCAAGGAGCTCTCGGACGCTTTTTGAGACATACGTAAACGATCCGTCCGTGTCCGTCCGGAACACCGAATCGAAGCTCGAATCAACAACGGCCCGATAGATTTCCTCCTGTTCGTTTAGCTGCTTTTCACGCTCTGTGAGGCGGTTTTCGTACGATTGTTGTTCGAGTGCCTGCCCGGAGAGCCTGGCGATGAGTTCGACGAAAAACTGTTCGCCATCAGTAAATGACTCGTCCCGTGGGTTGTCATCGGCAAAACAGGCGGTTCCGTAGGTCTCCCCATCAACAATGACCTTTGCTCCGATGTACGCCCCGAGATTGAACGTCTGAACGGCCACTTCGGAAACGGCAGACGAGATGGTGGCGTTTTGGATGGCGAGTGGGCTTTCCAGATCGATGGTTCGCCGACAGTAAGCCTGCTCAAGCGGACAGCTTTCCCCAGGTTGGATTAACCGATGGTCCCCGACTGTCTGAAGAATCTCCTGTCTGTCGGCGGTAATACGCGTAAGAAATCCGAGCGAGAGGTCGAGATACTCGGTCCCGAGTTCGAGTGCACGGTGGATTTGTCGTTCGAGATCTTCGGTAGGTGATGTGAAAATATCGTAGATCTGAGCCCGATACGTCGCAGCGTCCATAACCACTCATCGCCCGGATATAAAATCAAGCTTTTCGTTACATCTCCCCCCAACTGGATCGTGGGAAATCCGGACTCAGTGGGGACAAAAATGAAGCGACGGCTCTGTTGAATCCCTACTCTTTAGACCTGTATTCGCGTGAATCTACTGCACACTACACATGCGAATGTATCGGTGTCTGTAGGGACGAATCTTCCATTGGGAAAAGGATATGTCGACAGGAACGAATTTTATGGATATGATTAAAACATGCCTCTATTATGCATCGTTAGCCGCCTGTGGTGCTATTCTTGGAGGGATGGGCCTCTCCAGTGTCGTGTCTGGGAGCTTAGCTCTCGTCCCAGTGCTTCTCTCAATTGGCGGGATCGGCATGATTGCAGGAGTAGTCTACGAAGTATTCATCTCGTCTCAATCTATCGAGACTGTTCCAGATGATAGAGTGGTGTGGTTTACAGTAGCTATGGCCATCATCGGTGTTATAGCTGGGATTTGGTCTCTGGTTGGATAGTATCAAGCGATAACTGCTCACCCTCTACTGACCGATCACGCCTTCGCAGATCAGTTCACCGTCTGCGTCACATTCGTGCTCTGTATTCCGTACGCAGTTCGTAGCTCGGTAACGACGACGACTGAGGCCAACTCCGAGGAAGGCAAGCGCAAGGAGTGCCGTGAGCAATCCAAACCCGGGCATTTCGTCGTCACTCTCGTCCCCATCGTCTGTCTCGTCCGCACCAGAATCTCCAACCACGAGTTCGTCCGCTTGCTCGTCGTGGATCCCCTGGTCGGTAGAGAGCGAAACACCGATCTCGTATTCGCCATCTTCTTCGGGTGCGGTGAGGGTTGCTTCTGCGGTTTCGGAGTCGCCGCCGTCTACATCCAGCGCCTCTACCTCTTCTTCCTCGTCTCCGATGTAGAAACTCGCATGAACACGAATATCATCATCATGTACTCCGTCCCCGCCAGTGTTCTCGACGATGGCGGCCACGTCGACGTCCGCTCCGGGTTCGACGGCGTCCGGTGAGAACGCGAAGTCGTCAATATTCCACTCTGGGTTCAGTGGTTCTATTGGTTCGACGACCATCGTCTCGGTTGTCTCTTCGTCACCGACGCTAATCGTGTACTCGTACTCACCTTCTTCCTCGGGCGCGATTGGCGAGAACTCGACGTCCGCTGCGCTTCCAGCGTCGAGTTCGAGCGTTTCGGTCGACTCTTCGCCCTCGAAGTCGAGCACGACGGCTGCGTCACCCGCGCTGTCACCTTCGTTTGCGACGGTGACGAGCACGTGCTCTTCCTCGCCGGGCTCGAGCATTCCATACGCTGGGTCGACGTAGATCATCGTAAACTCGGGCGACTTCTCGACGGTAAGATCACCACTGATCCCGTCGTCGTCGGTCGAGACGGTCACCGTGTACGTTCCGGCCTCGAGGTCGCTGGTTACGCTCTCGAAGCTAAGAGAAGCCGTCTCACCAGCATCAACCGAGACGTCTTCGGTTTCGGACGTCGACACCGACTCTTCGACGTGTTCTATCTCGAGGGTGACGTCGAACGACCCTTCTCTGTCACCGATGTTTTCGACCGTCGTGGTAACGGTCTCATCGTCGCCCTCGAGAATCGTCGCCTCCGCCCCATCTTCGGCGATGTCGAGCTCAGTCACCTCGGCCTCCGGTGGTGTCTCGATCGTGATCGACGCTGTATCGGTGTCGTTCGCACTCGAGGCGATAACGTCGTACCCATCGGCATCACCTTCCTCGGTTTCCCAGGCCAGGGTGACCGACTCGTCACTTTCGCCACCCTCGAGCGTGACGTCTGTCCCGTCCAGTTCGGTCGACGTCGAATCCGTTGTGAGGTTCACGGTCTGAGTCGCTGTTACGTCACCCGTATTGGTCACGCTCGCACTCACCTCGAGTGAGTCACCTTCCACAACTGGGGCGTTCGTCTCCTCAATGGACATCTCGAAGAACGCGGGTTCCTCGAGCGTCAGCGTCCCGGTTGCGCTCTCTCCCTCGATGAAAACGCCGTATTCGTGCGCCCCTGGATCTAACTCGTCCGTCGAGACGTCCGTGAACTCGACTGTTGTCGCTTCACTGCCGTCAAGTGCTACGGACTCGCTTGCAACATTCTCACCGTCGATTCGGAGGTCGATTTGCTGGTCATCACTCACGTCACCAGTGTTGGTTACGGTTGCCGAAACGTCGATGGAGTCGCCCGTCTCGGCTACCACGTCACCGGGCTCGAGCTCACTCATGCTAAAGGACGCCGGTCTCTCGACAACTACCGGAACCGTATCAGTGTCGTTCGCACTTGAAACCGTAGCGGCATGCTCACCACCATCACCGTGTTCGGTCTCCCAGGTGAGGATAACCGAGTCGTTGCTCTCTCCACCTGCGAGTGTGACGTCTGTCTCGTCCAGCTCGGTCGACGTCGAATCCGTGGTAAGATTCACAGTCTGGGTAGTCTCGACGTCACCCGTATTACTCACGTTCGCGCTCACTTCGAGTGGATCGCCTTCGACGACCGGCGTGGTTGTCTCCTCGATGGCCATCTCAAAGACTCCCGGCGCTTCTACCTGCAACGTTCCAGTGAGCGTCCCACCTTCTGCCTCCACGGTGATCTCATACTCGCCGGCCCCGAGATCATCGGTCACGTTCTCGAAGCGAACTGTTTCCTCGCCACCCCCGGCGACCGTTCCGGTTTCCATCGTTTCTTCGACAACGTCGTCACCAATCTCGAGAGCGACCTCGAACGACCCCTCTCTGTCACCGACATTTTCGACAGTCGTGGTAATTGGTTCCTCGTCACCCTCAAGCGTTGTCGCCTCTGCACCCTCCTCAGCGATGTCGAGATCCGTCAGGTCAGCTTGCGCTGGTGTCTCGACCATCAGGTCACCGTGTACTTCGACATCGTCACTCGAGACGGTTACCGCGTACGTACCGCCGCCGAGATCGCCAGTCACCTCCTCGAAGGCGAGAGGGACGGTCTCTCCCGCATCAACTGACACTCCGTCTTCGATTGCAGTCACTTCGTCTCCGATCTCGAGGTCGACGTCGAACACACCGTCTCGGTCGCCGACGTTCGTGACGCTCACACCGACGTCTACGTCGTCTCTCTGCGTAATCGCGGCCTCCGAACCATCACCAGCAATGTCGAGGGACGAGAGAACGGGATTTGCAGGCGCTTCGACGGACAGGTTACCGGAGAGCGACTGAGCGTCTGTCGAAACTACAACCACGTACTCATCTGGATCCAGCCCATCGGTCACGTTCTCGAACTTGACGGTCTCTTCAGCACCTCCCTCAAGCGTCTGGGTTTCTTCGGTGGCCTTGACGACGCCATCACCGGTCTCGAGTGACAGCTCAAACGATCCTTCCCGCTCTCCACTATTTTCGACCGTGGTGGTTACGTTCTCCGCGTCCCCTTCGAGGATCGTCGCCTCATCTCCGTGGCCTGCGATATCGAGCGCCGTTAGATCGGCTTCTGGTGGTGTTTCGACGGTCACCGATGTGGTGTCGGTATCGTTCACACTCGAGGCGATGACGTCGTACGCCCCGGCATCACCGTCTTCGGTATTCCACGTGAGCGTGACTGAGTCGTTGTGCTCACCACCCTCGAGTGTCACATTCGTCTCGTCTAGCTCGGTCGATGCCGAATCCGTCGTCAGGTTCACCGTTTGCGTGTCTTTCTGATCGCCGGTGTTGGTCACGGTTGCCGTTACCTCGAGTGACTCACCTTCCAAGACCGGTGCGTTCGTCTCTCCGATGTCGACCTCGAAGAACGCAGGTTCTTCGAAGTCAATTACTGCCTGTGACTCCAGTTCCTGTCCATCGACCGTCACCGCCACCTCACTCGTCTCGCTCTTCTCGTTGATGAGTGTAAACTCGTAGACCCCGGGCTCTCCCTCAAGTTCTGCTGATTCGGCGTCGAACTCGGCGCTCCCTCTCTCGACGTCGAAATCGCTCCCCTCGAGTCCAGTCACCGGGTCGCCTGCGGTGTCGGTGACCCACACTGTGACGGTTGCGGCGTCCTCCCCATCCGGTTCGTGTGGTGAGGTCGCCTCGACACTCGAGTCAGCGGTGTCGATGCCCGCCGGGGCTGTCGCCGTCTCTCTGTTCGAGACGAGTTCGGGGTACGCCGACTCGAGGGCGACGAACGCGTGTCCGAACTCGAGTGCGTCCATGGTGTAGTTGGCAGACGCCCCCTGCATCTCGTCGGTCGTGAGTGGCTCACCGCTAGCGGAGCCGTCCTGGGTGGTCGCAGTGAGATCCCAGTAGGAGTCCTCGACGGAACCGTCGTCCTTGAACCCGACGAGGCCACCGACATCCGTGTCACCGTCGACGTTACCGGTGGCAAACGCGTGTGAGAGGTCACCGCTGTTTTCTCCGACCAAGCCGCCAACGTTCTCATCTCCGTCGACGGGACTGCTGGCTGTTGCGTTCCGTACGATACCGTTATTGTTCGACCCGAGAAGTCCACCGACGTTCTGGGTTCCGCTCACTTCCCCTGTGGCGAACGAACGTTCGATGTCGCTTTGGCTCATGCCAACGAGCCCGCCAACGTTCTCTTCGCCCGCGACGGTGCCTGTCGCAGACGAGGTGCTCACGGTGCCACCCGGACCCGCGTTTCCGAGCAGGCCGCCGACGTTCGTGCTGTCCTCGGCGTCGACGGTGACAGTGGCGTGGGAATCCGTGATGTCGCCGATTCCGCCGCCGAGTTCTCCACTGTATCCGGCGAGGCCGCCGACCTCGCTTCCGCCTTCGACGGTGACCGATCCCTCAACCGTGGCGTTTTCGACCTGGCCACTGTTGGTCCCGACGAGGCCGCCGATTTCGAACGGACCGCCGGGTTCAGCGCCGGCGTCTCCCTCGACGTCGACTGCCACACTGACGTTCGCGATCGTGCCATCTGCAGCGCCGACGAGCCCGCCGACGTTCGATGTGCCTCGAACAGTCGCGTTCTCGAGGCGGACGTCCTCGATGATGGCCGTCCCGTCCGTCTGGCCGAAGAGGCCCACGAGGTCGGACTCTTCAGTGCCGGACTCTTCAGTACGATTGATGTACAGATCCGAAATTGTCGCTCCATCCCCGTCGAACAATCCCTCGAAGGCGTTCTCGAAATTACCAATCGGCTCGAACCCGTTGCCATCGTTGGCGTCTTCGCTGGCAACCTCGCTGTAGCCTGGTGTGTCGGCATCGAGGTCGTTCGCCAGGGTGACGTTCGCGTCCAGGGCGAATCGAGCGTTGTCGAGGTGCTCCCAGTCTTCGATGATGTACGGGTCGTCCGCGCTCCCGTCGCCGTCGGCAAAGAGGTCTTCCACGGAGAGTTCGAACTCCTCTGCAGCCGATTCGGCGGCCATATCGAGCGTGTACGTGTCAGCATCGATGTCGAGTGTCGTCTCGGCGTCGAGAATCTCCGTGAGTTCGACAGTGTCCTCACCGTCGAATACGACCGTCTCGGTCTCGTCATCGATACCTTCGAGGGCGTCCATTCCGACGGTGGTCTCGCGTTCTTCTTCGAACGGATCGCCAGCCAAGTCGAACGCTCCCGTTATCGTCACGCTCAATGGGTCACCCCGAGTGATCGTCGCGTCCTCGACATCCAGCGTTGTGAGAACGGGGGCGACGGTCACGTCGAACTCGCTGTCTGCCTCTTGGGCCGTGACTTCGAGATCGTCGTACGAATCAGCAGCGAGCGTTGGTGTCTCGCCGTCGAACAGCTCAACGCCGGTGGCCGAGCCGTCAGTAAACCCGACGTCCGTCGTGGTAGCGTCTTCTCCACCGATCTCGTCAACTGTCAGGTCGACCGTGCCAGTGAACGTGTCGCCAGCCACGTCTTCGGCGTCGGTTATCTCGAGTGTCAACGCATCTCCCTGCTCGATCGTCTCGTTCGTCGGTTCGACGGCGAATTCGTTCAGTACTGCGGTGAGGTCCACTTCGGACGTGGCTCCCACGTCGGTGTCGTCGGCCCACTCGAGATCGATGCTCGTCTCCTGTGCGCCGAGAGCAGCCGTCTCGTCTGCCTCGAAGAGCTCAAGTTCCACCTCGTCAGTGCCCGCGAAGTCGACGATCTTCTCGACATCGGTGTCATTTCCTTCGAGGTCGCCGGTCGAGATCTTGATCTGCTCTTCACCGTAGAAGTCATCTCCCGCCAGGTCGACTGCGTCCGAGACTGTCATGGTGAGTGACTCGCCTTGCTCGATCTCCTCGTCTTCGACGGTGAAGTCTCCGAGCACTATCTCGAGCGTCGCGTCGAACTGGGCTGTCGCGTCGGTTTCGGCGGCTTCGAGAGTGACGTTCTCGTACGCTTCCGCCGAAATCTCTTCTGTGGTCTCTGCCTCGAGTAGCTCGACACCAGTTGCCTCGCCTTCGTCGAACTCGACCTCCTCGGCTGAAAGTTCCTGTCCGTCGATCTCGTCACCTGTCAGATCGACCGTGTCTATGTAGGGATCACCAGCCTTGTCCGTAGCGTTCTCGAGGTCGACTGCGAGTGGCTCTCCTTGATCGATTCCCACGTCGTCGGCGACGTCGAACTCAGCGAGGACGGCCTCGACGGTGAGGTGAAACGAGTCTGCGGCGTCCTGTCCCTCGATGTAGACTTCGGGGCTCGCTGCGGAGAGGTCCGCCGTCTTATTTGCATCGAGGAGCTCCACATCGCTTGCGCCTCCATCCTCGAACGTGACGTTCTTCATGAGTGGCTCGTCCAAGAGATCAGCGTCAAAGATGTCTGACTCGAACATAACTTCGCTCTCGTCGTCGTAGGGGTCCCCGATCGAGTCTTCGGCGTCCTCGAGGTCGACCTCAAGTGGTTCGCCTTGCTCGATGGTCACGTCGTCGACGGCGAGGTCGGTGAGGACTGGTTCCTCGCCGAAGACGCCGATTGTCCCGTCCTCCGTGACGTTGCCGGTGACGACCTCTTCGTCGGTATCGACACTGGAGTCGTCGATCTCTTCCCACTCGCCGCTGTCGAGTCGCCAGAGCGAGAGCGTCTCGGGGTCGATCGTGTCTCCTGTCGTGAGCCGCGTTTCGTTGTAGTCGAGCTCGAAGTTCTCGAAGGTGAACTCGTCTGAGGTATTGTCGACCTCGAAGTAGTAGCCGGTTGATTCGAGGGTGTCATGGTCTGCAGGCGATTCATCGACGCCATCGAGACGCAGTTCGGCTCCAGTGAATGTCACCGTTGTATCGCCTGCCGGTGTCGTGATCTGCTGGTTCTCGACGGACTGCTCTTCGTTTGTGAGTTTTAGATCAGGACCCGATTGTGTCCCGGTGTTGTTCTGAATCTCGACAGCTTGATCCTCGATGATGGCTATTCCTGCGCGTTCGGGGTGTAAAATTTCCGCGTTGGTGAGCGAGTTGTTCGTCACCAAACTGTCATCATCACCACCGAAAACTCGTATTGCGTGGCCATTTTGAGCATCGCTGCGAAAAAACGAACCAGCGATGGTATTATTGTCGACAGTATTCGACTCACCACGAATATCGATGCCAGCGCGTGCGTGTCCGTCGATTTCGTTATCCTTGACGACTGTCTCTGCGCTGTCAACGTAGATGAAATACTCAGGGCGGTCAGAGTGCCTGTCCACCTCACCCGTGCTTATCACCGAATCGGAAATTGTGTTCCCCGAAGAATCGTCAATTCGGACCGCATTCCAATGTTTACCATCTCCAATGGGTGAGCTGTTAATACTATTCTTCACAAGGTCATTATCCGTACTTGCTTCTTCGAGGAACAGTGCGGCCTGGGCGTTGGCTGTGAGATTGTTAGCTTCGAGGTAGCTGTCCGAGGTTCCCGAGAAGTAGATACCCGCATCCTCGACATCATCTGACGGTTCTTTCTCATCATCCCCATTGTCGACGACTTCGTTCCCCGAAACGACGAGTTCCTCGGAGTCAACGACGTACATCCCGCTTTCGTCGTTTTCCCTGAGCGTGTTGTTCTTGACGGCTGTGCCTGTAACGTCAGCGAGGTGGATACCGCTGGTGGCACCTTCAGTTACCGTATTATTGGCGATGGTGGAGTCCTGAACGTCATCGAATACGAGTCCGTTCTCGTGGCTCTCCTCGACGGTGTTGTGTTCGACGGTCGCGTTCTCGATATCGGTCATCTCGATGCCGACGTCCAGTCCGCTGAGCGTGACGTTCGTGATGGTGACGTTGGATTGTTTATCCACAACCATGCCCGTTCCGCTGCCCGATATGGTGTGATCGTTGCCGTCGATGGAGACGTCATCAGCCTCGATTCCGAGACATTCCCCGCTCGCTTCGATGTCGTCGGTCAGGTCGTATGCTCCCGAAGTATCGATGGTCTGGCACTGTGGAATCACCTCACCTTCTCCGACAGAAACAGCCCGGGTGTCTGTGTCGTTCTCACTCGCAACCGTCACGTCGTCGAGACCACCCTCATCCTCCGCGGTCTCCCACTCGAGTGTGAGCGCGGTTGATTCACCACTCTCGAGAGTCACCTCCTCGGTGTCCACCTCGCCGTCGTCAAAATCCAGTAGTTCGATAGATTGTTCGCCGCCGTCAGAACCAACGTTGGTGACGGTGGCGTCGACCTCGAGTGTCTCACCTTCGTCGATAGCAGAGTTCGTGCCGGTGATCTCCACGCCGTAGACGGGGTCGGTGTCCTCATACGAGAGGACGGGATAGTCATCTTCAACGGCGTGCCAGTGACCGTCGCCGTCTGGGAATCCGAAGCCGTTCATGTGCTCGGTGGCGTTCACGCCGGTCATCTCGTCGGTGGTGAGTCCGCCCTCGCTGGTGGTGAGTCCGTCCTCTTCGCTGTCAAAGGATTCGTTCACCCCGGTCGTTTCGATGTCCCAGTACGAGTTCTCGATGTTGAAATCGGAACCGATACCGCTCGCACCAACCCCGACGAGACCGCCAACAGCGTCTCCGTCCCCGTCGACTTCCCCGACTGCGTACGTTCGCTCGATGTCACTATTATGGGCGTTGCCGATGACACCACCAACCGTGTCGTTCCCGCGGACGGTCGCCGTGGAGTACGAATCAAAGAAATCCCCGCGCCCTTCTCCGACTAGTCCACCGACAGAATCTGCATCCTCGTTTCCAATCGTTCCGTGCGCACTCGAGTTCGTAATCGAACTAGTATCATCAAACGTACTGGTAAGTTGGCCAGCGATACCGCCGATTTTCTCGTCTTCCCCATCAACCGTTCCGTTCGTAAACGAACTCGAATCGATGCTGGCGCCTCTTTGGTGGTCACCAACAATGCCGCCAACATGAGTGTTTACCCCATCTTGCTCAGAAAAGACTGCTCCCTCGACGGTTGCCCCAGTGATGGTACCCCCGTCATTCCATCCGATAACACCACCGGTCGTCCCTGAACCAGTTACATCGGTGCTCATGGAAACGTCCGAAACCGTTCCATAATTCTGGCCACTGAGACTGCCTACATCGTCGTCCCCTGTAACCGTCACAGACTCGAGTGTCAGGTTCGAAACCGTTCCTTCGGAGCCGATGACTTCGAACAGCCCAACGAAGTCCTCTCCACCACGATCAATGGTCAGATCGGCAATCGTCCGGTCGTTGCCGTCGAACGTGCCGTTGAATGCGTCACCCTCGACGAATTCGCTCACGTCACCGTCGCCAATCGGCTCGAAGCCGTCATCTTCATTCCACTCTTCGGTCTCACTCGCGTCGATGTCGTTGACGAGCACGTAGTCCTTCTCGAGTCCGTGCTCTTCGATACACTGTAACTGACTCAGGTTCTCGACCTCGTAGTATTCGTCGGTGTCCTGTTCGAAGCCGACCCCACTACAGTCTGCTGGCTCCGTCTCCGCGGCGACGCCCCCCATCGCCACCAATAACACGCCCCCCAGACTCACCACGCAGATGAGCACCCATCGGGGCATCCGACCCGATGAAAAACGATCCGGCTGATTCATGTCCGAATAATTGCTCGCCGTTCCTTTAAACTTTCCAAACAGAAACTATAGGAATTAAAATCCACTCATCGGTTGAGTGAAACGCAAAAGATGCAATTTCACCAAAAGGTATTTGTCGGCGACCAGTAACGGTACTGTAATGAGGGACGGGGGGGTTTCACTCACCGAAACGGTGGTCGAACACCGCGACACCCTCTCGCTTCTGGAGTCCACCGGTCCGCTGACCAGCCGTAGCCTCGAGGACGAACTCGGCTGTTCGCTGGCGACGGTCAACCGCCACCTCGGGACGCTTCGAGAGCACGGACTCGTCGAGAAAACGGAGACGACCTACGCTCTGACGGAGCTGGGAGACGCCGCGTTACGGAGAATCGAGACCACCGCTCACCAACTCTCCGTCCTCGAGACGATAGCCGGCTCACGATTTCTCTCACACGTGGCGGACGCACCGAAGCCGTTCGACGTCTCCTGGCTCGCCGACTCGACCGTGATCCGGTCGACATCAGAGGACCCCTACGGACTGTACGACCGATACGTCGACGCCTTCGAGGACGCAACACGCCTTCGAGCGCTCCGAAACGAAGGCATCACCCCACCAGCCGTCGTCGACGCGATAACGCCTACACTGCTCGACAGGACGTTCGACGCCGAGGGGATCTGGTCTCGAGCGACCGCAGAGCGGTTCATGCAGGTCCATCCGGTCGTCAACGAGATCAGACGGAAAAATCCCGAACTCGGGGTGTACATCTCCGATGAGTCGCTCCCTATCGACTTCAGCCTGTTCGACACCTGCCTCGTTATTCTCTCGTACGACCAACAGACCGGCCACCCCGCCGTCTACATCGAAACCGAAGACGAGAACGCGATGCAGTGGGCGGCGGACGTGTTCGCCCACTATCGCGACCGATCGCAGACGATTCCCGACGTCTTCGAGGATCTCGAGTACTGACGGTGGGTCCTGACTAGATCGTCTTCTCTGCGGAACGCAACAGCGCTCGCGGCTCCGACGCAGCCGGTTTCGGGACATGCAACCCCAATCACTATCTTCGGGTCGGTACACGAGTCGTGTATGGCTACTTCTCGCCCTCTCGAACGCTACGACGTCGCCGTCGGCGGGTCGGGAACGCTGTCAGCCAGCCGATTCATCCAGTTCCAAACCCTCTGTGAGAGGGTTCAACGCCTATTTCAGCCAGAATTGCTGCTGTCTCCCGAAGCGAACAACCGGTGGCGTGGAGCCGGACGGCGAGCGCCCTAACGGCTCCTCAGAACGCGAAGCGTTCTGATGGGTTGTCTCCAGAATGCAGAGCCTTCTGGTGGGCATGAAGACGATATGCGTCTTCCATACTGCACAAGAGCTGCGCTCTTGTGAACGTCGCCGTCCGCTCGTTCTCCCAAGCCTCTTCGAAATCCGCATCGAAGCTCTCACTGAGCAGGTCTGCGAGCATCTAACCAATTCTCTCAACGACCTGATCACTTCTCAAACTGGCTCAACTAGACAGTGCCAGCCGGATTAAGATCCATACATACGGTGACATCTTGTCCCGCCATTTCAGACACTGTCTCAGCTTATGCAACAACATATAAACATCCCCTCGAGGAGATCGTTGTCGAGATCAAGGGGTGCGTCTCAAGCACGGTATGCCGGACTCGCCATCCAATACGTCCGCAAGGCGATCACGGAGTCGGCCGTGCACTCAGACCGAATCCGTTTTCTCAGTCACGGTTCCACTCCAGTGTTCTCGCACACGTCACCGAGCGCTTCCCACCAGCCATCGCTGCCACTTGGCGCTACGCCGTCAACGTCTGGCAATGCCCGACACACGCTGGCCACGGACGGCAGGCGGGAGTGTGGGGCCGCCGCGGTTCGCCCACCGCGATGGATCACCGACTCTCCGCGATAGCTTCCAACGCCGCCGTCGTCTCCGCCACTGTTCGCTCCCAGCGGAACGCGGCGCCCAGCTCGCCACCCTCCCCACCAGAGACCGCTTCACGGATCCGGTCCGCAAACGCGTCGACGTCGCCGATCGGCGCGTAGGCCACCGCGTCGCCAAACGCCGACCGGACCTGTGGGAGCGCCGAACTCACGACGGGGACGCCGGTCGACAGCGCCTCCATGATCGTCCGCGGGACCCCCTCGGCGCGACTCGAGAGGACGAACGCATCCGCGCTGCGGTAGACGGCGGGCATCTCCTCGTACGGAATCTGCCCGAGAAAAGTCACTGCCTCCCGGACGCCCAGCTCGCGAGCGCGCTCTTCTAACTCCCCACGAAGCGGCCCCTCGCCACAGAAGTACAACTGGGCAGTTGGATGGTCCTCGACAACCGACGCAAACGCCTCAACTGCGACCGACGGCCGCTTCCCCTCGACCAGCCGCCCGACAAACACCACGACCGGTCTCTCACCCGTCACCCGCTCACTCGTCGGGCCGGCCGGCGAGAAGCGCTCGGTGTCGATCCCGTTGGCCACCACCTCGATCGGGCTCGAGACGCCGAACTCCCGGACGCGCTCGCGGTCCTCGTCAGTGTAACAGAAGACGACGTCGGCCTGGTTGAACGTCCACCGGCCGACTGTCCGCAGATAGAGATCGAACACCCACTCGGGAGCGTTCTGGGAGTAGAGCCCGTGGTTCGTGATCGCGAGCGGGATCGTCCCCAATCGCCGCTTCAGCGCGGCCAGATTCGTCGCGAAGTACAGATGCGAGTGAGCGTGGACGACGTCGACGTCGCCGATACGCCGCAGATACTGTGCCAGGCCGGGGCTGAGCTCGTTGCCGAGAGGCTTCGCAACGGGATCGTACCGCACGACTGTATAGCCGGCTCGCTCCTCGATTGCGGGCAGCGACTGGTCGTGGCGCACCGTCAGCACGGTCACGTCGTGGCCCATCGCGGCCTGATCGCGGCTCATCGCGTGGACGTGGTACGGCCCACCCCCCTTGATATCGGGATAGACCTTCTGTGCAACACGAAGAATTCGCATTCGTCAGCAGGTTCACACCCGTTGCGGTAATGGGTTTCCATTCTTCGAGACACGGAGGAAAACTGTGAGCAACGGGCCACGGTATCGGTTTCGGAGTCAGGTCCCACGACTTCAGTCGTGGGATTTCTGTTCTGCTTGGGAACGACTGTACGAATGGTCGGAGGTATCATACTCTCCCGTCAGGGTACGTCCCAAAGAAGCTCACACGAACCAGAGTACCTACGCTGTAGGGAAACATTGCCTCTGTGGATTCAGCATAGCCTGAAATCCCAGCAGAGGAATCCCACGGCTGAAACCGTGGGAGGAAGTCAAGGTGCAGCGGTAGCCATGTCGCCACCCTCCCCATCGAACGGGAGGGTGATGACGAGTTCGTCGAACCAGACAACCGGACGCTTACGCTGCCCCTCTTCCTCGAAGAAGATGATGCCCAGCTGAGCGAGCCGGTTGAGTTCTTCGTGGACGTTCTTTACGTCCCGGTTGACAACTCGTGCAGTTTCGTTGATGCTGACTGGCTCGTCTCGACGGATAGCCTCGACGAGATCGAGGACGCGCGGCGTTAACGTCTTCAGCAGCTCGTCGTAACTCGTAAACGAGAGCGTCGGCCTGGCATCCACCGTGTCGCCCCGTTCGAGTGTCTCGATGCCGTCAGCGACGTCGTCGTGGAACTCGTTAGACGACTTCACGGTTACGACTAGCGTGGATTCGGTCCGAAGCTGTTCGCGCTCCATCGGGTGCAGCGGCGGCGTAGTATCGGTCATGGGTCTTACCTTGTGATGGCCTCACGTGATCTCGAACTCAGATTTTGGGATCTCGCTCCAGAAGCGTTCCCAGAGTTCGACCATCCCAGGGAACGTAATTATCTCTGGGACGGGATCCGGTGCGACGTGCAGTTCGTGTCCTTTGGTGTCCTCGTGCGAGTTATCGTATCGACGAATCGTCCCATCGTCAAGTGTACGGGGTGGGTCTGGCTCCGTTGTGCCGTAGTGGAGTTTGTAGGCCCACCCAGACGGGTACGCATCGCGGTCTGTCCGCATGCAGAACGCGCGGATGACGGTCCCGTCGGGGTACTTCCTCCCCTCGCTCACGCCATCGAGGTCATCGTCGGTCAGTGAGGCCATCCTCACCTATTGGTACACAGGCCAATACGATAAGCCCATTGGTCTCTAGAACAATATGAGTAGCTCTGTTGAAATCCTTGAGACAATGGCAATCTTCTTTTCCGCCGCGCTTGCGTTCCTCATCTCGCAATTCTTCTACACCCGTGGCCATTTCCAACTTCGGTAGCGTTCGCTCTCACGGTTTTTCGCTCGCTCACTCAGACCGACCCGCTCGACCGACCATCGCCCACACGTCCTCGACGACGGTCCACACTTGGCGGATCACGATCTTGACGTCGAACCAGAACGACTGCCGGCGGATGTACGCCAGATCGTAGCGCAGCTTCAGATTCGGGTTCGTGCTCTTGGCGTCGTTGATCTGGGCGAGGCCGGTCAGCCCGGGTTTGACGAACCAGCGCTTGCGCCAGGCGGGGGCGTCGGCTTCGAGCAGCGGCTCTTCGTCGGTCCAGGTGGCTCGGGGCCCGACGACGCTCATATCGCCGACGAAGATCGACCACAGCTGGGGCAACTCATCGAGGTGGGTTCGGCGCAACACGCGTCCGACACGGGTGATCCGATCGTTCGCTTCGTCTTCGGTCGGCGTCGTCGACTCTCCCTCCGGGATCATCGTCCGGAACTTATACACTGGGAAGGTCTCGCCGAAGCCGGCGGTCCGATCCTGGGTGTAGAGAACCGGCCCCGGACTGTCGAGTTTGATCGCTGCGGCGATCACCAGCAAAAACGGCGCGAAGACGACGAGTCCGACCGTCGCGAAGGCAATGTCGAACGCCCGCTTGTAGAGATGATCCACCGGATCCCACGGCTCGACGTCGACGTCAACGAGGTCGCCGACGTCTCCCTCCGAGACCAGGACGCTATCGGCGTACTCCCGGTGGACTTTCGCTGCGACGCCGTGATCGTGGCAGGCGTCGAGCGCGCCGAAAAACTCCGCGCGATCGGGCTGGGCGAACGCCAACACGACGGTGTCGACGTCGTACTCGACGAGCGTATCCTCGAGTCGCGAGAGGCCACCCAGCCGGTTTAACGCGCCCAGCCGGCCGTGCTCGTCGATCGCTTCCTCGATGTCGGCGACATCCGGCTGGCCGAGGCTGACGCCGCCGTCGGCCACTGGACCCGGGGTGCCCGGCGTCTCGTAGCCAAGCCCCGTCGGACACAGATAGCCCAACACGGGAGCGTTCACCGCGGGGACGACGCGTTCGAGCTGGCGGAGGTCGTCGCCGACGATCAGGGTTCGCCCCTCTGCCCCGTTCGGGCGCCGGCGGATCCAGACGAACCACGCCGGAAGCGCAACGGAGAGCAGGCCGATCGTCATCGTCAGCGTCGCCCGGGGCAACCGGTACGACCAGTTGAAATAGCCCAGCGTCGCCAGCGCGAGGCCGGCCACGAGCACCCGTTTCTGGACGAGAAACACCGTATCCAGAAGCCGGCGCGGGCGCGGCTGGTACAGCGGCACCAGACACCCACCGACCGCGAGGACGCCCAACAGCAACGCCCAGTACAGCGACTCGCCCGAGAGGACGGTCACGTCTAACCGATTGAACAGCGGAACGTAGGTGGTAAACAGCGATTGTGTAACCGCGTGGTTGGCGGTCAGGACGGCAAGTATCGTCAGCCCGACCACGCCGAGGACGCTGGCCCCCCGGTACCGCCACCCAGTAAGCATTCACTTCAGAAGGTGAATGGAACTGATATAAACCTGTTGAACGTAGGAGAGGTCCGCTTTTCCGATTCCTCCAAATCTTCGTGGCGAGTCTCGACAGGTGAAGCAGGCCGAGTGCCTCAGGATCGTTCGAGAGAGCAATGCTCTCTCGTGATCAAGCGAGCTCACCGGGTTCGCAGACCTGGCAGGAGTTTCGATCCCGCTTCGTGACGAGACGCCTCTGGCGTCTCGAACCACGTGACTCCGAGGCGGTTCACTGAGCTGTTTGGGCTCTGTTGAACAGCAATATCAGTACTCTCAGCGTTCACATAGATTTCACTCCTAACACTCTTCACAGTTGGGAGCATACCTCCGTTTACTGATGTCCATCGATCGAGACACCTTCGAAAACACGAGCGAGGAAGAACTCGCGGATCTTTCGGGGCCGGATCAAGTCCTCGGATTTCTGGCTGCTCACCACGACCAGGCGTTTAAGGCCCACGAGGTGGCTTCGCGGATCGGTATCGACGAGGGCGCGGTTAGCACTGCCCTCTCGCGGTTGAAGAACCGTGGGCTGGTTGAGCACAAAGCAACGTACTGGGCGATAACCGACGATACGGAGCGACTTGAGGGGTACAGCGGCTACGAGCGGGCGACCATCCTGTTCAACGACCAACTTGGAGCGGAGAACAAAGAGTCCTGGCGTGAACGCGCCCCTGACGCGCCACATCCGAGCGTGGAGAACGAACAGTGACCGACGAGGAGGCCATCCCGCTCTTTGAGCGAGGTGATGTCGTCTACGGTGACGACCCGTTCAAAGGCCCGGAAGCTGCGCGGCCGTGGCTCGTTCTCTCGAACAACGAGGGACATCCATTTCACGGTGACCAATATATCGCGCTGACGCTAACGTCGAAATCGTGGATGGACGGTCTCATCGAGATTTCCGAGGAGCAGTGGCTTCGTGGTGGGACGCCGAACCAGAGTCGGATCGTCCCGTGGGGCGTTCAATCGATCGATCACGAGGACATCGATTTCTGGCAGGGTCGGCTTGACAGCGACCTCATTGACGAGGCGGTTGCTGTGCTCGTCGAAACACTCCAGTAGCAACCGAGGTCGACAGACTCGAAGAAGCCAATCGCAGGCGTCTCATCATTTCGTTTGGCTCAGGTAGTCTCGCGCTCGCTGTCGGACTCGGTTTCGGTTGGGCTACCATTCCTCGCATCGGCCGGCTCTCGCTCCGGCAACGCAGGCGGCTTGAAAGCGGCTTCTACGGCCCGGAACGTCCGCGACGAGCGGACCCCTGTGAGGGTGCGTCGCGACCGGAGTCCGAGTGCTGAGAGCCCGACCAGCGAAAGCGAGCCCACGACCACCGATTGCGTGAGGCTTCCGGCGGCGATCGCCAGCAAGAGAACCGATACCGCCGCTGTGATCCCGATCAGCCCCACGACTCGGATCGGGCGCGCCCGCACGGTCGCTGCGAACGCGGCTCCAGCCTCGCCGAGTCGCGAGGCGGGCGCGCTCGCGGTGACGGCCGCGACTGTGCGATCCACCAGCGAGAGGACGGGACCGACCGTCCGCGTCTCCCGCAGGTCGATGACGATCACCTCGGGATCGGGCTCGCGCGTCAGCCAGCGATAGGCCCGCGAGCCAAACGCCCACCACCGGACCGCAAGGCCGGCGGCGACGAGCCGAGCGCCGTCGGCGGTGGCACCAACCCGCCCTGCAATGGCGCCGCCGGCCGCCAGCACACCCCCCACTTTCGAGGCGGAGCCCACGTCGCGCATCCGGGCCCGCTGGGAGCTGGCGCTCGACGCGTCGGCCTCGCCCGCCTCAGTGTCTCCCGCTCGATCGCTCGCGCCGGTGAGCCGACGCCAGGCGCCACCGACCGTGGTCGCGAGCCGTGAGCGTTCGAGCGCCGTCCGCGCTCGCTCGCCGCTCCGTCGCAGCAGGCAAACGGTCGCCGACTCGGCGCGGGCACGATCGAGCATGCCTCACTCACCGGGGTCGATCTCGACGACGGTCGGCTCGATCTGTTTCGTCCCGAAGTCGAGGACGATCGTCTCGTCTTCGCGGAGTGATTCGCCGTGGAACGCGAGCCCGGAGTCGGTCTCGATCGTTTCGAGCGACGCCGTCAGCCGGACGTCCTTGTTCGTGGGATGCTCGCGCAGGTGGATATCGCCGTCGTCGCTCTCGAGGACGACCTCGGCGGCCTCGCTCTCGACCGACTCGAGCGTCGCAAGCGTCTCTCCGCGTTCGACCTCCGTGAGCCCGGCTTCGAGCCCGTCGGCGACGTCCGGATCGATATTCTCGAGTTTGAGATCGACCGTCGTCGTCGCCGCCTCACCGCGGGGCTCCATCGCACCGGTCCGGATCACGTCGGCGTCGAGATCGTACGTATCGGTGCTCAGACGCAGCGTCCGGTCGACGGTGATCGCCTCGCCGGCAAACAGCGTCGTCGACCCGCGCTCAAGGGCGTCGAGAGAGACGCCGAGGTGGACGCGGTACTCGTCACCCCCGATCGGATACGTCTGGACCGTCTCGACGGTCGCGACCGTATGCTCGCCGAGTTCGAACGTATCGCCGGCTTCGATCTCGTCGACGACTCGGTCGGAGACCGTCGCCTCGAGCAGCGTCTGTGTCTCTGTCTCGGCGAGCGTGTCGGTGTCGTCGTCAAGGCTCGTGACCTCGCCACCGGCCGTATACTCACCAAGGTCGAGCTCAAGGTCGTCGCCAGTGCGGAGGTGCTCGCCGCCGAACCAGTAGATGGGATCGCTTCGGTCGGGGCGTTCGACCAGCTGGCCCGCGAACTCTGTGCGGACGACGACGTGGCCCGCGTCTCGGGCGGACGGCGAGACGTGGACGTCGGTAATGGTGACCGTATCGTCGCCGACGGCCATCGTATCGCCTGCATCGATCTGATCGATGACGTACTCGGGCTGTTCGCCAAGATCGACCGTGCCGTAGCGGGTCTCGGGTTCGCTGTCAATCTCGGTGGCGCCACGCTGGATAACCTCGCCATCGAACGTGTACGCGTCACTGGTCAACGACAGATCGGTGCCCAGGCGCAACGGCTCTCCGCCAACGGTGAGCGAGCCGCCCGCGCGCAGCCCGTCGAGTTCGATGCCGAGATGGACGCGGTACTGTTCGTCGCCGATGGCGTACGTGTCGATATTTTCGACGGTCGCGACCGTGTGGGGGCCTTCCTCGAACGTATCGCCGACGGCGAGTTCGTTGGCGGCGGTCGCCGACATCGTCCCCTCAAGCAGCACGTCTTCGGGTTCGGTGTTCAGCGTCTCGTCCTCGGCGTCGAGACCCGAGAGCGCCCCGGTCGCGCTGTACTCTGCCGTATCGAGCGTGAGTTCGTCGCCACCGCGGAGGCGGTCACCGCCGAACCAGTAGACGGGATCGCTGCGATCGGGGCGCTCGACCAGCTGGCCTGCGAGCTCCGTGCGGACGGCGACGTACCCGCTGTCACCCGACGCCGGCGAGACGTGGACGTCGGTAATGGTGACCGTATCGTCGCCGACGGCCATCGTGTCGCCCGTGTCGAGTTCGTCGATGACGTACTCGGGCTGCTCGCCGAGATCGAGGGTGCCATACCGGGTCTCGGGTTCGCTGTCAATCTCGGTGGCGCCACGCTGGATAACCTCGCCATCGAACGTGTACGCGTCACTGGTCAACGACAGATCGGTGCCCAGGCGCAACGGCTGGCCAGCGAAGGTGAGCGAGCCGCCCTCGCGCAGCCCGTCGAGTTCGATACCGAGATGGACGCGGTACTGTTCGTCGCCGATGGCGTACGTGTCGATGTTTTCAACGGTCGCGACCGTGTGGGGGCCTTCCTCGAACGTATCGCCGACGGCGAGTTCGTTGGCGGCGGTCGCCGACATCGTCCCCTCAAGGAGCACCTCCTCGGGTTCGGTGTTCAGCGTCTCGCCCTCGGCGTCGAGGCTGGAAATCTGGCCGCTCGCGCTGTACTCGGCCGTGTCGAGCTCGAGCCCGTCGCCGCTGCGGAGGCGGTCGCCGCCGAACTCGAAGATCGGATCGTCGCTCTCGCCGACGTCGAGGACCGTGCCCTGCAGTTCCGCCCGAATCGTCAGCCGGGTATCGCCATCACCCGACGCACTCGGCGTCGCGTAGACGTCGGTCACGGTGAGGTTGTCGTCGAACCCGTCGGGCGACATCTCGTCACCCGCCTCGAGCTGGGAGACGACGTACGCGGGTTGCTCGCCGAGTTCGATCGTCGCGTACTGCGTCCCTGTTTCGCCGTCGTCACCGGAGAGGACGCCGACGGCTGCGACGCCGGCGACGACAACGACGAGCAACAACACGACTGCGATGGCGTCGATTACGTTGACGACGCCGAAGAGGTTCCCCTCGTCGTCGATCAGTTCCATAGGGCCCCCACTGTAGACATAGGAGATGAACGTCACTATACCGATATAGTGCTTTTGACATCCAGAGCACGGGTGTCGGCCACCTCTCGAGTGAATCTCTACGAGACCTACTCCGCTCGTCTGCCCACAGTCGACTGCCGATCATAGACCGCCAGTCATCCTTTCTCGCGACCAGCTGCGAGTGGAATGGTCGTCGACGGTCTCGGGGGCCTGGCCGATGCGCACATCGGGGTTCCGAAAAGACGGTCTCGGCGTCGATCGTGCGTTCGCCGACGACGAACTGCCCCTCCCGTCTCGCCTCGAGATTGCGGGCCTCACCGCCCTCGCCCCAGTTCAAACACGACCGAGACACCGTCTATTCTAAAAATCGCTTTCCAGAACGAACATCTGTCCGACGAGGGGTTGTGGTGTCGCTCATCACCGGTTGGTAACCGCGGCTTCCGGCCGGTGGGACGCGATTTGGGTTCGTTGCTGCCTCCGACTCCTTGTGTCGCCGTACTGCTGTGCATGGGGACGACCTCGACGCTGCGCGTCGCGAACACGGGCTTCACCGACTGCGACGGCGGCAGCCATCGCGAGACGCGTCTGTCGCCCCTCATCGGAGCCGTGCCCGAATCGACCCCGAACTCTTAACTTGAGTTCAAACCCATCCTGGACGTACTGAATGCAACCGACGCTCCCCGGCGAACTCGCGCCGCTGGTGTTTCTCGCGGGCTATCTCGCCGCGGGTGTGATTTCGGCCGCGTTCGCAGCCGCTATTTTCCGAACACGCTGGAGCCAGCCCGTCGCGCGGGCCTTTGCGGTCGTCTCGCTGACGCTTGCGCTGTGGGCCATCGGCTACGTCGGTCGGCTCCTCTCGCCGGGGCTGGAGGCAAAACTGCTCTGGACGCAGCTCTCCTGGGTTGGCGTGACCGTCGCCCCGGTCGCCGTCTTCGCGTTCGTGGTGTGTTTTACCGGACGCGGACACCTGCTCTCACGACGGCGCCTCGGCGCGTTGCTCGTCGTCCCCGTCCTCACCCAGGTGCTGTTACTGACGAACGCCTCACACGGACTCTTTTACGAGTCGGTCTGGCTCTACACCGCCGAGGCGACCCCGGTGATCGCCTCCCGCGGCGGCGCGTGGTTCTACGGGATCCACATCCCGTACTCGTGGGGGCTGTACCTCATCGCGACGGTGCTGTTGGTCCAGTTCACGTTCACCACCAAGCACATCTATCGGAGTCAGACGATTGCACTGCTACTTGGCGCGATCGTTCCCTGGGTCGTCAACGGGACGTTCCTCGCAGGGGTCCGTCTCCACCCCGAACTCGATCCGACGCCGGTTGGCTTTGCGGTCGGGATGGCGATCATCGGCACCGCGGCGTTCAAGCTCAACTTCCTCGGACTGATTCCGGTCGCCCGCGAACGCGTCGTCGACGAGATGGACGACTGCGTCTTTGTCCTGGACGACGAGCGTCGCATCGTCGACGTTAACGACGCGGGGGCGGCGTTTCTCGACGCACACGGGACGGGGCCGTGGGCGATCGGAGACCGCACGGAGACGGTGTTTCCACCGGCGCTCCAGGACGACCGGGCCGAACCCGATGGCGGAACCGAATCGGAGATCCACGTCGGCGACGGCGACGCGGCGGCGTGGTATCTCCGACGCCAGCGTCGCCTGGGCGAGCCAGTTGCACTCGGCAGCGTCATTTCGCTCACGGAGATCACGGTGCTGAAAGCCCAACACCACTCCCTGCAGCGGACCAGAGAGCGCGCCGAACGCGAGCGCGACAGCAAGGAATCGATTCGCCGGCTCGTCCTCGAGACCTCGACCGAACGCGAGATCGCCGACAGCATCTGCCGATTACTCGTCGACGAACACGGCTACGCGGCCGCCTGGGTCGCACAGCGCTCCACACACGGACGCGCTCCGGCCGATCTTCTCGCTCGCTTCGGCGAGGACGGCGGTTTTTTCGAGGCGACGGCCGACGATGCCGGCCACTGCGATGCGGTCACCAGCCGCGTCCTCGAAACGGCCGACCCCGTGACCGTGAGCCGCACTGGCCCCGACGCGGACCCGGCCGTCCCGCTGGCGGCGTGTGGGCTCGAAAGCGTCCATTCGCTCCCGCTTGGACACGACGGGCTCATGTTCGGCGCGCTCACTGTCGTCCGGACCGAGCCGCTGGAAGACGGCGAACTGGAGCTACTGACGGAGTTCGCGGACGCGTTGGCGTTCAAGCGCCAGGTGTACCGACAGCGGTCGGCGCTGACCACGAAGACGGTGACCGAGATCGAACTCCGACTCACCGCCGACCACGTCCTCCTCAATCTCGCGGGGGCAGCGTCGATTCCGGAGACCGCCCGCTTCGTCGCCCACGAACTCTCGACGGGTGACGAGCAGGGCACCTATCTGGTCGAAGCTATCGACGTAGACGGGGATGCGGTGCAGTCAGCTGCAGCGGATCTCGACGCCGTACAGGACGTTACTCACCTCGCGACGCGGCGAGACACCACCGTCTTCCAGGCGCAATTCGACCCGCCAACGCTGGGAACCGTCCTGCGCGGATACGGTGGCGTGAGCATGTCTATCATCGCTGACGCCGATCGCGTGGATGCAGTGGTGCAGTTTCCCCGCCAGACCGATGTCAGTGAGGTTGTTGGCGCTATCCGGACGCACTGGCCGGACGCGACGATCCGATCGCGAAACGACCGAACCGTCGACGTCGATCGACCGGGCGTTTTCGAGACGCTGACCCAAAAACAGGAAACCGCCCTCCGAGCCGCGGTCGTCGCCGGCTTCTTCGATCGACCACAGGGGGCCAACGCGTCGGAGGTGGCTGAGACCCTCGGGGTCTCCCGATCGACCTTCCTCCACCACCTCCGGGCCGCCGAACGGATGGTGTTCGAGGACGCCTTCGAGCCAGATTCGTGATCAAAGCCGGCCCAACTGGATCGTCCGTCTTCGATAGGTGGCCGGTTGTCGTCGGCACCGAACCCGCTTCTGCTGTTCGGGCGATAACGGCTGTTTGAGTCGGTTTAACGCCCAGCTTTTGGAGTGAGATGGCGTACCGAATATCATCAAATATGACAATAATACGACCACATTCAACATATGGTGACAGTAACGCTAAGCCAACTCCTCCGATAGATGAGAGAAGATAGTCGTACGAATCGGGTTTGGTCTCGTTGCCAGCACGCCCTACCAGGTGTCGGCTCTCGATTCGTGCTCTGAGGACCTATGCAACACCTACCCACGCTTCCCACGGACCCACCCTTGACCGCGAACTCCTACCGAGCCACAGCACCCTTCCGGATCGACGAGTTGCTGACCGCCCGAGACAGTGGGTGGGTGGCGTGATTCGCCGGGCGTTGTTGATCGTTACGGCCGTGGCGCTCCTCGGTGTTGGGATCGTCGTGGGCGTCGGGTTCGCCGGGACGGTTGGGGCAGCCGACAGTGCGCCCGTCTGTAGCGAAGTCGAGTACCAGCCGAACAGTTCCGGCTACTACGAGATTTCGACCGTGAGTCAGTTGCAGTGTCTCGAGGACCACGGGTTGGACGAGAACTACGTGTTGACCGGGGACATCGACGCGAGTGCGACCGAAGAGTGGAACGATGGCGATGGCTTCGAGCCGATCGGCGACTTCGCGGGTACGTTCGACGGCGCGAACAACACCATCGCGGACCTGTACATCAATCGCAGCGACGAGGACCGCGTCGGGCTGTTTGCCACCACAACCGAGGACGCCGAGATTCGGGATCTCACGTTGGTCGATGCCAACGTAACCGGTGCGGGTGGCGTCGACGACGGTGTAGGAGGCCTCGTTGGATTCAACGAGGGCGACATCACGGATGTGTCCGCAAGTGGGGAGGTCACCGGCGACTCTCGCAGGGTAGGCGGCCTCGTTGGGTTCAGCTCCGGCGATATCTCGGCCTCGTCCGCCACCGTCGACGTCGAGGGTGAGGGTCGACTGGGCGGGCTCATCGGGGAGAACGACGACGGTGCCATCTCGGAGTCGTCTGCCACCGGCGACGTCACCGGCGACTCCAGCAGGGTGGGGGGGCTCGTCGGGTGGAACGTTGGGGGCACCATCGAGGAGTCGTCCGCCACAGGCGATGTCTCCAGCGATGGCTCGACCGTGGGGGGGCTCGTCGGGTGGAATACCCAGGAGGGCGAACTCACGAATGTCGCTGCCAGCGGGAATAGCACCGGCAACGACGGGGTGGGTGGTCTCATCGGAAGCAACTCTAACGGCGACATCATCGATTCCGCTGTCAACGGGAACGTCACCGGCAACAGCAGGGTGGGTGGCCTCGTCGGGCACAACTCCGGCGGGGAAATCTCGGAGTCGTCTGTCACCGGCGAGATCACCGGCGATAACAGAGTGGGCGGCCTTGTCGGGTGGAACACTCAGGGCGGCGACATCACCGGAAGCCACGTCACCGGCGAGATCACCGGCTCCGACGACGTGGGTGGCCTCGTCGGGGAACACGTCAGCAGCACCATCACGGACTCATCCGTCACCGGTACCATCACCGGCGACGGGAGCGGTGAGAACGTTGGTGGACTCCTTGGGAGGGGTGCTGATTTGACCGTCGTCGGCTCGAGTGCCACTGGCACGGTGGTCGCTGAAGACGCGAAAAACGTCGGCGGGCTGATTGGCTCCAACCATAGAGAGTCCCCCTGCTGCACGGTGGAACAGTCCTACGCTGACGTGGACGTCACGGGCGAGGAGAACGTCGGCGGCCTCATCGGGAAGAACGAAGACGACCTCGTGACGAATACCTACGCTGTCGGGAATGTCACTGGCTCATCGAACGTCGGCGGGCTTGTGGGCCACAACACCGGCGAGGACGCGAGTATCACCCAGTCGTACGCGGCCGGGAACGTCTCCGGTGACACCACCGTCGGCGGCTTAGTCGGCACGAACGAGGAGGGTGCCACGGTCGAAGACGCTTACTGGGACACTGAAACCACGACGCAACACGACTCGGCGGGTGGCACCGGCCTGACCACTGCCGAGATGCGCGGTGGGGCGGCCACGGATCACATGGACGGACTCGATTTCTCGGACACTTGGGCGGTCGAGACGGGTGCAGAGATCTCCTACCCCTACCTGCACTCCGCCGCCCAGGACCCCCCAGCAGGACTGGTGGGTGTCTCCTCGCTCTCGGTCTCGCTCGAGGAGACCGAACTCACACAGGGCGAGACGACGAACGTGACGGTCACCGCGACCTACGACGACAACACCACCGCAACCGTCACCGATCTCAGTTCGCTCACCTCGAGTGACTCGAGTGTGGCAGAGATTGCCTCCGATGGCACGGTGACGACAACGGGTGTCGGAACGGTTCACTTCGAGGCAGAGTACGAAGACGAGACGGCCACGACGGCGACGCTGACGGTGACGCCGGACGACGCCGAGTCGGTAGCGGTGGAAATCGAACCCGACACTGAACAAACCGCCGGTGAGACGATCACGGGCGACGGCGGCAGTTCCCCATCGGCGAAGGTGACCGATCAGTTCGGCAATCCGGTCGGAGTCGCCACCGTGGAGGTCGAAGTCATCGACGGGCCGGGATCGCTCACGGACGCGAGTACGACGACCTCGCAGACGGACAGTGACGGAATCGCTACGTTCAGCAATCTGGCGATCAACGAGACTGGTGACTATCGACTGGAGTTCAGCATCGACAGCGCCGCGATCAACGTCGGCGAATCGGCGAGTGTCGACAGTCAGACGTTCACCGTCGGCGCGAGCGACCTCGACTCACTCGAGATTACGGACGTGCCGGATTCGGCCACTGCGGGTGAGGAGTTCACCATCACCATCAACGGCACTGACGTGCTGGGTAACGTGGCGGCCAACGTGACTGCTGAAGACGTGGCGCTCACCTCCGAACACACCGAAGACGGAACGCTCGTCTCTGCGTCCACACTCGATCTCGACGAATACGGCGGAGCAACAGTCGACGTGGCGCTCACCAACGCAGACGAGAGCCACACGCTGACCCTCGATGCGAGTAACGCCGATGGAGACAGTACAGACATCGACGTGGGTGCCGCAGCCGCGGACGCACTCGAGATTGTGAACGATCCAGTTACGATTTCGGCTGGCGCTGCCAGCTCTGTTACTGTGGAAGTGACCGATCAGTTCGGTAATCCGGCAGTCAACCAGACCCTCGAGACCGTCACGCTCACCTCCGAACACGATGGAGCGGTGAGTAACGAAAGTTCCCGTGAGGTGGATTCGAATGGACAAATGCCGGTCTTTTGGGGCACCGACGAGATTACAACGGCCGACAGCGCTCACACGCTGACGGTCGATGCGGATGGCGTCTCTCCCGACAGTACGGCTATTCAGGTGGATGCCGCCGATCCTGCCTCGATTGAGTTCACCAGTACTCTCCTCTCTGACCAGACTGCAGGCGAGGATCTCAGTAACCCGGTTGTCGAAGTCACCGACACATACGGAAATCCCGTTCTTGGCGTCAATGTGACGGGAACTGCGAACGGACCCGGCGAGCTTTCGGACCCGAAGACTCGTGAGACTGGGCTCGCTGGCACTGTGCACTTCTCTGAGAACCAGATCAACACCACGGGCGAGTACAACCTGACGATTGCAGTCGAAGACGATCCAGCTATCAACGCCACCTCGAACGACTTCACGGTCGTGCCAGCCCCACTCGACTCTCTGCACATTACCTCGGCACCCGAAGAGATCACGGCAGGTGATGGGTTCACGCTGACGATCAACGCCACGGATGTGCTTGGCAATCTGGGTTCGGACAAAGAACTCGAGAACCTGATAGTGACATCAGATCTCGATGGCGAGGTGTTCGAGGGGGGTTCGCTGCCGTTGAACGAAAGCGGCTATGCGGACCTCGACATCCCTGAAGAAACCGTGACAGCGAGCGGAACCCACACGCTGACGGTCGATGCGGATGGCGTGAGTGGCGATAGCGTCGATATCGAGACGGAAGCGACCGGAGCGCACAACGTGACGCTCCTCGACGAGACGTACTCGGTGACCGCTGGCGAATTCCTTTCGCTGGACGTCAAAGTAACCGACGAGTATGGGAACCTCTGGACGGAGACCACTCAGTTGAACGGTACCTCAGAGTACGATGGAGAGGTCCACAACGTTCATACTGATATCCGCGACGATGGCACCACGGTACTGAGCTTCGAGGGTGTGACGACCGCCGACGACAATCACATGCTGACGGTCGACGGAAACCAGATCACGGAGGGTGACAGCATCAACGGCACCGTCACCGCCGCCGATCCAGATCTCCTGACCGTGGAAACCCAACCGGAGACGACTACCGCCGGTGAATCCATCGAGGGACCACCGACGGCGAACCTCACCGACGCGTTCGGAAACGCCATCAGTGAGGAGAACGTGACCGTCACGGCCAGCGGATCAGGCGACCTGGGCGGAACCACCACCCTCGAGACGGACTCGAGTGGCTTCGTCGCCTTCGACGACCTGCACATTGAACAGGCGGAGGCGTACACCCTCACGTTCGAGGTGGCGGCCAACTCGAGTGTGAGCGCCACGAGCGAGGAGTTCACGGTGGAAGCAGGGAACGCCGTCTCGGTGTCGGAGAGCTCCGCTCCTTCTGACACGGTTGCTGGCGAGGAACTGCCCTCGTCTCTCCTCGCACAAGTGACTGATGCGTTCGACAACCCCGTCGAAGGAGTCACTATCACAGTCGAGGCGATTGAGGGGTCGGGTTCGATTACGAGCGGAGACACGACGACAGAGACTACCTTCGAGGGATTCGCCATGCTCAGCGGAATCACGATTGAGGAGGCTGATGCGTACCGGTTCGAGTACAGCATCGACGCTGCAGACGACTCCGTCGACGAGTCCGATACCGCTCAGACCATCCCGTTCCTGGTCCTTCCGGACGACGCGATCGACGTTGCCATCGACACCCAACCAACCGAGGCCGCGGCCGGTGAGAACCTCGTTGGACCACCAACGGTCACCGTCACCGACGAGTTTGCCAACCCCGTCGCGGACGTCACCGTCTCCGTCGCCGCCATCGACGGCGCTGGCTCGATCACTGCAGGTGAGATGATGGCTTCGACCAACAGTTCGGGCATCGCCACCTTTGACGACCTCGAAATCGAGACTGCTGACGACTACCGACTCGCGTTCTCGATCGATGACGGTGACGCGAACGTCGGGAGTGATGCGACGGCACTGACCGACAGCTTCACCGTCGAATCGGTTGCTGCCAGTTCGGTCGCCGTCGAAACACAGCCTGACGGGACGCAGACTGCCGGTGAGGCGATCACTGGACCGCCACGCGCCTCCGTTACCGACGAGTTCGACAACCCCGTCGAGGACGTCACCGTCTCCGTCGACGCCATCGAGGGCGCTGGCTCGATCACTGTAGGCGAGACGGCTGTCGAGACCGACGCAGCCGGTCTCGCCACCTTCGACGATCTCGAAATCGACGTCGTGGACGACTACCGACTCGCGTTCTCGATCGATGACAGTGACGCGAACGTTGCGAACGCCGACGAGACACAGACCGACTCGTTCGACGTCGAATCGGCCGACGCTGACGCCATCGCAGTCGAAACGCAACCAGACAGCACGCAGTCTGCGGGCGGCCCCATCACCGGACCGCCTGAAGCGATCGTCACCGACGAGTTCGACAACCCCGTCGAAGGCGTCGATATGACCGTCGACGCGGTCGACGGTACCGGTGCCATCGTCTCGCCCGAGACGACGGTCGAAACTGCCAGTGATGGGCTCGCCACGTTCGACGAGCTGGTGATCGAAACCGCCGACGAGTACCGTCTCGCGTTCAGCATCGATGCTGCCGACGAGGGCGTCGCCGCAGCTGAGACGGCACTGACCGATGCGTTCACCGTCGAGCCGGCCGCGGTCGAGCGCGTCGAAATCGATCCCACGAACAACCAGACGATCACGGCCGGCGAGACGGTCGAATTCGATGCGGCCGCTCTCGACGCGTTCGGTAACGAGAACGAGGCGGCCAACACGGCGTTCACGTGGGAGAATACGACCACAGACGGGACGTTCGAGCACACGGTCGCCGGCAGTTACGATGTGACCGCGACATTCGAGAACGTCACGTCGGACACCGTGTCGATAACGGTCGAGCCAGCACCCGTCGACACGGTGGAAATCGATCCCGCGAGCGACCGGACGATCACCGCGGGTGAGACGGTCGAATTCAACGCGACGGCCTACGACGAGTTCGGCAACAAGAACGAGACTGCCGACACTGCCTTCACCTGGGCGAGCACCACAGCGAGCGGCACCTTCGTGAACACGATTGCCGGCACTCACGAGGTGACCGCCGAGCTGGCCGGCGTCGAATCCGATCCGATCACGATCGAGGTCGAGCCGGCCGCAGTCGAGACCGTCGAACTCGATCCCGAAAGCGACCAGGTACTCACCGCCGGCGAGCAACTCGAACTCAACGCCACGGCCTACGACGCGTTCGGCAACCAAAACGAAACCGCCGATACCGAATTTACCTGGACGAACACCACAGCGAACGGCACCTTCGAAAACACGACTGCCGGAGCCTACGGGGTAACGGCTGAACTGGCTGGCGTCGAAGCTGACACGACGACGGTAACCGTCCAGCCAGCCACCGTCATCGCGGTCGAGATCTCTCCCGCGAGCGACCGGACGATCACCGCCGGCGAGACGGTTATGTTCGACGCCACCGCGTACGACGTGTTCGGCAACGAAAACGAAACCGCCGATGCAGCGTTCGACTGGACGAACGTGAGCGCGGAGGGGGCGTTCGACCAGACGACCGTCGGCAGTTACACGGTGACCGCCGAACTCGATAGCGTCGAATCGAACGCGGTCGAGATTACGGTCGAGCCCGCCGAGGCGGCCACCCTCGTCGCCGACTCCGTCACCGCAGAGGCCGGCGTAGCCGATTCGATCGCGATCACGGCGTTTGACGCGTTCGATAATCCGGTTCCGGGCGCGTCGGTCACCGTTGCTGACGCCGACGGTCTCGATGGCACCGCAATCGAAGAGCCGGTCGAAACGAACATTACAGGCGTCGCATCGGTGCCCTTCGAGAGCCACACCCCTGGCACGTACACCGTCGGAACCGAACTGACGAGTGACGACGCGATCTCGACGACCGCCGCGGTAACCGTCGAGCCCTCGCCCGTAGTCGAGTTGGCCGCCGAGTTCGGCGTGGCCGAACTGACGACGGTCGAGTCCACGACGGTTACGGTGACTGCGACGTATCATAATGGGACCGTCGCGGACGTGACGGCCCGTACCACCTTCTCGACGGACGATGCTGGCGTCGCCACCGTCAGCCCGACCGGGACGGTCGACGCATACGGGGCGGGCACCGCGACGGTGACCGCCGAGTACGGCGACGAGACGGCGACGGCTGTGATCGATGTCGAACCGGTCCACGTCGAAGACGGCTACACCTGGATTAGTAGCCCCAGCTCGACGATTTCGCTCAACGAGACGACCACGGAAAGTACCGTTGCCCTTTCGGGGACGGAGTCGATGACGGTCACCGGTCTCTCGATGGATCTGGATTTGGCGTCCCAGCGTGAGCTCTGGGTCAACGTCTCGTCGTACACGGACGATCTCACGCCGGGTGGATCGACCGAGACGACCCCGGAGACCGAGGCGCTGCTCGCCCCAGCCGCCGAAACGTTCGAGACGGAGACGGGAACGCTGTCGGGTGGCTACGTCCACCTCGAGTACAACGTCGACCCGGGCGAAGCCTCGAACGTCACCCTGGCGTTCAGTGTCGACCGTGCGTACCTCGCGGAGCTCGGTGTCGACTCCGAGGAGCTCACGCTCTACCGACAGGGCGAGGACGGCTGGGAACCGCTGTCGACCGACCACGTCGCAGACACTGAGACGGACGCTACCTTCGAGGCGATGGCCGATGGCCTCTCAGTGTTCTCGCTTGGCACCGGCGTCCCGTCGACGACGGTCGCTGACACCACCCTCGAAGCAGCGACAATTTCGGCCGGCGAGACGGCGACGGTGACGGCGACAGTCACGAACCGGGGACAGTATACGGCCGAGCGCTCGGTCGACCTAGTCGTCGATGGCGAGGTCGTCGAGACGCAGGCGGTGATACTCGACGGAAGTGCGAGCGAGGAGATTTCGTTCGCGTTCGAGCCCGACGAGCCTGGTGCGTACGAGCTGGCGATCGACGGTGAAGACACACAGACGCTGACCGTCGAACCGCCCCAGTCGGACGACGACCCGACGGTAGCTGACAGTTGGTGGCTCCCGCTCGCGGCGCTCGCCGCCGCCGGACTGACCGGAGGGTCCGTGATGTGGTACCGACGACGGATCGCAGAAGCAGCTGGGTGATCTGCTGACGCCCGCTGTCATCGGGATCTCTTACAACACTGTGTCCTCCCTCGAGCCTGCCCACACTATGGCCTCACTTAGACCTGACCACGTCGCCCAGGATGCGCTGTACCCCGCGCCGCTTGGCTCGCTCACCTGGCGGGCTCGAGTTCGAGTCGCCGACTCCGCGCCGCGACAAGTTGGAGCCACACCTCGAGGACGACGGCGAGCGTCGCGCCCACACTGACGACCACTGCCGGGGCGAGCGCCGCAACCGTGACGGGATCGAGGCCGAACAGAGCCGGCACCGTCCCCGCCACCACCTGTTGGATCGCCGGTGACGGGCCGATCACCAGCCCGTACCAGCCGATCGCGGCGGCGAGCGCACAGGCTATCGGGGTCGTGATCGCGAGCAACTGGCGACGGTGGGTTCCGGGCATCATCTCTCGGTCGACCGTTCGCATCGACCCAGCCACGAGCGTCTCATAGGTTTTGTGCGTCGCCGCCGACCGATCTCCCGACTGATAGCCCCCTCCTACGCCTGACCGCATCAGGCAGGTCACGCACGGACATACCAAGCCGTGACATCCCTGATGCACTCCGCGCGATCCGAGCGACCCAATCGGTGAGACGGCTGCGTCCGAGGACGCACCTGCCTCGGACCCGATCGGCATCGACGACGCCGCACCACTCCATGGGGTGGTGTCGGCTTTCCGAACAGATCGGCGAGACGCTACACGTGGCCGGGGTGTTCCTGGCCACCGGCGTCGCTTCAACGCAGTTCCCGCCTGTCACAGCCACGAGCCCAGCCCTCGACCGTTCTCACACCGACTCTGGCACCGGGAGCAGCCGGCACGACCGGAGCCCCGCTCCGACCTATCTCGCCTCCGCTACCACCAGGTGACGGGAAGAGCCGACACCCTTCTCGGGTGTGTGAGTGACCAGTCCACGACCGTCGAACGACCCACACTCCGCTTACGCGACGTGCCCGCGCCCCGAGCCACGGGCGAGATGCCGGACGAGCACCAGCGAGCCGGCGGCGATGAGCACCCCGCTGCCGACCAGGAGGAGTTGGGTCGCCTGCGGCGCCGCCGTCGTCGCCGGCACGAACAGCTGGAGGTTGACCGCGACGACGAGCACCGCACCGACGGTGTTGAAGACCAGATCCAGGATCATGTCCCGCCGTCCGTAGTAGACGAGGACCGGATCGACGCCGTACCGGTCGCCAAGGTCGCGCGCGAGGAGCTCGAGCAGCTCCCAGAAGACGCCGGCGACGAACGTCGCCCCGATCGTCACCAGTCCGATGGTGTCGAGCGAGACGCCGACGACGCCGGCCTCCCGGAGGCCGACGAGACCGGCGTAGATGAGCGCGGCAACGAACCCGGCCGACACCGTGTGCGTGAGGTGATCCCACCACCAGACCGTATCGTAGGGGCCGAGCATACCGACCGCGTGCAGCCCGCCGGCGACCGCGAGCCAGAGCGTGAGTTCGGGGCCGAACGCGAGCGCGTCGCCGACGAGGAGAGCGGACCCACGTTCGACCATCGGGGGAAGCAGCGTAATCCCGAAGGCGACGACCGCGTTGACGATGGCAGCGCCGTTGCGCCGCCACAGCGCTACCAAGAACACGGCGAGGATGAGCCCTTGGAACGCGAGCACGCCCACCGTGACGGGCTCTGTCGGCGTCACAATCATCAGTAGCGGACAGTCACCGGACACTGGTATGATTCTTTGCTGCGTTGTTGTGCGCTGAGAACGCGCCACGCGGCAACCGAAACCGAGGGAACGACACCGCCAGCGACCGTCGCAAAAAGAGGCGCTAGTCGCTTCGTTCGACTAGGGGACCTCGCTGCCCGCGATCGGATAGCCGCGATCGACCCACTCCTCGAGGCCTTCGTTGAGCGCGTACACCTCGGTGTAGCCCGCCTCGATGAGCGCCGCCGCCCGGTGTCCGGCAAGCGTGTGCGGACAGACACAGTACGTGACGATCCGCGTCGCCGACGGCACGCCGATGAGCCCCGCGTGGGCGCTGTGGCCGTCGGGAGCGGGACTCAGTTGCGCCCCCGAAATGCGGAGATTTCCGTAGGGAACGGCGGATCGGGTGTCGAGGACGACCAGTTCGTCGTCGTCTTCGTACCAGTGGGCGACGTCCTCGACGGGCGCCAGCGGGACCTCCACGTCTCGAACAGCGTACGTTTCGTAGCCGTTCTCGTCGGTGTGGCCTGTCTCACCGCCGTCCGACTCGTCGACGCCGTCGGGGTACTCGTCTGGATGCTCGATCTCGACGTCCGGATCATCCCCGACTCCGAGGATGATGCGTCCGTCGTCGGGCGTGACGGCGACGTACGATCGCAGTCGCCCGCAGCTGTCGTCCCCGACGGTCCCGCGATCGGTCTCGGCTCCCGAGACAGCGTCGATCGCCCCCTCGGTCACGTAGAAGACGAACGGACCGGGGTGCCCGCGGGCCTCGGCGTCGAAGGCGACGTACCCATAGCCGTCGTGTGAGACGTCCCAGACGGTCCCCGTCTCCGCAATCGTCGGCGCGTCGGCCGCCGACGCGCTCGCGTCGAGCGCGGAGGGGGCCCCTTCAGTCACGCGGTTGCAGGCGTACGTGTGGTCGACGCTCTCCGCGACGACCACCCCCAGCGCATCACCGTCGAACGCCTCGTTCGACCCGCCGGTCGAGCCGGGAGACGACCCGTCCCGTGAGTCGTCGTCGGAGCCGTTTCGTCCGTCGTCACCGGAGTCGCCGCCGAGACAGCCGGCGAGCGTGCTCGCGATCGACGCGCCGACGACGAGGCGGAGGGCGGTTCGTCGGCCAGTCTCCATACTGAACGCAGCGGTCTCTCTGGTAAAGGTGTTATTCTGTTCAACCGAGAGGACGCCGGGTTCGCGGCGGTCAGTAACGCCCAATCCCAAAGCGACTGCCCGCCCCTGCCGGCGTCCACGGCTCCCTCATCGACAGCGGCCACGTCGCCACCTGTGGCCACCCCTCTGACCTCACAACCGCGTCCCACAGCGCCAGGGCGCGCCTGACGACCGCCATCCGCCGACTCCCCACCAAGTCCTACTGGGGGCCGTCCAGCTCGTCTGCCTCCCCGGCGCGGGGGCGTACATCCGCGCTCGCCCCGCGTCGGTCCTCGGACACGCGACCGGTGGCGGCCCCGTGGTCCGTCTCGACGGGCGCCTGTCGCGCCGCGTCGACACCCGACTCGGCCGGTCGGCGCCGCTCGGGGGCGGTCGAGTCATTGGCGCCCGCCCGGTGGGATGGAGGCGTCTCACCAGCGGCCTGGCCCGTCTCGACGGTGGCGTGGTGGGGCGCCGTCGCTCCTTTCCAGGGCGCACGGACGACGAGCGAGGCCGCCAGCGACGACGGCACCACCAGGCGCACGATCGCCGCGTACTGGGCGAGGACGCCGACCCCCATCACCAGTGCGAACACCACGATCGTGGCACCCGAGAGCGCCGGCTCGCCGGCCGCACCCCCGACGGCGCCGGCCCAGCCGGGACGGAACGCCAGAAACACCAACAGCGTCCCGACAAACGCCGACACGACGGCCAGTGCGACGCCGAACACGACCGCCACGAGCGCCCATCCGAGGCCGGCAGCCGACACGACCGCAAGCAGCGCCGGCCACCCCGAGAGCCCCAGTTCGACGACCGCCCAACTCCCACCCGCAGCGCCGAGCACCAGCCCCGGATACGCACTCGAGAGACGGGTGGTCGCCGCCAGCACGACCCCGAGGACAGCGCCGACTGCGAGGCCCGTCACCGGATCTCCGGCGCCGATCCCCCAGAGCCCGCCGATCGCGACGCCGACCACGGAGACCGCGCCGGTGTACAGCTGGCGACCGGCGACCAGCATGACTGCCCCCACGGCGGCGATGAGCAGCCGACCCGGACCCAACACCAGCCAGCCGCCGCCCAGTACGACGCCGGCAGCGCCGAGTACCACGCGGGTCGACACCGCCGCGGGACTCCCATCTCGTGATCTGACCGCCATTTTCACACAATTTGATATGTGATCGTCGCCCAAAAGCTGTTGTTCCGGTTGTCAGATTCCGCGACACATCTCAGCGACTACTGGCGGTGCGCGCGACACCCAGGGCGCCACACCGGTCCGGCGCCGCCGGGGGCGAGCCAGGCCACGTACGTCGAGACGCGTCTCAGCGCACGATCGTCACCGGCACCGAGGCCCGCCGGGAGACGGTCTCGGCGACGCTCCCGAGCAACACCTGTGCCGTCTCATCGTCGCCCTGGCTCCCGATGACGATGGCGTCTGCGTCGGCTGCGTGCTCGACGATCGACTGCGCTGGCGAGCCGATGCCGACCGTCGTCTCGAGGTCGCCGTCGAAGCCAGCGCGCTGGGCGATATCTGTTGCCCGCTGGAAAATCGCCTCTGCGCGCGCCTCAAGCTCTTCGTTGACCGTCTCCTCGAAGGCGAGCCCGGTGCGCTCGCTCATCGACGGCGCGCCGATCACGTGGAGGATCGTCAGCGCCGCATCGGGGTGTGTCTCGATCGCATACTCGAGTGCCGTCTCCGAGGCAGCGGAGTCGTCCATCGGGACGAGAATGTGGGATGCCATCTACCAGAACCGTGTGGCCCACACTCCCTGACGGTATACCCGCTGTATTGAGGGGCTTCAATACAGACGTGGGGCTGGTTATAAGCCATCTCGAACCCACCGGATGATTCTTAATTATTAACAATCGTCTTTCTAGTTATTACGGACCACTCAAAGTCGAACCTGATGTATACCCTACTCGTGCCGATCGATACGAGTGAGCAGCGCGCGCTCAGACAGGTCCAGTGGATCTCCAACCTTCCGAACGCCGCAGACACGCTCGACGTGCTCCTTCTGTTCGTCTTTGAGTCGGCCACGTTGGCTGAGGTGCCGTCATCGATCCGGTCGACCAGTGCCTC
Organism: Halobacteria archaeon AArc-dxtr1; assembly: GCA_025517425.1. Taxonomy (NCBI): domain Archaea; kingdom Methanobacteriati; phylum Methanobacteriota; class Halobacteria; species Halobacteria archaeon AArc-dxtr1. The sequence continues at coordinate 357,811 of JAOPJY010000002.1, read as the reverse complement.
CGTCGATATCGTCCCTGCGGTGCGGAAGGCGCGCCAGTATCTCCAGGACCACGAGATCGATGTGACCGTCATTGACCGCCGGTTCAACACGACCGCGCAGATCCGCCGGGTTGCAGAGACCCACGATGTCGATACGATCGTCCTCGGGGGGCGACGGAACACCATCCGCCGAAACCACATCATGCAGAGCACGACGTACCGACTGCTGTACGTCTCCGAACGGCCGGTGGTCGTCGCCTAACGCCGGCGCCGAGAGCGGGGGCCGTGACTCCGGGTGGTCGGAATCACGGTGAACAACGCAGTGAATTTCCTCAGACGGCCATTGCATCCGTCCTCAGCCCGGTCTGACCGGACACTCCCCGGTCCGCGTCGCAAAGGTAGATTTCGACAGAGCTGACTGGTCGCCAGTCCGTCGGGCCGGTTAGCGGGCACCTGCGCTCCAGCGGAACTACGTGTGTCTATTTGGCACCACTCGCGACGGTCAGAACGCGCCGAGTCGCTGGCGGCGGGCCTGCCGGACGATGGTGTGGCCCCTGGGCACGGGTTCTCTGGATTCTTTCCCCGTCTGCGTCCGGTCAGCACGATTCTACCTGGAAATAGTTGACAAACAAAAGAATAACGTGGTGGCCACGACGACGCTCTCTATGACCGACCGTTCTGCGATCGTACTCGCGGCGGGGGAGGGGAAACGGCTCCGCCCGCTGACGAAACATCGGCCGAAACCGATGCTGCCGGTCGCCACCACGCCGATTCTCGAACACGTCTTCGACGCCCTCATCGAGGCTGGCGTCCGCGAACTCACCGTCGTCGTTGGCTACCAGCGCACCCGCGTCCAGTCGTACTTCGGCCCGAGCTATCGGGACGTTCCCATCCAGTATGTCACCCAGGAGAAACTGCTGGGTAGTGGCCACGCGCTGTTGGCCGCCGAAGAGGCCGTCTCGGGGCCGACGCTCGTCGTCAACGGCGACCAGATCGTCGACAGCACGATCGTCGGGGACGTCCTCGCCGCCCACGAGCCCGGCACCGCGGCCACGCTGGGACTGATTCCGGCCCGCGACGTCGGTGAGTACGGCGGGATTCTCACCACCGACGATCGGGTGACCGAACTCGTCGAGAACCCCCACGACGAGCGCGCGTACGATCTCAACGCCGGCGTCTACGTCTTCGAGGAGCCGATCTTCGAGGCGATCCGGACCGTCGACCCCCAGGTCGGCGAACACAGCCTCATCGACGCCCTCTCCCAGCTCATCGCGGGCGAGGCGGTCGTCCGCGGCGTCCGCTCGGGGGGCACCTGGATCGACGCGACCTACCCGTGGGATCTCCTCCAGATCGCCGACGACCTGCTCGCGGCCGACGACGGCACCGAGCCCCGCATCGCGCCGGACGCGACGGTTCACGAGACGGCGACCATCGTCGATCCCGTCGTCGTCCCCGCCGACTGCGTCGTCGGCCCCGGCGCGGTCGTCGGCCCGAACGTCTGTCTGGGCGAGAACGCGACCGTCGGCGCCAACGCGACGGTGCGCCACTCCGTCATCGACGCCGACACCCGCATCGCCGACGGCGCGACGGTCCGTGACTGCGTCGCCGGGCGCAACGCCCGCATCGGTCCCGGGTCGACCGTCGTCGGCGGCCCGAGCGACGTCCGGATGCACGGCGCGGTCCACCACGACGTCGCCTTCGGCGCGCTGTTTGCCGACCGGGCCCGCGACGAGGGTGGCTCGACGTTCGCGCCGGGGGCGATCGTCGGTGCCGACGCCCGCGTGGGCGCCGGCTCGACCGTCCGCGAGCCCATCGACGACGGCGTGGAGGTGCGGGCCTGATGTGTGGGATCATCGGCTTCGTCGGCGAGGACGACGCCGACGCCCTGGACGTGCTGCTGACCGGCCTGTCGGGGCTCGAGTATCGGGGCTACGACTCCGCCGGCGTCGCGCTCGCCGACGACGCCCTCGCGGTCCACAAGCGCGCGGGCGACGTCTCCTCGCTCGAAGACGCCCTCGCCGAGCGCCCGGCCGGCGGCGAACCCGTCGGCATCGGGCACACCCGCTGGAGCACCCACGGGCCGCCCTCGGATACGAACGCCCACCCGCATACGGACGCCGACGGGCGCGTCGCGGTCGTCCACAACGGGATCGTCGAGAACTACGAGCCCCTGCGGGCGGAGCTGCGCGCCGACGGCGTCGCCTTCGAGAGCGAGACCGACACCGAAGTGATCCCCCACCTCATCGCCCGGGAGCTCGAGGCCGGCCGCGAGCGCGAGGCCGCCTTCCGCGCGGCGATCGAGCGCCTCGAGGGGAGTTACGCGGTCGCTGCCGTCTTCGCCGACGCCGAGACCGTCTACGCGGCCCGCCACGAGTCACCGCTGGTCCTCGGCCTCGGCGAGCGCGGCCACTTCCTCGCCAGCGACGTCCCCGCCTTTATCGAGTACACCGATCGGGTGATCTACCTCGAGGACGGCGAGTTCGCGACGCTGTCGGCCGACCGTATCCGGATCACCGACGCCGACGGCGCGGTCGTCGAGAGCGCGATCGAGACGATCGAGTGGGACGCCGAAGACGCCGGCAAGAGCGGCTACGACCACTACATGCGCAAGGAGATCGAAGAACAGCCCGCCGCGATCCGGGAGTGTCTGCGCGGCCGGCTCAACGAGCTCACCGGCCGGGTCGAACTCGACGAACTCTCCGTCGCGGCCGGCGCGCCGCCCGTCACGCTCGTCGCCTGTGGCACCTCCTATCACGCCGCGATGTTCGGGGCGTCCCTGCTCAATCGCTGGGGGACGCCTGCTCGCGCCGTCCTCGCGAGCGAGTTTCGCGCCGAGACGGCGCCCCTGACCGACGACTCGCTGGTCATCGGCGTCACCCAGAGCGGGGAGACCGCCGACACGATGCGGGCGCTCCGGGAGGCCAACCGGGCGGGGGCGACCACGCTGGCCGTCACGAACGTCGTCGGCAGCTCGGCCGCCCGCGAGTGCGACGAGGTCTGTTACATCCGGGCCGGCCCCGAGATCGGCGTCGCCGCGACCAAGACCTTCGCGAGCCAGCAGACCGCCCTCACGATGGTCGCCGCCCAGCTCACAGACCACCGCTCGCGGGAGCTGATCAAGTCCCTGCGCTCGATCCCCGACGGGATCCAGCAGGTGTTAGACGATCCGGCCGCCAGAGCGGTCGCCAGGGAGTACGCCGACGCCGAGGCGTACTTCTTCATCGGCCGCGGCCTCCACTACCCCGTCGCGCTCGAGGGCGCGCTCAAACTCAAGGAAATCTCGTACAACCACGCCGAGGGCTTTGCCGCCGGCGAGTTAAAACACGGCCCGCTGGCGCTCGTCGGCCCCGAGACGCCGGTGTTCGCACTCGTCACCGGCGACGGCGAGCAGGCCAATAAGACGATCGGGAACGTCAAGGAAGTCGAGGCCCGCGGCGTCCCCATCGTCGCCGTCACCGACGGGCGCTCCGATATCGACCGCTACGCCGACCACGTCCTCACCGTCCCCGAACTCGAGGGCGTTGCCAGCGCCGTCGTCGCGAACGTCCAGCTCCAGCTCGTCTCCTACTGGATCGCCAACGAGCTCGGCCGCTCGATCGACAAACCCCGCCATCTCGCGAAAAGCGTTACCGTTCAGTAAGCAGCATACGGGCACTGATGGTGCGAGCGGCGTGGCGACTGCCTGTCGCCGATCGCCACAGTCTGTGGAACGCAACGCCACAGTGATACGGCTCGTCCGTGATGCTCTGGGTATGACGGCGTTCGAACCCACGGATCAGCGCATTCTCGTCACCGGCGGCGCTGGCTTCATCGGCTCGCATCTCGTCGACCGGCTCTGTGATCGCAACGAGGTGCTCGTCCTCGACGCACTGACGACCGGCGACCCCGCGACCGTCCCCGACGCGGCGACCCTGATCGACGGAGACATTCGCGACGGGGCAACCGTCGACGAGGCGATTGCGGGGGTCGACCTCGTCTTTCACGAGGCCGCCCTGGTCAGCGTCGACCGATCGATCGAAGCCCCCGTCGAGAGCCACGAGATCAACGCGCGGGCGACTCTCGACCTGCTCCAGGCGGCCCGCCGGGAGGGCGCTCGCGTCGTGCTCGCCTCGAGTGCCGCCATCTACGGCCAGCCCGACGACGTTCCCATCCCCGAATCCGCCCCGGCCGAGCCGGCCTCACCGTACGGTCTCGACAAGCTGGCCACCGATCACTACGCCCGGCAGTTTCACGACCTCTACGATCTCGAGACCGTCGCGTTGCGATACTTCAACGTCTACGGTCCCGGGCAGATGCCGGGCGACTACAGCGGCGTGATCAGCATCTTCATCGAGCAAGCGCTCACTGGCGAGCCGATCACCGTCCACGGCGACGGCGAGCAGACGCGTGATTTCGTCTTCATCGACGATATCGTCCAGGCGAACCTCCGGGCGGCGACGACGGACGCCGTGGGTGAGGCGTACAACGTCGCCACCGGTGAGGCGATCTCGATTCGCGAACTGGCCGAACTCATTCAGGAGCTCACGGACACGGAGTCGGACATCGTCCACACGGACGCCCGGACGGGCGACATCGACCACTCGAGGGGCGAGATCTCGAAGGCGACCGCCGCCCTCGAGTACGAGCCGACAGTCTCGTTACGAGACGGCCTCGCACAGACAGTCGAGTGGTATCGGGAAACGCAGCTCTCGAGTGAGTGAGCCTCGTGGCTCTGTATGATTGGATTACGCGCGGTTCGGATGCTCAGTCTCCGTCCCGGCTGGCGGTTTGTCTCGTTGGTCCGATCCGCCGGCGAGCCAGCTCGGCGTCCACTCTCGTGGTGGCCAACTCGAGCTTTCGTCACGATCGGTCCGTATTGGGGAGCATTAACTAACCGACTGTCTCGGGTGATGGCGGTATGGACGCCGTTGCCACGTTCGGCATTGGCAGCACGAATTTCCGAGGGGCAGTCGCGACGCCCGCCGGCGAATTCCTGACTGACGTGCACGTCGAACCCACACGGCCACAGGCCCTCCAGACACAACTGTGCGAGGCGGTCGCCACGCTGCGGGCGCAGGCGCCCGTCGACGCCGTCGCGATCACCCTCCCCGGATTGGTGGATCCGGACGCGGGGGTCGTCCGCGAGTTCGATACGCCGACGGGCGAGGTCCTCGACGCCCTCGACTTGCGACGGCCGCTTGTCGACCGGTTCGATGTCCCCGTCTTCGTCGCAAACGACTGCTCGGCGTCAGCGCTTGGCGAGTGGCACTTCGGTGCCCGCGACGAGTACGAGACGCTCGCCCATCTCACGTTCGGGACGGGCATCGGTGGTGGGGTCGTCGAGGACGGGCGATTGCTGCGGGGTGAGTCGGGACAGGCCGGCGAGTTTGGCTTGTTGCCCGTGGCGATGGAGACCGGCCTCGCAAGTACGGGCGTGACGGGCGCCTGGGAGGCGTGCTGCTCGGGCCGGGGGATTCCCCAGTACGTCACCCACCGGTTTCGGGACGCCGACGCGCGTCCGGAGACCACGCTCGCCGCGGCGATCGAAGACGGGACGCTGTCGGCCCCCGACGTCTTCGCGGCCGCCGACGACGGTGACGGCTTCGCCCAGACGTGTCTCGACCGGATCGATCGGTACAACGCGGCCGGCATTGGGGCGCTGTGTAACGCCTACGAGCCGGGGCGGATCACCCTCGGCGGCGGCGTTCTTCTGGGCAATGCCGAGCGCGTGCTGGCGGGCATCGAGGCCCATCTCGACGAGTTTTGTTTCGTCGACCGCCCGTCGATCTGCCGGACGCCGCTGGGTGATGATATCGGGCTCTACGGCGCCCTCGGCGTCGCCCGCGAGCGCACCGCCGAGGAGGTCTCGCTGGCAGCCGCCCGGCCGGTCGCCGAGACAGACGACTGAGCAGCCGCCACGAAGGGGGGCTGCCTGCAGGCGTAGCGATAGCGGACGTGACACCCAGTCCTCTCCCGTGAGTATTTATCAGGGATCTGTGTAGGGATAGATATGAACCGGCGACAGGCAATCCGGGGAGCGCTCGGTGGCGCGATTCTCGGCGTCAGTGGGTGTCTTGGCGGATGGGACACGCCCCCGGAGGTCGAGTGGGACGTCTCGCGACGCGGCGGGAGCGGCGATGGCGGCAACTTTCTCACCTTCACACATGCTGGCGGGAGCACGATCGACCTCACGACGGCGTCTCTCGACACGGAGTACACGGGTGATCGCGGTAGTGGATTTGGCAGCCGATCCGACAACCTCCTCCAGGACGAACTCACGGTCGGCGACGAGGTCATCGTCGAGCCGAGTGGACTCGGGACCCGGTTCGAGTCGGGCGAGGAGATCCGTCTCCTCTGGACGGACGACGAGGACGCCGAGCCGACCGTGATCGCCGCCTACGAGTGGGGCGAGCCGACGGACTGAGTGTGGATTACCCCTGGTTTCGAACGACCACCAGCGCAGCGAGGGCGAGCGCCGCGAGCGCGCTCGCGACGCTATAACCCGGCGTCGCATCCGCCAGCCAGTCGTCTCCCGTCTCGGTCGGCTCCTCGTTGACCGCGCCATCTGCAGCCTCGTCTTCACTCTGATCGCTCGAATCGGCAGTGTCGTCACCGACGTCTGCGTCCGCGTCGTCTGTGGTCTCGTCGGCTTCGACTGTGATCTCGTGTTCGGAGAACGCCTCGGCGCCGTACTCGTCGGTGACGACCGCGGTGATGACGTGCGTGCCGGCGTCGAACGTGTGGTCGACCGTCGCGCCCGTCGCTTGCGTGCCATCTGGGAGCTGCCACTCGACGGTGTACACGCCGTCGGCGTCGACGACCGCCCCGATCGCGATCGGCTCGTCGGCGACCGCGGTCTCCGGGGCGTCGATCTCGATGTCAGGTGCCTCGACCGCGGTTAGCTCGTGAGTCGCGGTCGCCTCGGCGCCGTGCTCGTCGGTGACGGTCACCGAAATCTGGTGGGTGCCGGGTTCGAACGTGTGCTCGAGTTGGTCGCCGTCGACCTCGCTTCCGTCGGGTAGCTCCCAGGTGACCGTTGTGGCGCCGATCTCGTTCTCGACGATCGCTTCGAGTGCGACCGGTTCGTCGGCCACCGGCGTCGTCGGCCCGTCGATCGAGACGGTCGGCACGTCGGTGATCAGCACCTCGGCGGTCGCGGTGTCGGCGAAGCCGTGTTCGTCGACGACAGTCACCGACACCTCGCGCTCGTCGGGCGTTTCGAACGCGGTGGGGACGGTCGGCTCGGTCGTCTCCTCGTCGATCGCGCCGTCGCCGGTGAGGTCCCACTCGTAGCGCTCGATCGCGCCGTCGGCTCCGTTTTCGCCTGCATCTATCGTCACCTCCTCGCCGGCGACCGCAACTGCGGGTGCGTCGATCGCGGCCTCCGGCGGGGTAACTGTGTCGCCCTCGACGCCCGTCTGCACGTGGTTTTCGTCGGCGTCGGTCACCTGCAGTTCCAGGTCGTCGATCCCGTCTGCGTCCGCCGGTGCGAGCAGCGTGATCGAGCCGTCGATCGAGTCGCCGGGGGCGAGTTCGCCCTCGGTCCAGGTGACGGTTCCCTCCGAGACGGTCCCGCCGTCGGCGTCGACGACGCTCCAGCCGTCGGGAACGTCTGCCGTCGCCTCGACGCCGACAGCTGGATCGGTCCCGTCGTTCGTGACGCTGACGGGGACGGTGACGTCCTCGCCGGGACTGACCGCTACCTCACCCAGCGTCGCCGCCAGGGAGACGTCAAACTCGTCCCAGGTACCGTACGCGTCCGGATCGGTCGGTGGGTCGGGGATCTCCTCGCCCGTAATGTATCGGTCGACGAACGCGTCCATCGGTTCGCCGGCGACGGCCTCGACCGTCTCGACGAACACGTCGTGGTCGACGACTCCATCGTGGGCGTTGAACTCGCGCGTGACGTCCGCGTAGGTTCGCTCGCCGTCGGTCGCCGCGCGGATCTCGGCGTCGAGGGCGGCTAGGACGAGCGCGCCCTTCCGGTAGTCGGCCAGCGTCCCCTCCCACGTCTCTGGATCCGTGAGCGTGACGTCCTCGTAGTTGGTCGGATCGTCGACGTCCTCGTCGTAGCCGAGCACGCGCTGGAACTCCTCGAATTCGGTGCCCGGCACGTCGATCGGGTGGTCGTGCTCGAGGAACATGAGGTTCGGATAGAACTCCGCCTCGGCCTCGGTGAGCCACGCCGCCGACTCGGCCGTCTGGTACCCCTGGCGGGCGTGGACGTACTCGTGGAGCCAGGTGTGGATCGGCGCACTCTCGTGGGTCCAGAAGTCGCCGTGTAAGTACGCCAGTCCGCCCTCGCGGATCGGATCCGGTGCCGCAATCGCGACGACTTCGGCCGATCTCGCGCCGACGCGGAGATCGTGTCCGCCATCTTCGATGGCTGCGACGAGCTCGTCGTGGTCGTCGCGTTCGCTTCCCTCGGGGACGACCAGCGTGACCGTCTGCCCGCCGGTGTCGATCGCCGTGGTGTCGTGGGCGCCGACGAAGGTCATCCACGCTCCCACGGTGGCCTCGGGTGTGCCGGGTGCGGTGGATTCGACGATGGCGTCGTCGTACGCCTGTCCGTCCTCGACGTAGCTCGCGTCGATTCCGAACAGCCCCAGCGCCCAGTCCTCGGCGTGGTAGGCGTCGTAGCCGTCGAAGTGGATGGCTCTGGTCACGTCGGTTTCGAACGAGAGCACTGCCTCGTCGGTCTCTCCGTCCCAGGTGTACGTGCTGCCGCCTCCGTCGAATCCTTCGGTGGACGTCACTTGTAGACCGAACGTCTCGATTTGGAACTCGCCATCCCGGTCCTGATACGCGTCGGGAATCTCGACGGTGACCGATCCCGTCAGTGGATCCTCGCCGTCGACGTCGAACGTGTAGCTCACCGCGATCTGCTCCTCGGGGAGCGAATCCGCGTTGGTCGCCGACGAGTCGGCGGTCGTCGGCGATGAGAGCAGCGTCGGCGCTTCCTGCCCGGACGCTGTGAGTGTTCCCGGATTGGACGCTGTGAGTGTTCCCGGATTGGACGCTGTGAGTGTTCCCGGATTGGACGCCGTGAGTGTCTCCGGCGCCGACACCGTGTGTAGCTCTTGCCCGGACGTGGCCTGGGCCGTCCCGTCGCTCGGCCCGGCTCCGGCGGTCACCACACCGCCACAGAGGGCGAGTACGAGAACCAAACTCAGAAGTAACGCCCGGTTACGCATGCCCCTGGTACGTTCGTTACGTGTGAAATGTGTTTCGACGAACTGTGTTCGATCGACGAGACGGTCCGCAGTTCCGTACTCACAGCGTCGGCGGAAGATTCCGCAGATAATTTTATTGCAGCCCTTGAAATCGGAAACCAACCATCGGTAATTAACTCTTAATCAGGGGACGGAAGGCCTGTCTCCCGCTGCTACGTCCATCACGAAACGAGACACTCAGACAGAAAGCTTATTACAGGATAGTTAAAATTACTCTATACCCCTACCCGGTAGGAGGTGAGTGACGGCTCCAGCGCCCCACCGTGTGGGCGTCACCGGTCGCCACGACACGCTCCAAGTGAACGGGTGTCCGACCATGGACATTCGGTTCGCGCGACTGATCGACGAAATCGATCACGCGACAACAATACACAACACATGACACGAAACGAAACCTCATATCGCGAAAAGGGACGTGCGTTGTTCCTCGCTGCGATGATGGTTCTTTCCGTCGTTGCCATGTCCGCTGCGTTTGCGGGCGGGGCAGCGGCTGCGGTTAACGACGATGGTGTCGGCGAGGTCGAATGGGATGGCCTCGGCGACCAAGATGAATTGGTTCAAGGACAAGAGCTGACTGTAACGGAACTCCCTCAGGTTGAGAACGCAAGTGCGTTCCAGGCCGATATCGTTGAGGGGGCACCGTCTAACCCAGGCGAGACCATCGGCGACGTTAGCACTGATGGTGACACCCTGACCCTCGAAGCAGAGGATACTGCTCCGATCGTTTCAGACGGTGACGATGAACAGCGAGTTCATCTTGAACTGATCAGTGACGAAGGTACGAAAACCTCGAGCAGTTTCGTCTGGAGCGCTCAGGAGGTTAGCTTCGACTTCGAACCCTCTAACTTCGTTGAGGGTGACGACGGTCTCGAAGATGTCGAACTGAACTTCACGGACGACAACCGTGGCGGTGAGGTCACTGTCGACATCAGCAGTGATGACCTCGACGACGACACCGTCGCGAGCTTCTTCGACGGCACCACGCACGATGTCGCCGAAGGTGAGAACATCAGCGCTGACTTCTCCGAGGCACCCGCTGGTGAGCACGAATTCGATATCGAGGTCCAGGACACTGGCGCCTCCGACACTGCAACGATCAACATCCAGCAGGATCTCGATGGTGACATCGAGTTCGGTGACATCGAAGACACCCCAACGGGTGACGAGATGCAGATCCCGATCTACTTCGACGAGCCGGCAGCCTACGCCGGTGAAGAGATCGGCTTCACCGTTGTCAGCCAGGACGATGACGAGACCTACGAGGTTGCTGTCGCACTCGAACTTGACGGCGACTTCGACGACGAGCAGGTCTACATCGACTTCAACTCCTACAACGCCGGTCAGGAAGACGTCGAAGACGTCTTCACGACCGACAATGAGGATGTCGACGTCTCCGCTGACGACGAGATCGATCAGACGGAATTCGAAGAGGATGACGAACGCCTCGACGCAATCGCGTTCACCTTCTCGCTCTACGAGGAGGGCGCTAGCGACGACATCGACTGGAACAACCGCGTCAGCTCCGAAGTCGCCACGCTTCAGGACCGCACGACCGGTGACGCCGATGTCTCGATCGCACCAAACTACCAGGACATCGAGGGCCTTGAGGGCGTTGACGACCTCTCCTACGAGGACCTTCAGACGCTCCTCGACGCCTCGACTGATGATGACACGCTCGCAGAGGGCGACACGGTCATCGTCGAGCAGGACGTCAACGGTGTCTTCGGCTACGCCTTCGACGACGGAAACCTCACCGACGATGTCGGCGTTGAGTTCCTCGCCGAGCTTGACGACGACACCTACCTCGACGACGAGGACTTCACCGTCGTCCCTGTCCCTGACGAAGAGACAGTCTACTTCGTCTACGAGGTCGGTGACGACCACGGTGAATGGGACACTGAGTTCAACGTCACCGAAGAGAACGACTACATCCCATCGTCTGACGACGACGAGGACGACAACTCCGAAGTCGCTACGACCAGCTACGAAGTGACGGAGCGGACGGCTGACCTCGACCTCGTCGAGACGCCGTACCAGATCGTCAACTCCGAAGACGGTGTCATCACCGGCACCACCACCGCTGCCCCCGGCAGCCAGATTGACTTCGAAGTGCAGAAGTCCGGTGTCTTCCTGACTGAGGAGACGGTCACCGTCCAGGATGACCGCACCTTCCAGTTCCAGGACCCAGAGAACTTCGCGGACCGCGACGAGGGTGACGAAGTGAGCATCACGTTCGGTGCCGAGGACACTGGCATCGAAGAGGAGACCGTTGAGGGTATCTTCTCGGACACCCCCGAATCTGAGTCCGACACCGTCCTCGAGTCCCTCGCCGACCTGCTCGGTGTGGACGTCACGGACTGGTACCCAAGCAACGACTTCCTCGTGCAAATTAACGAGCTCGAGGACGATCTCAATGACGAAACATCTACGGATGTTGAGAACGGCTCCATCCTGAGCAACCTCGCGGACCTCCAGTCCGACTACGAGGCTGCACAGGACGAGATCGCTGACCTCGAGTCTGAGATCGCGGACCTCGAGTCCGAGATCGCTGACCTCGAGGACGACTACGAGGACGCACAGGACGAGATCTCCGACCTCGAGAGCCAGATCGAGTCCCTTGAGGACGACCTCGCGGACGCTGAGGATGAGCGCGACGCTGCGCTCTCGGACCTCGCCGACGCTGAGTCCGAGATCGCGGACCTCGAGTCCGAGATCGCTGACCTCGAGGACGAGAACGCTGACAACGAAGAGCAGATCGCTGACCTCGAGTCCGACCTCGCCGACGCTGAGGACGAGCGCGACGCCGCGCTCGCCGACCTCGCCGACGCTGAGGACGAGATCGCTGACCTGCAGTCCGACTACGAGGCTGCACAGGACGAGATCGCGGACCTCGAGTCTGAGATCTCCGACCTCGAAGGCCAGATCGCTGACCTCGAGGACGACCTCGCAACGGCTGAGGACGAGCGTGACGCTGCGCAGGACGAGGTTGCTGACCTCGAAGGCCAGGTCGCTGACCTCGAGGACGACCTCGCAACTGCCGAGGAAGAGCGTGACGACGCACAGGACGAGCGTGACGCTGCGCAGTCCGACCTTGACGACCTCAACGACGAAGCCGACCAGGCTGGCTTCGACAGCGTCTCTGCCGCAATCGACGCCGCCACGTCTGACGACGACGATGACGATGACGACGACGATGACGACGAGACGCCCGGCTTCGGCATCGCCGTCGCACTGACCGCGCTGCTGGGCGCCGCGATGCTGGCCCTGCGCCGTCAGAACTAACGTCGACTAACTACCGACCGCGCGGTGCGGTCGACCCGATGCGGTTTCTTTTATTGCGCGCTACACACGCAGTGGCGACACCTGTGACCGGTTCGATGACATCCCACGAGAAGCAGCAGCTCGCAGATCGGGACTCCAGAGCGACGACTGCGGCCTCACGCAGTCGCCACCAACTCCGCGATGCGGTGTCCGTCGACGACGAACGCGACAGTCACCCGATCGCCTGGCTCTATCCGGGGTGCGTTCGTCCCGGCCAGACTAAATCCCGCATGCGCCCCCGCCGACCACTCCGTGCTCCCTGAGGGATTGAACGGTCCCGTTGGGCCGCTCTCGAACCCCTGTGCTGAAAAGAACGGAACTGGGGGCTGGTAGCGAAGTGCCTCACCATCGACAGTGACCTCTACCGAGAGTGACGCCACGTCGACGGCGTCGCCACCGCGGTGCTCGAACACGAATTGATCGGCGTTGGCGTCGACCGACACCCCGAACGTCGCCGTCGGCGGATCCGCCTCCGAGGGGACGGCGCTCATGGCGACGGCGAGGGCGCCTGCCAGCAGGACGGTCACCACCACGAGTACGACGACGCCAACGACCGGACTGACCGCCGGTTCCGACGCTGGCTGCCGATCTGCAGCAGTTAACCCGCGAGAGGAGCGCACGGGAGGACTCGCCGCCCGCTCCTATTTGAACGTTCGCGCCGCTGGTGTCGGGATGCACGTCTCATACCCTCCTCTGGTGTGGTACTCATCCACGACGCACGTACAGGATTCGCGGCACACGCCCACAACTGAGCCGGGGGACGAACCCGACTGCACGCTCCGACGATCACACGACCTGCTATCCCCGAACACAGGTTCTCCAGTACAGACGACCACCCATTGACCGGCTATACGCGTCGTCGGCTCCGTTCGACGACTGAAGCCGTTCTGCTTTCCCTTCGCTACCGCTGTTCCCTTCGACGGAGTATCGGACGCGTCCCCGGAACCGCACAATCTGCATCCCCACTCCGTGATATCTCACGACGGTCCCCGTGTGGCAGCTATCAATCGTCTCCCGCTCCGTTGCCGTCGGCCGCATCCAGCGGCATCGTTATTTTCTCTCCGTACCCCTCGACTGTCACCTCTTCAGCGTCCATCGGCGGTGCAATCCAGGCTGTTCCGTCAATGCCTGTCTGTGCGATCTCGACACCATCGACGGAGACCGTCGCATCGACCGAGGAGCCCGTGGTGTCGGTCGCCGACACCAGCGCCGGACCGCCCGCGGGCGTCCGCTCGAGGCTGACGTTGATCCATCCGGTACTCTCGGTCGTCTCACTGTTGATCGGCAGCGTCGAGAGCGCGAGTCGCTGTTGTTCGTGGTAGACGCTGGCCGTCGCCCCGTCGAGATAGGCCGTCACCTCGCCCTGTGATGGGGAGACGCCGATCCGGTAGAGCTGCAGCGGCGGCGCGAGCGCGCTGCGCTGGCTGCTCGAGTCCTCGAACGCCCACGGATAGTACTCTGCAGCAGTATCGAGCGCCGACGAGAGGCCGCCGATCTGGTCAGTCCCTCCCCGGTCCCGGTTGTCGTAGCGAGTCGCCTCGCGGACGTACTCACCGTCGTCGATCGCTGACAGAAGCAGCCCAGTCTCGCTGGTCTCGACCGTGACCGTCCCGATTTCGTCGACCTCCTCGCCGGCGACCCCTGCGGCGATGGCCTCACGGATCGACCCGGTGTATAGATCCTCTTTCACGCTGTAGAAGTCGGTTCGGTGCTCCGGTACCAACTCGGCGCGATCGATCGTCCGGTCGGCTGCCTCGAGGAGCGCCTCGGCTTCGGCGGTGTTTCGCGCGAGCGTCCGGAAGAGGTCGTCCTCGCTCGCCTCACCGTTGGCGTGGGCCTCGACGACCGCGGCTTCGCGTTCCTGCAACTCGGCGAACCGATCTGCGATCGCGTCCATTGTGGCCTGGCCGGCTGCCTCGCGCTCGCTCTGGTTCAGGTCGTCGAAACTGCCGTCGAAGCGGTGCCAGTCGAACTCGTACTCGAGGGCGGTATCCTCGCCGGCGAGTATCGTTCCGAGATCGGGTCTCGGTGTCGCAATCGCGCTCGCGTTCGCGCCGTCACGGTCGAGGGTCAGTCGGTTCGTCGTGTCGTTGGTGACGAGGTGATCGTTGGTCTGGCTTGTCTCGGTCGCTGTGGTCGGGTGCGCTGTGTCGTTCGTCTCGGCTGTGGAGGCCGTCGGTCCGGCGGCAGTGAGCGCCAGTGCGGGCGCGGCGAGCACCAGCATGACGACCACGCCGAGGAGGGCGGGGACCGAGCTTCTCATTGAGACCACCATTCGACCCCTCCTACAAAAACCAGTCGACGTAGTCTCGGCGCTGCGCCTCGAGATCCCCCAAAACCGCCCAAAACGCCGCCTAACTCTGTCAATGGAAAGGGTTTTTTCCCCACGTACTCTCGATATCGTCGTATGCGGCTGCCCTCCGTCGTGGTCTTCGCCCTCGTCCTCCTCCTCGCCTCCCCGGCACTGGCAGTCTCGCCGGCCGCGCTGGACGCCACGACCCCTGCCGACGCTCCCGCACCGGAACCGACCGAGACCACCGCGGTCGCCGCGGCCAACGCACAGTCGACGACTGACTCACCTGACGCCCCCGACCGTGCCGATCCTCAGCAGGTAATTCGACTCTCTATCACCGACGACGGCGACGCCGAGTGGTCCGTCGAGAGTCGATACGTCCTCGATTCGGCGGCCGATGCCGATGCCTTCGAGGAGTTCGCCGAGGCGGTCGCCGACGGTGAGGCCGACGTCGATTTCGACCTCGATGCGATCGAGACGTTCGTCGACCTCGCTGACGCTGATCGCGAGATGGCGATCGAAGACGCTGCCTGGGACGACCCTCGTATCGAACCCGCCGACGTTGAGCCATCACCGGAGAACGAAACCGTTGGTGTCATCGCCAAGACGTTCACGTGGACGAACTTCGCCGATACGTCTCTGAATGGGATGGAAATCGGCGACGCCTGGCACGCTGACGGAGAACCCCTGTTCGGCTCGCTTTCCGAGGGTCAGCGCCTCGTCGTTGAGCGGCCGGAGGGGTACGGACACGACGCCGATAGCGTCCCCATCTTGCCGGAGGACGGCGCGCTCGTCTGGGACGGCCCCGAGACGTTTGATGCCGACGAACTGCGCTGGTCGTATTTCGAGCAGGCAGTCGAGGACCGCTACGACCTCATCGCCACCGTTACCGACGCCGACGGCGAGCCCCTTACAGGAATTGATGTCACCCTCACCGGACCGGACGGCGAGGAACGAACCGGCGAGACCGACGAGAACGGCGAAGTCGTTTTCGAGGAACTACTCGACGGTGAGTATACGCTCTCGGCGACTCACGACGACCAGGACCTCTCTGAGGCCGCTACTATCGACGGCGCCGACGAGAGTGTTACCCTCACGGCTGAACCGCCCGAACCGGAGACGTACGCCATCACGGCGATCCTCGAGACTGCAGATGGCGAGCCTCTTGCAGGAATCGACGCCACGCTCACCGACGCCGATGGTGAGGAACGAACCGGCGAGACCGACGAGAACGGCGAAGTCGTTTTCGAGGACTTACCGGGCGGCGAGTACACCCTCTCGGCGACCCACGACGACCAAGAACTCAGCGACACGATCACGGTCGACGGCGGTGACGAGACCGCGACCCTCACCGCCGAACCGCCAGAGCCAGAGACGTACACCATCACGGCGCTTCTCGAGACGGCAGATAGCGAGCCCCTTGCAGGAATCGACGTCACACTCACCGGACCGGACGGCGAGGAACAAACCTTCGAGACCGACGAGAGCGGCGAGGTCTCCTTTGAAGACCTGCCCGACGGCGAGTACACCCTGACGGCGAC
Source organism: Halobacteria archaeon AArc-dxtr1 (assembly GCA_025517425.1). Classification (NCBI taxonomy): domain Archaea; kingdom Methanobacteriati; phylum Methanobacteriota; class Halobacteria; species Halobacteria archaeon AArc-dxtr1. The sequence continues at coordinate 341,465 of JAOPJY010000002.1, read as the reverse complement.
CCACGACGATCAAGACCTCAGCGACATGATCACGATCGACGGCGCTGACGAGACCGCCACGCTCACCGCCGAACCGCCTGAACCGGAGACGTACGCCATCACGGCGCTCCTCGAGACTGCAGATGGCGAGCCCCTTACAGGAATTGATGTCACCCTCACCGGACCGGACGGCGAGGAACGAACCGGCGAGACCGACGAGAACGGCGAAGTCGTTTTCGAGGACTTACCGGGCGACGAGTACACCCTCTCGGCAACCCACGACGATCAAGAGCTCACCGAGACGATCACGGTCGACGGCGCCGACGAGACCGCTACCCTCACAGCCGAGCCGGTACGTGGAAACGGGACTCTCTCGCTCGATGCTTCCTTACTGACGACGATGCTCGGCATCTTCGGACTCTTCGCCGCCCTGGCTCTCCTCGCGTACGTTTTCGGCGTGCGCCGCGACACAGAGACAGAAGACACCATCCCAGAGGCAGCCGCCGGCGAGTCGGCCGTAGACGAGTCCGATTCGTCCTCCGACGCGGTTGTCTCGACGTACTCAGAGCCCACAGTCGAGGTCAGCGCCGAGGCCGAGGACGACGTGGCTGACGAGCCTGACGATGACGCGACTGCTGTCGACGTCGAACTCTTGAGCGACGAAGAGCGCGTCCACCGACTCTTGCGACACAACGAGGGGCGAATGAAACAGGCGACGATCGTCGACGAGACCGGCTGGTCGAACGCGAAAGTCTCCCAACTCCTCTCGAAGATGGACGACGACGGAGAGATCGACAAGCTCCGGATCGGCCGCGAGAACCTGATCACGCTTCCCGAGGTCGATCCGACACGAGTCGAGTGACGGTGTCGCGCCTCGCTCGTTCCCGCCACTGACTTGCGGTGCTCTCGCTCACGTCGTTCGCTCGCGGGACTCACGGCTCGCTCCGAACCGCGCTCACGCCAGCGGCGTTCGCTCGACAACTTGGCCGTCGTAGGTCGGATACTGCGGTCGCGACCTTTTTTCGCTCGGGTTCGCTCGTTACACTCGCCCACCGCTTCCAAAAAACCTCGACCAAAAAGCCGCTCGCTCACGTCATTCGCTCGTGGTACACTCTCTACGCCAACGGCGTCCGCTCGACAACTTGGCCGTCGTAAGTCGGATACTGCTCGACGATTTCCCCGTCGTCGACGTCGCCATCCTCGATCATCTCCTCTAGGAGCCACCAGGCGACCTCGACGTGGTTCGACTTCACGGTGTAGAACTCCTTGGGGACGCCGAGCGCTTCGAAGCGCTCGGGGGCCGCGCGGGTCTTCCCGTAGACGAGCGTCCCGTCGTCGGTGACGTCGTCGAACTCCCGGCGGATCTGGCGGGCCATCCGCTTGAGTCGGCGGCGGTGCTGGGCGGCGTCTTTGAACACAGAGGTACAGAAGTAGACGCGCTCGTGATCTCCCATCACGTCGAGAATCGCGTCGCGGTCGTTGTCGACCGCGCTCATGTGGTCTTCTTTGAGTTCGTATCCCGCCTCCTGCATCCGGCGGTAGTTCCCGTGGGACATCTCGAACTCGTTGATGTTACAGAACTCGGCGGCGCCCTCGTCTAAGAAGTCGAGAAACTCGGTTTCGGGGCGGATACCGGGAATCTCGAACGCCGGCGTGAGGCCTTCCTCGCGGGCGATGTAGAGAATCTCCTCCCACTCGGTGCCGTGGAGGTCGCCCCACTGTTCGAGCGGTGGGTGGAAGCGAATCTCGTCTAAGCCGGCTTCCGAAAGGCGGCGCATGTTCTCGCGGCCACCCGTGATGCCGGTGTAGAGATGCGTGTGGTGATCCTCACCGAACTCCTCTTTGAGCAAGGAGAGGTACCGACAGGTCCGGCCCATCGCCTCCTGGGGCTCGCCGCCCGTAATGGAGGTTCCCAGGGCGTCCATTCGCTTTGCCTCCGTGATGACGTCCTCGTCCGATTCGACGAGGCGCTCGTTGGCGTAGACGTCCGTGACGTTCTTCCGAGTCTCGCCGAGCGGGCAGTAAAAGCAGTCGCGCTGGTCGCAGTAGCCGTAGACGAACAGCACCATCTTGCCGCCTTTCGCACACTGCTCACAGCCCTTCGAGATCATTCAGTAGCGACGATACCGTCCGGAGGGCCAAAAGCCGTGCGAAACTCCCCGGCGGGCTCGTGGCGGTCGCCCGGCCGCCGTCGTCGACCGACCCCTGCGACCCCGCCGGCCGCCCGTCCCGCGTTCGGCCCCAGAAGATGGAAGTACCGCGCCGACGAATCGTCGCACGATGCTGCTGGTCCTCTGTGTCGATCTCGACGACGACCTCGGCCGCAAGACCGGCTTTGCGACGCCGGTCATCGGTCGGGAGCCGGTCGAGCAGGCCGCCGTCGCCCTCGCCACCGCGGATCCCGAGGATTCGGACCTGAACGTAATCTTCCAGGGATTGCACGTCTACGACGACCTCACGGATCGCGACGAGAGCGTCGAGGTCGCCGTCGTCACCGGAAACGACGGCAGCGACGTCGGCGCCACGCGGGAGGTCGGCGACGAAGTCGACACCGTCCTCGCGAGCCTCCAGACTGGCGAGGACGTCACCGCCCTCGTCGTCACCGATGGCGCCCAGGACGAGTCGGTGATTCCGGTTATCCGATCGCGGGTACCGATCGACGGCGTTCGTCGTGTCGTCGTCCGACAGGCTCAGGGCTTAGAGTCGATGTACTACACGATCAAGCAGGTTCTCGACGACCCCGAGACGCGGGGGACCATCCTGATTCCGATCGGTATCTTACTGCTGATCTACCCGCTTGCGCTGATCGGTGCCTTGCTCGAACTTCCCGGGCTGGTCCTCGGGACGACCTCGACGCTGCTCGGCCTCTATCTGATCTCGCGAGGACTCGCCCTCGGTGACCGACTCGACAGCGCCGCAGAGTCGATCCGTCACTCGCTGTACGCCGGTCGGATGACGCTGCTTGCGTACGCCGTCGCCGTCGCCCTCGTCGTGCTCGCGGGCGTCAGCGGCCGCAACACGCTTCGGGCGACTCAGGAGGCGACCGCGGACACGTTGGGTGCACCGATCGTTCTCGCCGCGCTCGTCTACGGCTCGGTCCAGTGGATCGCGGCCGCCGCGGTCACCACAAGTCTGGGCCAGATCACCGATGAGTACATCGCCGGCACGCTTGAGTGGCGCTACCTGAACGCGCCCTTTTACGTCGTCGCGATTGCGGTCGTCCTCTACGCCGTCAGTGGCTTCTTCATCGGCGAGGTTGGGCTGACCGTCCTCGCGACGGCGCTTACGGCCGGAACGGTCCTCGGCATCGCGAGTACGCTCACCTTCGCGATCGCCGAATCTCGGCTCCCCCAGCCCTCGCGGCGCGTCGAGCGGGCGTAAGCCGGCCGATCCGCACTTCGGGTCACCGCTCCGGTAGGTGACACGCGTCGTCCACATCACCTCCTCGTCACGGCAGACGCCTGCGGTTCTGGTTGGCGGGAGGTTCCCAATCATTTAACAGACTTCCGGCGTACCTCTGGACAATGGGTCCAGAGAAGGAGCGTCCGGAGCCGACGATGGCCCGGGCGTTTCGGCAAGCCGTCGAGAGTACTGGTCACGCCATCTACTGGACTGACACCACCGGGACGATCGAGTACGTCAACCCGGCGTTCGAGTCACAGACCGGTTACACCGCCGAGGAAGCGATCGGAAACAATGCGAACATCCTCCAGTCTGGTCTCCACGACGACCACTTTTACGAGCGCCTCTGGGATACGATCCTCGCCGGCGAGACGTGGGAGGGTGAGATCACCAATCAACGAAAGACCGGCCAACAGTACGTCGTCAGACAGACGATCTCTCCGATCGAAGACGAGACCGGGGAGCTCGTCCGCTTCGTCGCAGTCAACGAGGAGATCACCGATCTCCGGGCGTACCAACGCCGACTCGAGCGCGAGCGCGACCGTTTTGCCGCCTTGCTCGACGCTGTCCCCGTTTCGCTCGTGTTGGTCGCGTTTGAGGGTGCAGACCCGATCGTCAAACACGTCAACAGTCGATTCGAAGAGACGTTCGGCTTCTCCGAGTCGGTGGTCGTCGGTTCGTCGCTGGATACCTTAATTCTCGACGAGACTGACGCCGACCAGGCACGCGAGATAAACGGCCGCTTACAGCGAAACGACTCGGTGAACAGGGAGGTGACACGACGGACCGCCGACGGCGAGCAGCGGACGTTCCTCCTGAACGCCTCGCCGATGCAAGGCGACGACGCCGAAGTCTTGGCGACCTATATCGACATCACCGACCGGAAGGAGACCGAAGAGAAACTCAGGCAGAAAACGGCTGAACTCGAAGACTTTGCCAACGTCGTGAGTCACGACCTCCGCAATCCGTTGAACCTGGCAATGGGACACGTCGAGCTGCTGGCGGCGGATGCGGCTACCGAACACCGACCCACGGACGATGTGACGACCGAACACCTCGAGACGATCCGGACGGCACACGAGCGGATGCAGGAGCTGATAGAGAACATCCTCATGCTGGCCAGACAGGGGAAAACGATCGACGACGTGGAAGCGGTCTCACTTGCAGCCTGCGCCTCCCGAAGCTGGGAGACGATCGAGACGGCGGCGGCGACGCTCTCGACGGAGACCTCGCAAACGGTTCGCGCCGACGAACACCGACTGAGACAGCTGTTTGGGAACCTGATTCGAAACGCGATCGAACACGGCGGCGACGACGTGACGATAACGGTTGGATCGCTCGAGGATGGATTTTTCGTCGAAGACGACGGCCCGGGGATTCCGCCGAGTGAGCGCACCGGCATCTTCGAGCCGGGGCATACGACCACTGAAACTGGAACGGGACTCGGCCTCTGGATCGTTCGAGATATCGTCGACGCCCACGGCTGGCAGATCGACGTCACAGACGGAGCCGACGGCGGCGCGCGGTTCGAGATCACCGGCGTCGAGTGTCTCTGCTGATTGGGACTCGCGTCTACCCATGCTCTCGACTCACTGCTCTCGACTCACTGCTCTCGATTCACCGCTCGCGCTCGACGACGAACTCCGCTAACTCGAGCAGATACGCCTTCGCCTCCGGATCGGTGACCTCGATCGTCTCTAAGGCGGCGATCGCCTCGTCTGCCTGTGCTTGGGCGCGTTCGTTTGCCTCCGCGGGCGTCAGATCGGTCACCTGGACCAGTGAGGGGCGCTCTAAGGCCGCGTCGTGGCCTGCCGGTTTCCCGAGATCTTCGGCGCTTGCCGTCGCGTCTAAGACGTCGTCGCGGATCTGGAAGGCGACGCCGACCCGCTCGGCGTAATCGCCAAGCGCTTCGACGGTGAACGGATCCGAGTCCGCGGCGATCGCGCCGAGTTCCGCTGCAGCGCGAAACAGCGCGCCGGTTTTACGCCGGGCTAAGGTCATGTACTCGGCCTCGTCTGTCGGCTTCGCCGCGAGCTCGGTCGCCTCGCCGACGCCGAGTTCGACCATTGCCTCCGCGACGACCTGTGTGGCCCGCGGATCGGCCGAAAAGAGCGCGAACGCCTCCCCCAGGAGGCCGTCGCTGGCGATGATCGCCGGCCCGTGGCCGAACTCGGCCCACGCGCTCTGGGTTCCCCGGCGGCGATCGGAGCGATCGATGATGTCGTCGATCACGAGCGAGGCGGCGTGGACGAGTTCGATCCCGACGCCGAAATCGACGGCGTCTGGGGCCTCACCGCCGACGGTCTCGCAGGCCAGCAGCGTCACCAACGGTCGCACTCGCTTCCCGCCCGAGAGGGCGACGTGGCGGAGTTCGGCGCTGAGTTGCTCGGGCTCGACGTCGTCGACGACCGCGACGAGTCGCTCCTCGATCAGCGCCCGTCGGCGCTCGAGAAGTTCCATTAGCCCCGCTTAGCAGGGGGCGAAAAAGTAGGTGACGATCCGTCCACTGGAGACCGGCCGATCTCGTCCCGTTCGGGAGCCAGTTCGCGTTTGGCGTCCGCCAAATTGACGTGGGGGTTTACGGTCTCCACCCCGCAACCGACGGCGTGAGAAGCCGATGACCGAACCCGTCGACGCGAGACACCGATGACCGCCATCCCGCCGTGGATCGACTCCCGCCTCGATCCCGACCGCAAGAAGAAACTGACCCAGCGCCACGTCGTCGAGACGATGCTCGACGCCGAGCGCCCGCTGTTCTCGGCCGAGCAGATTCGGGCCCGCGTCCGCCCCGACGTGAGCAAGGAGACGGTTCGGCTTCGACTCACCGAACTGCGCGAAATCGACGTCGTCGCCGCCGAAACGTATCCGGAGTCGATCACCCTCTACTACGTAAACCACCCCGAGTCGAACTGGCCGCTCTCGCCGGAGGGGAAGGCGGCGCTCGAACACGAAACGCCCCTCGAGAGCCTCTCGCTTGCCGATTTCGTCCGCCTGCGTAATCCGGCCGGCATCAGAACGCTGGTGCTCGCGGGCTTTCAGCTTACTCTGGTGTTGTTCGTCGTGGGCATCCCCGCGGCGATCTTCCTTGCGGATCCCATCGTCCAGAGTGACAACGGCTACTGGGCGGCCGCGGGCAACCTCTTCGTCGTCTGTTTCGTCCTGCTGGCCGCCGAGCGAGTTGCGCGCAGGCTTCGCGAGAGAGACTCGGTGCCGTTTCGGTCGCAATCTGGCACTGCCGCGTCGAAGTAATGCACTGTAACTGAACCCAATCCACGATCTCACCCATGGCAACTGACTCCGACACCACGCACGCGACCGCATCGACGACCGAACCGGGACCGGACCTCCTCACGGAGCGCACGCTGTCGGGGATCTTCGTCCACCTCCTCGGGCTGGCGACGGCGTTCGTCCTTCCGGCGGTCGTCTATTTGGCCGCAAGCCGCGACTTTACTCAGAAAAATGCGCGCAACGCCCTCAACTGGCAGGCGTGCTATTTCGGCGCGATGGTCGCGCTCCTCTCGACGTTCGGCGTGGCGGTCCTGCTCGATTCGCTTCTCCCGGAGACGACCGTCACCTCTCTCCTGCTGATCGCGGTGTTGCTCGCGTTCGTCGCCGGAGTCGCCCTTTTCAGCGTCGCGCTCTTTCTCAACCTCGCGTTCGCACTCGTCGCGACTGGGAAGGCGATCTTTGGCAGCGCCTGGGAGTACCCGATCGCACCGGATCTGGTCGGCCGGCTGGAGGCGTCTCGGATCGGCTGGCCGACCTGGCGGACGTACATCGCAGCCTACGCCCTCGGTACGCCGGTCGTCCTGGGCTCCGTCCTCGCCACTGGCGTCTACGGGATTTTCGATACCGGCTGGAACGTGTTCTTGCTGGCTGTACTCCTGACCGTACTGGTGACTGCGTCGTGTTTCGTCCCCGTTGCGGTGTTTCGTGACGCGTCCGAACTCGCCCACCGCGGGGCCGCTCAGCGGCCAAACTGGCGACTGTACGTCGCCGTCCCGATCGGTGTTGCCGTCGCCGCCTTCTTCGTAGCTGATCGCTACGTCGGCTCTGTGAATCCGGGCGGGGACGCCGTCTACGCCTTCCTCGTCGCGCTCTGGGCGGTGGCCGTCGTCTATCTCGACCGCCGTCGGCGTCTCGTCGGCGCGTCCTGACTCGGGGACAGCGACCGCGGTAGCTCGCTCGCTACTGGACACCACCGCCCGTACGACGTGGCTACGAGACGGAAACGGTTTAACGACACCGCCGGTAGTACGACCATGGCAGACTGTCCGCTCGCCGACGACTGCCCGAGTTTCTCGGAACGGATCGCCGGAATGGGGTGTCAACACTACGGCGATCGCGGCGGCAAGGAGTGGTGTCAACACTACAACCAGCCGATCCAGGACTTGAAGACCCAGCCGGTCAAACCCGGCGAAGAAGTCGTCGTCGACGTCGTCGACATGCACGAGAGCGGCGCCGGCGTCGGGCGCACTGAGGACGGGTTCGTCGTCATGGTCGACGGCATCCTTCCCGAAGCGCGCGCTCGCGTCGAGATCACCCGCGTCCACAGCAACCACGCCCGTGCCGAGGAACTCGAGCGACTCCCGCTCGATCCCGACGAGGACGAGGCGGACGAGGCGGACGAGGCGGACGAGGCCGACGCCGACGAGGGCGACGGCGAGGAGTCGGCCGACGACGAAACGGAGGCCGACTCGGAGACGTCCCAGAGACCGAGTCGCGAGCGACTCGGCAGCCGCGAGAACTTCTGGGGCTCCTGATCGGCTGCTGATCGAGTGGACAGTCCGCAGTCGACACTGTGGACGCTTTTAGTGGTTCCGCCCCTACGACCGCGTATGAACGTTCGAGCACGGCGCGAGCCGGCGACACAGCACCTCTCTACCCGTGTGGAACCTCCGTCGACTGGGGTGGTTCCGTGATCGACGACGCCGAGTCGCTACTGGCTGAGATCGGCTTCGATGCCGACGCGAGCGTGCTCACCCACCGACAGGCCCAGGTACTCGTCCTCCGCGAACGCGACGTTCCGCAGGCCGAGATCGCCGACGCGCTTGGCACCTCGCGGGCGAACGTCTCCTCGATCGAGTCGAGTGCCAGAGAGAACGTCCGACGGGCCCGCGAGACGGTCGCGTTCGCCGAGGCGTTACACGCTCCAGTTCGGGTCCACGTCTCTGCCGGAACGGATCTCTACGACGTCCCGAGACTCGTCTACGACGCCTGTGACGAGGCCGATATCCAGGTCGACGCGACCGCTCCCGAGTTGATGAAGACGATAAGCGACGCGGCCGGAACCGCGGTGAACCGTCGGCAGGTCGCCACGCCGCTGACGATCGGCGTCACCGCCGACGGACTAGTTCGCATCCGCCAGGCCGAGTGAGCGTGATCGAAAGCGATCTCGCCCGTGCCAGCCGACGCTCGCAGCCCGCTTCGACTTCCCGATCCCTTTGTAGCTCCCTCGCTATCGTGGGCGTATGAGCTTCGATCTCGACGAGACGGCGGCGCTGGTGACGGCTTCCTCCTCCGGACTCGGCCTCGCGAGTGCGATCGCGCTGGCGGAGTCGGGTGCGGACGTAGCGATCTGTGGGCGCGACGAGAGTCGACTCGGCAAAGCCCGCAAGCGCCTCGACGCGGCGGGCGAGGGCGACGTCCTCGCCGTCCCGACCGATCTGACCGATCCCGACGAGGTCACCGCCCTCGTCGAGACGACGGTCGAGCGCTTCGGCGGCATCGATCATCTTGTCACCTCGGCAGGCGGCCCGCCGGCGACGACATTCGACGAGACCGACGACGCCGACTGGTACGCGGCCTACGACCTGCTCGTGATGAGCGTCGTCTGGACGATCGAGGCGGCACGGCCCCACCTCGCGGCCTCCACGCACGGGTCGGTTACCTGTATCACGTCCCGGACGGTCCGGGAGCCCGTCGACGGCTTGTTGCTGTCGAACTCGGTGCGGCGGGCCGTCGTCGGCCTCGTGAAGTCGCTCTCGCGGGAGTTCGCGCCCGAGATTCGGGCCAACGCCGTGCTTCCCGGGACGATCGAGACCGCCCGCATCGAAGAACTCGTCGAATCGGGCGTCGACCGCGGCGAGTACGCCGACTACGAGGCGGGGCTCGCGGACCTTGCTGGAGACATCCCGATGGGGCGTCTCGGTGAGCCCCGCGAACTGGGCGACGTGGTCGCCTTCCTCGCGAGTCCGCAGGCGAGTTTCGTCACGGGCGCGGAGATCCCCGTCGACGGCGGCCAGCTGCGAGGCTGACGGCGGACGATTCGGGGTGGCGCCGAGAATCGTAACCCTCTCTTCTCGTCCGGTTCTCGCTCGTGTCGTGTACCGTTCGACGCAGCTCGCGGGCTACTTCGCGCTCCTCCTCACAGCCGGCGCGCTGCTCGTCGGCTCGGTGGTCGCCCCGGGACAGCCGTCGATCGGAGCGGTCGGACTCCTCTTCGGAACCGTGCTCGCCGGCGCCCTCGCTGGCGGGGTCGAGCGACGACGCTCATTCGACCAGTTCGACGCACCCGGATTCGAGCGCACGGACGCCGTCGACGCGCTCGCCGTCACGTTCGGCGCCGTCATCACCTACGTGTTGAGTGTCTCTGCGGGGCTCGGCCCGGTGCTCGCGTCGGCGCTGGTCGGTCTCGGCGCTGGTGTTGCCCTCCCGCGGGTCGCCGCGCCGATCTACTGCGGTTCGTTCGTCGGCATGGCCTCCCCGGCGGTCTTTGGGTCGATAGCGTACGTCGCGCTCGCTGGTCTGGTAGCCGGCGTCGGCTTCCTCGCGGCGACGGAGTCTTTCGGCGGCGTCGGTGGGAAGCTCGGGACGCTCGCCCTGTTTGGCTGTGCGACGACGGCTGCCCTCGTCGGACTCGACTACGCCGACGCGGGCGCTCCCCAGTGGGATCTCCTTTCTCTGGCCGTTCCCGTCGCGGTCGTCGGGGCCGTCGCGACGGTTCTCCTGAGCGTCCGTCTCGAACTCGGCGCGGTCGTCGGCTCCGGGCTGGTCGGTGTCGTGGCCGGCGCCGCATTCCCTCTTCTCGCGGGAGAACTCGGAGCGACGATGGCCGCCGTCGCGTTCTGTGCCTCATTCGTCGGGATGTCGAGCCCGGAGCGGCTCCCAGGCGCGGTCGGCGTCGCGGCTGCCGGTGGACTGTCTGGAGTCGTCTTCCTCGCGGTCACACCTGCCTTCGAGGGTGCCGGCGGCAAGCTCGGAACCGTTGCGTTCGTCTCCTGTATCGCGCTCATCGGCGCGATCGAGCTGCGAGATGCCGTCGCCACCCGTCTCCCGTAGTCAGTCAGCCGCGATCTCACAGGTCCCCTCGTAGGTGCCCTCCTCGACCGACTCGATCTCTGGATCGTCCCCACAGACCGGACAGGCCGGATTCCGTCGAACCTCGATCTCGTCGAACTGCATCCCCATCGCGTCGTAGGTCAGGATGCGCCCCTCGAGCAGTTCTCCCTGATCGAGCAGGTACTTGACGACCTCCGTCGCCTGGATGCAGCCGACGGTTCCCGGGAGGACACCGAGCACACCGGTGGTGGCACAGTCGGGGACCGTGCCGGGTTCTGGCGCCTCGGGGAAGACACAGCGGTAACACGGTGATTCGACGGCATTGCGCTCGTTCGTGAACGTCGTCACCTGTCCCTCGAACCGGTAGATCGCACCGTGGGAGAGCGCGGTTCCGGTGAGCGCACAGTAATCGTTCAGCAGGTACCGCGTCGCGAAGTTGTCGGTCGCATCGAGGACGACGTCGTAGCTCGCCGCAAGCTCGTCGACTGTCTCGGCGGTGAGCCGCGTCTCGTGTGTCTCGACGGTCACGTCGGGGTTCAACTCGGCGACGAAGTCGGCGGCGCTGTCGACTTTGGGACGGCCGACGTCGGCGTCGCCGTGGATCACCTGGCGCTGTAGATTGGAGCGCTCGACCTCGTCGTCGTCGACGATGCTGAGCCGGCCGACGCCCGCCGCGGCGAGGTACTGGATCGCCGGCGAGCCTAGGCCGCCGGCGCCGACGACGAGCGCTGAGCCCTCGAGCAGGCGCTGTTGCCCCTCGGGGCCGACCTCGTCCATAATCACGTGCCGGGAGTAGCGATCGAGCTGGGTCGCGTCGAGGCGGAGATCGCTCATGACCCGTCGTTGGTGCGAGAGCGAGAAAAGCGCGCGGGTCAAAACGGTCCAGTGAGCGCAGATTTCCGAGGAGTTGTTGCTCGCTTGCTCCGCGACCGTTCGGTCGGGATTGGGCTACAGCTCTTCCGGGAGGATCCGATATCGCTGTGAGCCGCCGTATCCGCGGGACCACGTCTCCAAGTACGGTCTGCTCTCACAGAACATCCCGAACAGCCTCGGCGAGAACTGGTCGTCGATGTCGGCTTCGACTTCCCTGTAGAGCTCTCGCGATTTGAGGTACGGCCCACGAGTGGGGTGGTCGAGGTACGACTGCTCTAGGTGGCGCCTGACGACCTCGTCGGTTGCGTCGAGGTCGAACCCGCGTAGGATCTCTGGAACGTCACACATTCGTTGTAATCCAACTGCACCTTTCTTGTCGGTCGGTTCCCCACGGACGCGGCTCCGGGGACCCTTACGGGAGGTTGAGAACGAGGATAAAGCCGGCAGCGAGCACTAATCCGATCCAGACGAAGAACACAGTGGCTGTCTGTGCTCCAGTTATCGGCTCACCGGCGAGGCATTTGGAGACCCTCATCGTCGATACGGAGGGATCGAGTATCGATTGAGCCCTGGGTCCGTTCCCATCGTTCAGGAATAACCCATTCGTTGTATATATTGCTGCACCCCCGGAATGGGGGTCGTATTCTCCGGTAGTTGTCGTCTCGTACTGGGGGGAGACGGTCTCTGTGGCGAGCCCAGAGTGCGGTTCGAATACGACGGAATTCCTGAATCCGGCAGTATGACACCGAACCGCATGATTTAATAGTGTGGTGTGACATACCATGACTATGGCATCCGCACCCGACGATGCCGGTGACGACGTGTTCGACCAATTCCTCTCGGATCGCGGCCACGCGACCGAGGACGTAGGCTGGAAGCACGACTACAACAAGAAACAGTGTCCGGAGTGTAGCGGACTCCACGATACGTCCGCCCGGAGCTGTACCGTCTGCGGGTGGGAGCCCTATCAGTAGCCCGACCGTTGCCCAATTTCGGTTCGAACGGTCGACAGGATTATAGTCTCGTCTTCCAACCAGTTTCCTAGAGTACATATGCCCAAGTGTCAGAACTGCAGTGCGTTCGTGACGGATGCGTACGCTCGCGTGTTTACGCCGCCGGGAGTCGACGATCCACGGGTCTGTCCGCAGTGTACCGACAAGATTCGCGACGGTGCGGACGTTCGTGCGGCGCGCTCACCGCGTAACCCGTAGTCGGGTCGTTCCACCTGGCTCTTCGCCCGCCCCTGGCTCGCCCGCTTCCCGACGCACCGAACACCGAAGCGTCCGTCTGCGGTCGTGAGACGTCCTCTCCCTGTCGACAATCCACGTGACTTATGGGTCTCGCGCTCCTGTCACGGTACAATGGCTCCCACGGAGACGAAGGTGACGCGGCTGTTCGGTGGTCCCGGTAGCGGGAAGACGACAGCCCTTCTCGATCACGTCGAAGATATTCTCGATGACGACGACGTTTCGTTTCGCGACATTTTGGTCGTTTCGTACACCCGCGCTGCCGCACAAGAGGTCCGCGAACGCTTAGCTGAGCGTCTAGACGAGAATCCCCGAGCGCTACAGGGGAACGTCTGTACGATGCACGCGAAAGCCTACGAGCTACTCGATCTCTCTCGCGGTGACGTCATCGGCGAATCTGACAAAGAGGAGTTCTGTGACGACTACGGCATCGAGTACGAAGACGAGTACTCGGGTGCCGGCCGACGAACCGCTCGCTCGACGACCATCGGGAACAAGGTCATCGCGACCAGTCAGTGGCTCCAGCGCACTGGCCGCGAGGTAGGAGACTGGTACGACGTCCCCTTCCAGTGGAACGTCGAGGAGGTTCGCCTCCCCCCCGAGATCGACCCCAACGCCCAGGAGGGCAACAAGTACACGCCGACCTGGCCGGCCGACGACGACCGGATCGACGTCCCCGAGGCGATTCGTGCCTGGCGCACCTACAAGGGCGACCAGGGCAAGATCGGCTTCGCGGACATGTTAGAGCGGGTGAAACAGCGCTCGCTCGTCCCGAACGTCGACTACCTCGTCATCGACGAGTTCCAGGACATCACGACCTTACAGTACGACGTCTATCAGGAGTGGAAACCCCACGTCGAGCAGGTGCTGATCGCCGGCGACGACGACCAGGTCGTCTACTCTTGGCAGGGCGCCGATCCCGCCTTGCTACTCGAAGAGGAGGTCGACGAGGACGTCATCCTCCCGAACTCCTACCGACTGCCCTCGAACGTCCTGAACGCGGTCAACCAGGAGATTCGCCACATCGACCAGCGCCAGGATAAGGACCTGAACCCGCGCAAGGAGGGCGGTTCCGTGGATGCACGAGCCAACGCCTCCATGCTCGACGTCGTCCGGATGGTTCGCCAGACGCTCGTCGAGGGCGACGGGACTGTCATGGTCCTCTTCCGAGCGCGCTACCAGATGTTCCAGTTCATCGACGAGTTCATCACCGAGGGCGTCCCCTTCACCTCCCTGACCGACCAGCGTCTCTGGACCGACCGACTCACCCAGTACGTCCGCGCCGTCGAGCGAGTCGACGCCGGCGAGGACGTCGACGGGCTTCAGGCCCGACGACTCGCGGACATGCTCCAGGACTCTGCCTTTGGTACCAACGACCGGGACGCGCTGTTCGACGAGATCGACGACCGAGAAGAGGAAGCCGGCGTCGACGATCTGGAGGAGTTGGCCATTCCGGCCGATGTCATCCGGGACCACGCGCCGTTCATGCCCGGGCCGGCATCCGCCTCCGATATGCTGCGGAAGGTGACGAACTTCCAGAAGAAGTCCGTCAAAGCCTACTTCGCGATCGGCTCCTACCAGGGGATGGACACCGACCGCGTCCGCGTCGGCACGATCCACTCCGCGAAGGGTCGTGAGGCCGACCACGTCATCATCGGCACCGACCTCACCGAGAAGGTCGTCGAGCAGATGGTCGCCACACTCGAGGGACGCTCGGCCGACGACGAGCCCGTCGAGGTCGACGAACACGGCGATCCGATCGACACGCAGCCCCTTACGGACATCCCCGGCTGCGAGGAGTTCACCAAGACCACCTCGCCGGTACCGATCCTGACAGACAACGAGCGCCGCGTCTTCTACGTCGGCATGTCCCGGGCTCGCGAGCGCCTGACGATCTTAGAGAACTTGGTCGACGGCGCCCCGACGCTGCCGGTCGACGTCTTGCTCCACAACCGTCTCACCGACGACAGTCTGGAGGAGCTGATCGAGGACGCCCAGCAGCCGGCCGCTTCCGACGAACCCGAGGCTGGGCCAGACGCCGAGCCGGAAGTCGAAGCGCCGTGACCGAGCGGGCGACCGACGCGCTCGCGGCGGAACTGGCCGACCGAGATGCCGACGCCGTCGTTCACGTGGGTCGGCGCTGGGAGCCGACGATTCAACACTGTCTGGCACTCGTCGGAGCTGAGTCGACCGTAGATCCCGACGATCCGCTGGCTTCGACCCGAGACACCCCGCACATCCATGCCGTCGCGTTCGACGGCGACCGGTGGTACCACCGCGTCAACCGACCGACCGACGCTGCCCACCCAGCCGAGGCGCTGGCCGACGAATTGGTCGCAGCGGGGCGTGAGGAGCTGGTGCTCGTCCCGGCCGCGGTGCCCCACGACGCCGCTCTCTACCTCGAGGCGGCTGGGATCGAGGTCGCTTCGACCGACGCGTTTGCCGAGGCTCGGCGTGTGAAGTCCGCCCCAGAGCGCGAGCGCATCGAGCGCGCCCAGAACGCTGCCGGCGCCGGCCTCGAAGCCGTCGCCACTCTCCTCACACAGGTCGAGTCCGCGGGCGATCACGACGCCTCCCTGGAGGCCGGCGACGTCCTTTCCGATCAGGACGGTCCGGTTACCGCCGATCGGCTTCGGATCGCGGCAAACCGGGCAATCGTAGCCGCCGACGCCGAGCCCGCGGGAAACACGCGGATCGTCGGGCCGAAAAACGGCCCGATCCGGGCCGCCGATCCGGTCGTCGTCTCACTTGCCCCGCGCGAACCGGGCGGCTACCACGGGGGGCTCGTCAGGACGCTCGTCCCGGTCAGCGACGGCGGCGGCGAGCGCCGCGCCCACGTCGCGCTCACCCGGGCGTTTCGCTCCGCCCAGGTACTGCTGACCGCCGAACCCGCGACGGTCGCGGCCGTCGAGGCCGACCTCGAAGCCGAGATCCGGGCGTTCGGCTTCGCCGACGACGACGAGATTCGGACCCGAGTCCGTGGTGTCGGGAGAGAGCCCGAAGAGCGTCCACTGGCTCCCGGCGCGGAAATCGGTTCGGAGACGGTCGTGCGCGTCGCGGCCAGCGTTACGGTCGATGGCACGCCGGTCCAGCTCGCGGACGCACTCGTTCCGGGCGCCGAGGGCGACTGGCTCACAGCACCGCCGCGGGCGCTCGATCCTGGGGCGCTGCTTGAGTAACCTACTCCTCGCTCTCACTCGACTCAGTTTCCGGTGCTACTGATCCGACGACCCGCTTTGCTACCAGCGACGGCACGTCCGTTGGGAGCGTGAGAAATCGCTTCAGCGCGACAAGACCGATCGAGAGGCCGATCAGAGCGCCCCCGATTACGGGCTCTCCTCGAACGAGCAGAAACTCAAGGCCGGCCAGCGCGGCGGGGATCGCCAGAACGAGTACGCCGGCGAGCTTGATCGTGTCGATGATGCCAGCCATTGGGCTGGGGTTGGCGATACGGTCGCAAAAAACCGCCGGTGGCCCGCCGCGTTCGAGGTCGGCAGTTCCGTCCAGACTCCGACGAGAATCCCTGAGCACTGCAGGGCAACCGTCCGCCCTCGCTCGGACCCGCAACCGCTTTGGCCCGCCGCCGACACCCTCCGGTATGTTCACGGGAATCGTCGAGGAGACGGGGGAGATCCTCGCGCGGGAGGCGACCGACGACGGACTGCGACTGCGGATCGGCGCCGACGCGGTCGCGACAGATCTCGCCCACGGCCAGAGTGTAAGCGTCAGCGGCGTCTGTCTGACCGTCGAGCGGTTCGAGCCCGACGAGTGGTTCGCGGTGTTCCTCGCCGAAGAGACCGTCGAACGCACCTACCTCGACGAACTCGACGTTGGCGACGTAGTCAACCTCGAACGGGCGATGCCCGCCGACGGTCGGTTCGACGGCCACGTCGTCCAGGGCCACGTCGACGCGGTCGCGACCGTCGACGCGGTCGAGGCAGTCGGTGAGGACTGGTACTTCCGATTTTCTCTCCCCGAAGGCTACGAGCGCTACGTCGTAGAGAAGGGCTCGATCACGCTCGACGGGATCAGTCTCACCGTCGCGGAGAGCGGAGACGACGGTCGGGTGACCGTCGCAATCATCCCGACGACCTACGAGCTGACCTCACTTTCCGAAAAGCAGCCCGGCGACCCGGTCCACCTCGAGGTCGACGTCCTCGCGAAGTACGTCGAACGGCTGCTCGAAGCTGGCGTCGATCGCGGGCGGTGAGTTGAGCCGTCGTATTTTCGTAATCGATACGCTCCAGTGGGTTCGTGTGATCGATACGCTCACTTGATATCTGGTGAGTGATACTATCGATTGAACTGCACCGTTGCCCGCTCACACCGCCGTCACAGCGCTCGCTCACGGCTGTCGATCTCTCGTCTGTCTGTAGCCGGTGTGCTCTGTGCTGTTCCGGTTCGTTCACTATACTCTATTATCGATACTCGTTGTTCAAGCGCAACGTCTAAGTAGTGGTTGATAGTAAACCGATTCAAAGAAATGGTGGTCAAATGGCTGTAAACTCTACGAGGCATCACCCACATGTTGACGACAGTGGGCGCAGCATCGATCATACGTTCGTCCGTTCGGAGCCGGATCTCGAGTCCGTCGGCGCTCGAATTCGGTCGTTCATCGAGACGTCCGTCGTCGAGGCTGGAGCCAACGGCGTCGTCGTCCCGATGAGCGGCGGTATCGACTCGACGCTCACCACGATGCTGGCGGTCGACGCCCTCGGCAACGACCGTGTCGTCGGACTCGGCTTGCCGTGTACCAAGATGGATCGAATCCACCTCGCAGAGGCCCAGACGATCGCGGACGGGCTCGGCATCGACTACCGCGAGGTACATCTCGGGCCGGTGCTCGATGCCTTCGAGACCGTCTCCGGGGAGACGATCGGCGCCGAACATGACGTCACGGTGACCGGGAACGTGATCGCCCGCCTTCGCATGGTTGCGGCCTACGCCGCCGCCAATGCCGAGTCCCTGCTCGTCTGTGGGACCGCGAACCGCTCGGAACTCCTTCTCGGATACTTCACGAAGTACGGCGACGGCGGTGCCGATCTGTTCCCTCTGGGTGATCTCTACAAGACCGAGGTACGCGCACTTGCCGATCACGTCGGCGCTCCCCGTCGGATCATCGACAAGGAACCAACCGCAGGACTGCGAGCCGGACAGACCGATGCCGACGATCTCGGCGCACCCTACGACGTCCTCGATCCACTCCTGCAGCGTCTCGTCGACCGAAAACAGTGCGTTCTCGACGCTGCCAACGCCGAGGACGTCGATCTCGAGCGTGCCGAGCGCGTCGCCTCGATGGTCTCGGAAAGCCAGCACAAGCGAGCCGTACCGGCAACCCCCGGACTTCCGCCTGGAGCCTGTGAGCAGCGACCCGACGGTGGCTCCGATCGAGCCGGGTCGGCGAAGCCGACGGAGCGTGGTGGGAAATGACCCGGAGATTTCCATCGTCTCGAGACCGGCCGACGGCCGACTATGGGACGATGCAAGCGGTCCACCGTGTCTCCTCGGAGCCGCTTCCGACGCTGCCGGTCGCCGCCGTCTGGGACCACGTCGACGGCGATCGCTGATCGCGACTGCGTGTCCGGTGTCGGCTCACGCGTTCGCCACGTGGAAATTCACCGGCGCGTCGGTGGATCGAACTCCGTCAACTCGGAGTCGAACGCGGTCTCGCCTGCGTCGTCTCGAACCGATCGGTAGGTCCGTCGGTACCGCGAGATCTTTCGGTAGAGGTAGTAGCCGACGATCAGGTTGAAGCCGACGATGAACGCGACGAACGCGACGTTGGGATCGAGCCCGGTTTCCGCGACGATCATCCCTGGAACGATTCCGACGGCCACGTTGTACGTCGCGTGAAAGAGCGCGGCGACGAGCAGCCCCTTTACCACCAGTGGGCCGGCGTACTTCGGGGTAAACTTCGCCAGCCCGAGGTAGTAGCCCGCGATTGCCGAGTAGAGGACGTGGCCCGGTCCGACGAGCGCCCGCGTCGTCGTGATCTCCGTGGCGGCGACGAACAGCCCCGTCTCCACGCCGACGTCGGCGAGATACCGTCCAATGTAGATCGCGTTCTCGATCGTGGCGAACCCGAGTCCGGCGACCGCCCCGTAGACCGCGCCGTCGATCACCGCGTCGAAGGTGTCACTCCGGTAGGCGTAGACCCGGACGGCGAGTAGCTTTACCGCCTCCTCGACGGGACCGACGATCAGGAAGAAAAAGAGGAGGCTGCCAAGTAGCGTCGTCCGCTGGAAAAACTGCCCCCCGATCGAGTTCAGAACTGCTGCGAACGTCGCGAACAGCACTGCGAGGATGAACGTCGCGACGAGTAGTCCGAGTGGCTCGTTCGTCGTAATATCGGCGTACCAGATGTAGGCCGCGAGCAGCCCTGCGGGGACGACCGAGAGGACGAAGAAGACGCTTACCAGTGGCACCTCCGCGACGATCAGCGCGGGCGTCACCAGCAGCGAGAGGGTGATTGCGAGCGCGACGAGGAGGACGATCGTTCCGGCACCGTAGCTCAACCCCGCGTAGATCCCGGTCGAGAGCCGGTCAAGTGACGACCGTGGTTCCCACGTCGAAACCTCATAGAGATCTGCATCGTCCTCGGCGGCGCGTTCGACCGGATCCCGCTCTGGTGGCATAGGAGTTCCTACGCGGGTGACACACCTAATAGTGACACCGTCATGGACAGTTCTCTCGGTGGCCGCCTCGCTCTCCTGGGGCCGGTCGCCGAGACACGACACAGACTAAGGGCGTCTGGCCCAACTACCGACCATGCACTTCGACCAGCGAACCCAGCAGGCGCTTCGTGATGTCGGCCTCGACACCGACGACCTGCGGGCGGCCTCCGAAACCGTCACCGCCGCGGTCGACGCCGACGCCGCGGCGCTCGAGGCGTTTTTCGAGGAGCACGACACCGTCTACTCTGACATGGAGATGGCCCACTCGGCCAGCGAGTTTCCCGAACACACGGTCGATCATCTCGACCTGACGACCCACGCCGACGAGATGCGTGGCTGGCTCCGATTCGACAGCTGGGGCGTCTACGTCGAGAACGGGCGAATTCTCGAGGGCGAGACCGACGCTGCGCCCCAGCCGAACTCGGAAACGGGCACCGTCCGGACCTGGACCGACGTCGCCTACGTCGAACTCTCCCTCGGGCCGACGATTCACGACCGCGTTCGCTTCGCGCCCGACCGCGAGACGCTGCAATGACCGAGGAGGCGACGGGCGAGCGTCCGGAGGCGGACGCCACGGGCGTCTCCCCGCATAGCGACGTCGACGCCGCCGTCCGCGTTCGCGGCATCTACACCACCGCCCTGACGCAGCTGCTGGGCGAAGCCGGCGCTGAGATCGTCCAGGCCTCCGACCCGATTCGCGAGCGCTTCGGCGAACCGTTCCCGGCCGCCCCCGCGGACGCTACCGCCGAGACGAGCCGCGACAGACAGGGTATCGGCCTCTCGGGCGATCCCGACGCTGTCGACGCCGTCGCGGCCGTCCTCGCCGACGTGGGGATCGACGCCCTTCGCTGGGACGCCCCGGCCCCACAGGACGCGGTCTACGACGCTGAGATCCTCGATGCGGGTGGCGGCAGCGGCGCGACGGTCGACCTCGGCGACGGTCGCCGGGGCTACCTCCGGTACGGCGACGTCGACGGCTACGTCGACGCCGGCAACCGGTACCGCGTACAGGTTCGGGAGCCGACGCCACCCTGGTCGGACGACGAGCCCCGCGTGGCGCCCGCCCTCGCGGTCGAGAACGGGCTTTGCGAGCTGTCGAGGGATAGAAGCGGCGTCTCGGCTGCCTTCTCGGGCGAGCGGGCGACCGAACTCGTCGGGATGACGGAGCTGCTCTCCTCAGACGTTCCCGACGGCTGGGGACTGCGCTGGCAGCGATCGGCAGCCGACGCGGATATCGAGGCGATGGGGGCAGCGCTAGAAGACGTCGCCGAGCGGGCCCGAGCGCTCGAGTCGGCGCTTGCGGACGGTGACGCCTCGAACGCGGACGCCGACACGTCGGACGACACCGTCGAGCTGGACGACCCCGACCCCGGCGAGCCCGCCGAACTGGCAGCGCCCGCCGCGACCGCCTGGATTTGGCTCGGTCGCGAGTCACGGTTTGCCCTGGACAAGTCCCGGCGGGCCGTCGAGACGACCATGCCCGGCCACCACCGGATCAAGGCCGCAGACCGGGCGGCGAGCGCCGCTGTCGACTTCGCCGAGGCGGTTCTGGGCGAGAGCGACGGCGCCGACTCGGCTGACGGCGATTCCACCGTCGAAGACGACGCGGCGGACTCCGACGACGCCTTCCCCTTCGCCGCCGTCTCCCGGCAGTTCGGCCCCGAGCGCGGCGACCGAATCGAACTTGGCCACGGCAAACCCGACGGCCGACTCATCTCGCTCGGACGCGGCGAAATCACCGAGTGGGACGCTGAGGGACGGATCACGGTCGAGCGCTCGATGCGCGGGGGTGGCACCTACGACGCTCTCGGCGAGCCGATCGAGGACGGCGACGTCGCCATCACCAAGCTCCGCGAGGGACGGTGGTGGTACCCCACGACCTACCGGAGCGCCGAGGGGACCTCGAAAGGGACGTACGTCAACGTCTGCACGCCCGTCGAACTGTTTCCCGACTGCGCGCGGTACGTCGACCTCCACGTCGACGTCATCCGCCGGGCCGACGGCTCGGTGGAAACCGTCGACGAGGCCGAACTCGCGGCCGCCGTCGAGGACGGCTCGGTTCCGGAACCGCTCGCGGAGAAGGCCCGAACGGTCGCTGCAGCCGTCGAGCGAGCGCTCTCGAAGTAGCGAGCTGAACGGCCGCCCGAGCTTACCGACCTGCTGGTGGCGATTTCTTCGTTGGGGGCTCCGTTGCTGGTGACCGTTCCGTTAGCGGCGACTGCTCTCCGGCGACCCGATCGTCGAACTGGATCCACAGGCACGCCACGACCAGGAGCCACATGCCGAGCGTCGGCAGCTGGACGAACGCAAAGGCGGCCTCCGCGGCTCCCATCGCGGCCGACTCGATTCCCGCCGGAAGCGGCGCGACGACCACCGCGACGGAGTCCGGTCCGGGACGAATGTACAGCAACAGCATTCCGGCCAGCAGCAGCCGTCGCACCCAGCCGGCGGGTAGGACGTACAGTAAGACGAGCAGCGGGTAGAGCAGCAGCGAGAAGTACAGCGCCTGCAGGGGCATCGCGAGCAAGAGTACGAGCAGCGTCCCGAGAATCGCCGCCAGCCGGCGCCGATCGGTGTCGATCCGGCGGTAGAGGACGGCGACGAGTGGCGCGAGGATCGTCAGCGTGAGCACCGTGACCAGCGACGAGGGAGCGCCGAGGGCCGAGACCTGTCGGCGGGCCGTGACCAGCGTCCGCTCGGGATCGGGCGTCCCCTCGAACGTCGCCCCCTCGGCCCGGCCCAGGAGAACCTCGCTAAAGTACTGCACTGTCAGCTCCGGCCCGAGCACGACGGCGCCGAGGGCGAGCCCGGCGAGCCCGGTCCCGATTGCCGCGGCGACGCCGCCCCAGGATCGCAGACGAAGGAGCCAGAGCCCGATCGCCGCCGGGAAGACTTTGATGAGCGCCGCCGCAGCGAAGGCGACGCCAGCGGCCCGTTCACGGCCGGTCTCGAGGGCGGTGAACCCGAGTGCGAGCGCGAACGCGAGCCACAGCGTCACCTGGCCCTGGACGATCTGGGTCGTGGCGTACACCGAGCCGACCGCGAAGCCGACCAGCAGCCACCGGTCGATGGCCGTCAGCGCGACGTCCCGGCGCTCGACGGCGCGTAGAACCAGGATTCCGAGACCGATCCCGGCCGTCACGTTGAGCAGGGTCTGCCCGGCGAGTGCGACCGTCTCGCCGCCGAGGACTGCGTAGGGAACGAACAGCCCGATCACGATCGGCGGATAGATGTAGTGGTAATCGGGCCGATCCGGCGGCGTCACCTCGTAGATGTTCTCGCCGTCGAGCAGTCCCTGGGCGGCGTGGACGTAGACGTCGCTTGCGACGCCGAGTTGGGCTGGATTCGTCAGCACCGTCTCGACGGCGTAGGCGAGGCCGGCGAGGATACCGAAGACGAGAACGGCGCGGACGCTCCACCGGGAGTCGCCTGCCGATTCGTGGGTCTGCACCGAGTGAGCGGTCGCGTCGCTCTCCATCCCGTCGGAATCATGTCCGGTTCCGCCGCCCGTCTGAGCTCCGCCGTCCGTTTCGGGTTCGCTGTCATCCGCCGGCCGGTCGGCCGGTTCGTCCGCTGTCACGGCTCCCGATTCGAAGGCGGGTGCGAAAGAAGTACTGAATGGCGGTCGGCCGACATTGGCCGGGCCACAACTCGCGACAATCACGCGGCTATACAATCCCCGAGCCCGATTCGTCGCGCATGGAACGCGCCGAATTCGTCTCGAGGCTCGACGCGGAGCTGCGAACCGACGACTACGCCGACGTAGACGCCAGCGAAAACGGCCTCCAGGTCGGTAGCGAGGACGGAACTGTCGAGCACGTGGCCTTCGCGGTCGACGGAGTCCGCGAGACGGTCGAGGGGGCGGTCGACGCCGGTGCGGACGCGCTCGTGGTCCACCACGGCCTCTCCTGGGGCGGCATCGACCGCGTTACGGGCCGGACCTACGACCGGATCGCGCCTCTGATCGAACACGATATCGCGCTGTACGTCTCGCACTTACCACTCGACGGCCACCAAGAACTCGGGAACGCGGCCGGGGTCGCGGACGTCCTCGAGCTCGCAGACTGTGAGCCATTCGGCGAACTCGGCCCGGAGCACATCGGTCAGCGCGGCGTCGCCGCCGACTCCTACAGTCCCGAATCGCTGCGTGAGCGCCTCGCAGCCGAGCTCGATACGGGCGGGCAGCCCGTTCAGATTCTCGAGTTCGGCCCCGACGAGATCGACGACGTCGCGATCGTCACGGGCAGCGGCGCCGACTGGCTCGACGAGGCCGTCGCGGCCGGCGCCGACGCGCTCGTCACGGGCGAGGGGAAGGGGAAACTCTACCACGAGGCCCGCGAGGCCGGCGTCAGCGTCGCGCTGGCGGGCCACTACGCGACCGAGACGTTCGGGGTTCGAGCACTGCAGGACCTCGTCGAGAGCTGGGGTCTCGAGACGACGTACCTCGACGTGCCGACCGGGCTGTAGGGTGGGTTCGGCGATCTCCGCTGGCGGATCGAGGCGGCGGTTCGGTACCGAACCGCGGCGTTCAAACCGCTGGCTCGCGGACGCAGACGCATGAGCGACGAGCACGAACACCACGAACCTGCCCGCGAGACGTTCTCCCACGACCCGATCGGTCACGCCGAGGCCCGCGCCGGCATGACCGTCGGCGAGCTCGCCGACGAGTACGGAAACGCCGGTATCGGCGCGGCCGATCTCCACGACGCCGTCGACGTGACGACCGAGATGTTCGACGACGACGTCACCCTCTTCTGTTCGCTGGCCGGCGCCATGGTCCCGACCGGAATGCGTCGCATCGTCGCCGACCTCATCCGGGACGGCTACATCGACGTTCTCGTGACGACCGGCGCGAACCTGACCCACGACTCGATCGAGGCAATCGGCGGCAAGCACCACCACGGCTCGGTCCACGCCGAGGGGAAGACGGAGCGCGAACACGACGAGACACTCCGCGAGGAGGGCGTCGACCGGATCTACAACGTCTACCTTCCCCAGGAGTTCTTCGCGACGTTCGAGAGCCACCTCCGCGAGGAGGTCTTTCCGGTGCTCGAGGAAGAAGCCGAGGCGGAGGGCTCGGTCTCCATCGAGCGTC
The DNA here is from genome assembly GCA_025517425.1 of Halobacteria archaeon AArc-dxtr1. Classification (NCBI taxonomy): domain Archaea; kingdom Methanobacteriati; phylum Methanobacteriota; class Halobacteria; species Halobacteria archaeon AArc-dxtr1. The sequence goes on along the minus strand of JAOPJY010000002.1, from coordinate 316,914 downwards.
TGACCCGCGAACTCGGCCGGGCGAACGCCGAGGTCAACGAGCGCGAGGGCGTCGCGGAAGGCCCCGGCGTCGCCGCCGCCGCCTACGAGCACGACGTCCCGATCTACTGTCCGGCGGTCCAGGACTCCGTCCTCGGCCTCCAGGCGTGGATGTACTCCCAGACCTCGGCGTTCACGCTCGACGCGCTCGCGGACATGACGGCGCTGACCGACATCGCCTTCGACGCCGAAGAGGCCGGCGCGCTCGTCGTCGGCGGTGGCGTCCCGAAGAACTTCACGCTCCAGACGATGCTCGTCACCCCCGACGCCTACGACTACGCCGTCCAGCTCACGATGGATCCGAAACAAACCGGTGGCCTCTCTGGGGCCACCTTGGACGAAGCCCGGTCGTGGGGCAAACTCGAGCGAGACGCCGAGAACGTCTCGGTCTACGGCGACGCGACCATCACGCTCCCGCTGGTCGTCGCCGCCGCCCGCGAGCGCATCGAGGACGCCTGATCGTCGACGCGCTCGCACTCTCAGTCGCGCTTCGGCGGCGCGTCCCACGTCTCCCCGTCGTCTTCGGGGACGTATCCGAGCGTCGCCCTCGCGTGTTCGAGATCGAACCAGCGGCGCTGGTTGCCGCTGACGCCGTAGAAGACGTCGAACTCGACGGTATCGTCCCGCAGGCACCGATCAACGAGCTGTGCAAAATCGCGCCGCGAGTGCCACGTGGCCTTCATTCGGGCTACCTGCCGATCGTAGGCGTCGCTTCCGCGGCTCCAGTCGCCGTCGTCGACGCCGCGTTCGGCGTCGCCGTAGGGGTGGTCGAACGCCGGATCCCGGACGCTGCCGATTCGAAGCGCGTAGAACCGGCGGGGGTAGTCGTCCGTCTCGACGGCGTACCGTCCGAGCGCCTCGCCGAAGCACTTCGAGACGCCGTAGTAGGAATCCGGCCGGACGGGCGCGGTTCGATCGAGCACGAGGCCGTACTCGGGTCGGTAGAGCGCCGGTGCGTGATCTCGCTCGTACCCGCCAACGACGTGGTTCGACGAGGCGAAGACGACGGTCTCAATCTCGGTGTCACGCGCGGCCTCTAAGACGTTCGCCGTCCCGACGATGTTTGGCTCTAGTACGTCCGAGAGCGTGCTGTCGACGTGGGGATACCCGGCGAGGTGAACCACGGCGTCCGCCCCCTCAAACGCAGCCTCCAGCGCCTCGACGTCGTCGGCGACATCGGCGACGACCGTGTCGTAGCCGCCGTAGGGATGGTCGTCGTCCGGGTCGATGCGATCGACGTAGGTGAACGCGTGGTCGTCACGCAGGTGGTCGATAAGCGCCGTCCCGCACCGTCCGTACGGGCCGGTGATGACCGTCTCCATCTGCGACCGTTCGCGCCGGCGCTCCTACTGTCTTCCGTCGACCGGATTTCCGGTCCCTCGCGTTCCGGGAACCCAAACCGTCTTTGGCGCGACTGCGTTACGGTCGAGTGGCCGATGACGATGGTACCCTTCGGAGCCGGTCTCGGCAACCGGCGCTGACGAACCCTATGAGTTCCGAGGCCACCGATTTACTGAAACACAGCCAGTGGTGTCTCCACCGGTGCCAGCCGACGGGCTGCAACCGATTGTTATCGGCCACATACGGTAGTCGGTGACGGCGTCACTCGAACCCTAACTAATACGCGTTGAACGGTATCGGTGCTGGAATGAGTGAGTGGCGAAGCTCAGATATGTTGTGGGGGCGCTCGTCAGCTGACACGCCAACCGTCCCCTTCCACTACGCGTTACTCGCCGTTCTTACCGTTCTCGTCGCTATCGCCCCCTCGACCTGGCTTCTCTCGACGGACCGTGGCTATCTGCTCTCGGGTGCGATGCTCGTCCTCATCGTCGTCTACGGCGTCGTCTTTACGAGCGTTTCACTCTCGACGAATCCCACGTTTGTCGCTCTCTTTGGCGGGTACTGGCTCTGGCTCGTCGCCCACTACTGGCGTTACGATCCACATCCCGAGTTACTCTCTCTGATCCTCAGTACGCCGGTCGCCGTGTTCGCGACCGTAGTCGTCTTACCGCGGTTCGTCGATGGGCGACGGCAGACGTTCGCGATGGGGCTGGCTCTGAGCAGCGCCGTCGTCGCCGTCATCGGAATCTGGATGCTCTTGGCAGCTGGGACGGCTGGTTCGGGAGTTTCCGACTTCGTCGGTGAGGACGTTATGGGACTGTACCCGATCCGAACCGTCTCGGTGTTCACGAATCCGAACCCCTACGGCTTCTTCATGATGGTGGGCTGTTTGGCTGCACTGTATACCGTCCTCGTCCGCGGGGGAGTCGGTTGGATCCTTGTCTTCGGACTCTGCCTGCTCGGGCTGGTGATGAGCGAGGGTGATGCCGCGCTCGTCGGTTTCAGTGTCGGTGCGGTTCTCGTCCTGTCGGGGCGACACCACTGGCTTTCGTATCTGGGTATCGGGTTCGGGATAGTCGCACTGTACGGGATGATCCGGGTCGGTCACGTCCCCGAGGTGATGCGGACGACGCTGATGAATCGCGTCGACCGATGGGTGCGATCACTGGACCTTCTCGCCGCCAATCCGCTGTGGGGTATCGGATTCGCCGAGGTCGGCTCAGAGATCGGAATCGGGCGGGAGTTCGGCCACTCCGAGCTGTTTCCACCGCTTAGCGCAGACACCGGAACCAGTAGCGGACCACACAGCTCCTACGTCTATCCACTTCTCAGTACGGGGCTACTCGGAGGGGTACTCTACCTCGGTTCGTTGGGGTACGCACTCGGTTGTGGGATCAGACGTCGCTGGACGTCGTGGCGTGCCTTCGTCGTCGGAACGGCCAGTGGAATCTACGTTTACATGATCTTCGAATCTCACTTCCTCGGTGGGTTGGGGGTCTCCTCGGTTGTCTTCGGGCTGTTCGTCGGCCTCATGTTGCTCCCTGACGCAGACGACTCGGATCCGAAGACGAACGCAGTTACGGCACGCGACGCGCTCGCAACCAGTCGGGCTGTACGCGCCGTCACGTGGATACGAACAAACTGGCGGGATCGGCTCGATTCGTTACCGCGTTCGTAGCGGGACGACTACTGATGTCTCGGTGCTGGAAAGCAGTTCGGTGGTGGGGAAAACACGTTGCGTTCGACCGCAACTGCCACGTCCTGTCCTCCCCATAAACTCCTCGAGTGAGACGGGCTTTTGTCCCTTCAAAGCGTTCACTACGCCATGTGCGGGCGAAACTCGCTGTTCCTTCCGAAAGCCGACCTCGAGGATCGATTCGACGCCCGTGTCGTCGACGACTACGAGCCCCGGTACAACATCGCGCCCCGCCAGCCCCAGCCTGTGATCGCGAACGAGGCGCCCGGGGAGATCACACAGTTTCGCTGGGGACTCACGCCGGCGTGGATGGCCGACCCAAGCGAGGAGTACATCAACGCTCGTTCCGAGACGGCGCTCGAAAAGCCCGCGTTCAGACGCGCCTGGAAGAGACGGCCCTGTCTCGTCCTCTCGACCGGTTTCTACGAGTGGAAGGGACCGGATGGCGGCCCGAAACAACCGTACAGGATCTACCGTGAGGACGATCCTGCGTTCGCCATGGCAGGGCTGTGGGAGGGACAGGAGACGGACGACGGAAACGGGATGTGCTCGACCGTCACGATCCTGACGACCGAACCGAACGACGCAATCTCTCCCATCCACCATCGGATGCCGGTCGTCCTTCCCCGCGACGAAGAGCGAACGTGGCTGACGGCCGGTTCCGCGGAGCGTCGGGAGCTGTGTCGGCCGTATCCGGGCGACGATCTCGACGCGTATCCGATCTCGACCCGGGTCAACAATCCGCAAAACGACGACGCCCGGTTGATCGAGCCGCTGGGAAGCGAGCAGTCGGCCCTGGGAGAGTTCGTCTGAGGAGGCGGTTTCCGGCTCGCAGCGCCCGAACTCAGCTTTCACGATCCGTCTCACAACGGGTGTTGTGAGTCGTCGCATCGACGGCAACTCGACTCACACCGCCTTGCCGCGAGGTGGCTCGTATTTCCGTCTCGGTCGCCTACTCGGCCCCATGTCGAACGACCAGCCCCCGTCCGCGATCGAGACCGAGGGGCTCGAACTGGTGTACGGAGACGGCACTCGGGCGGTCGACGGCGTTGATCTGACGGTTTCCCGCGGGGAATTCTTCGGATTCCTCGGCCCGAACGGTGCCGGAAAGACGACGACGATCAAGGTCCTCGCGACGCTGCTCTCGCCGACCGCCGGCGACGTGCGAGTGAACGGCTTCGACGTTCGATCTGAGTCGCGGGCAGTCCGCGAGTCGATCGGCTATATGGCCCAGGAAACCAGCGTCGATCCGGAGCTCACCGCCGAAGAGAACATTCGCTTCGCCTGTGAGGCCTACGGCGTCCCGCGAGGCGAGCGCGACGAGCGAACCGCCGAACTACTCGACCTCGTCGACCTCGCCGATGTCGCGGACAAGCGTTCAGAGGAGTTCTCCGGCGGGATGCGCAAGCGACTCGACGCCGCCACCGCGCTCGTCCACCGGCCGCCGCTGGTGTTTCTGGACGAGCCGACGACCGGCCTCGACCCGTCGGCGCGAAACCGCCTCTGGGAGTACTTCCGGCGGATCAACGAGCAGGGGACGACGATCCTTCTCACGACGCAGTACCTGGCGGAAGCCGACGCCCTCTGTGAGCGTCTCGCGGTGATCTTAGACGGCGGGATCGTCGCCGACGGCTCCCCGGCCGACCTGAAGCGTCAGGTCGGTGGCGACGTCCTCGATATCGAGATCGGCGACGGAGCAGACGCCCGGTCCCGCGCGGCGGCGATCGCCCGCGAGTTCGACGCGTTCGCCGCCGCCAGCGTCGAGGAGACCGACGACGGCATCAGCGTCACCGCCGAGACAGCCCGCGAGTCCGGGACGGACCTGCTCGTCGCGCTGCGTGACGCGGATATCACTGTCACCGGCTTCAACGTCCGCGCGCCGACGCTCGACGACGTCTTCCTCGCGATCACCGGCGAGCGCGTCGACGCCGAGGACGCCGACCTCGCGGAGGTGTCGCCGTGAGCCCCCAGACCGCCGAGTCGGACGTTGCCCGAACCGCGAATACGTTCGCCGGCGATGCCTGGGTCAACTTCAAGCGCTGGAACCTCAAAGCCGTCCGCAACCCGTTCGTGTTGCTCGTCTCGCTCGCCCAGCCCGTCATCTTCCTCGTGCTGTTTACGGAGGTGTTCGGCAACGTCGCCGGCGGCGCCGTCAGCCAGGACCTACCGGGCGTCGACTACACGACGTTTCTCGTACCGGCGATCGCGATCCAGGTCGCGCTGGCCTCGGCGGTCACCTCCGGGATCGGACTCGTCAACGACATCGAGAACGGCATGTTCGAGAAGGTGCTCGTCTCGCCGATGGATCGGACGGCCGTCTTCGTCGGGAAGACCGCCGCCGAGGTGTTCCGGATCGCGATCCAGGTCGTCATCATCCTCGGACTCGGCGTCCTGCTCGGCGCAGAGATCGCGACCGGGCTCGTCGGCGTCGTAGCCATCGTCGCGATCGCGATCCTCTTTTCGATCTGGTTCATCGCGTTCTCGAACGTCCTCGCGGTCGTAACCAGAGACCAGGAGTCGACGATCATCGGCGCCAACCTGCTGCAGTTCCCCCTCCTCTTTCTCTCGAGTGCGTTTCTACCGCTTGACGTCCTCCCGACCTGGATCCAGCGCTTCGCTGCGATTAACCCCGTCACCTACGGCGTCGACGCGTCGCGAGCGATGATGGTCGACGAGGACGTGATGACCGTCCTCGACGTGACCGCCTTCGACGGCGTGCTCAACACTGTCGTCCCCGCTGTCGCCGTGTTAGCCGCGATCGGTGCGGCGTTCGGCGCGGTGGCTGTCCACCTGCTCTCGAAGGCGACGAGTTCGGCCGTTCGCTAATCGAGCCATCTCATCTCATCAGAACGAACCGCTTTTCACCGCCATTTCCCGAGTCACTGCATGGAGAAGCTCATCGAGTCGTTAGACGACGCACCGATCGTCGACAAGGACGGGTACGAGTACCTCGTCCACCCGATCAGCAACGGCGTCCCGATGTTAGACGCCGAACTGTTACGGGAGGTCGTCGTCGAGGTCATGCAAACCGCCGATCTGAACGTCGACAAGATCGTCGCCCCCGAGGCGATGGGAATCCACCTGGCGACCGCACTCTCCTTACAGACAGACATCCCACTGGTCGTCATCCGCAAGCGCTCGTACGGTCTCGACGGCGAGGTTTCGCTCCACCAGCAGACCGGCTACTCTCAGTCAGAGATGTACATTAACGACGTTGAGGCGGGCGACCGCGTCGTCATCGTTGACGACATGCTCTCGACTGGCGGCACGCTCGCGGCCATCTGTGACGCCTTAGACGACATCGGCGCCGAGATCGTCGACGTCGTCGTCGTGATGCGAAAGGTGGGCGAGTCGGCACTCGACGACACGAAGTTCGAGGCGACGAGCCTCCTCGATATCTCGGTCGAAGACGGCGAGGTTACGGTCCACTGACCGTCGGCTCTCGCCCAGGGGTGTATCCACGAACGTGGACATTTTTGCTATGTTTGGGTGGAGATATGAGCGTACTTGCGAAACTTTTTGTGGACCGATTCGCAACCTGGCGGTCATACAATGTCGAACGACGCGGACGGACGGATGGATCTCGAATACGAACTCGACGACAGACCGCCCCTACCGAAGTCGGTGCTGCTGGCGATCCAACACGTCGCGGTGATGATCGTGCCGGCGACGGCGGTGGCGTACGTCGTCGCCGGCGACGTCGGGCTCTCGGGGCCTGACCTCACCTACATCGTCCAGATGGTGTTGCTGTTCTCGGGTATCGCCACCGTCGTTCAGGCCTATACCATCGGACCGATCGGCGCGAAGCTCCCCCTCGTGATGGGGACGAGCTTCACGTTCGTCGGCGCGATCATCTCGATTGGCATCGACTTCGGGATGGCTGCGGTCTTCGGCGCGATCCTGGTGACCGGATTTCTCGTCGAGGGCGTCATCGGCTGGCAGTTCGAACGCATCAAACCCTTCTTCCCGCCGCTCGTCACTGGCCTCGTTGTCGTCATCATCGGCCTCTACCTCATCCCAGTCGGAATGGAGTACGCCGCTGGCGGCGTCGGCGAGCCCGACTTCGGCGCCACCCACAACGTCGGACTGGCCGCCCTCGTCCTCGGCGTCGCCATCGCGCTCAACCTCTTTACCCGCGGATCCACCCGGCTGCTGAGCGTCCTCGCAGCCATCGCCGTCGGCTACGCCGCCGCCATCGCGCTCGACTTCGGGTTCGGGGTCGACGTCGTCGACTTCTCGCCGATCGGCGAGGCTGCCTGGTTCGCGATCCCCGAGCCGACGCGCTTTGGCGTCGAGTTCGAGCCGATCGCGATCGTTACCTTCGCCTTCCTCTTTCTGGTCTCCGCGATGGAGACCGTCGGCGACATGTCCGGCGTCACGGCCGCCGAGGGGCGTTCTCCCGACGAGAAGGAGGTCCGAGGCGGCCTCTTCACCGACGGCTTCGCCAGTTCGCTCGGCTCGATCTTCGCGGCCTTCCCCGTGACCTCGTTCTCCCAGAACGTCGGGATCGTCAGCTTCACTGGCGTGATGAGCCGTCACGTCGTCGCGATCGCCGGCGGCATCCTCGCTCTGCTGGGGCTGAGCCCGGTCGTCGGCGCGCTCGTGACGACGATCCCGAGTGCGGTCTTCGGCGGCGCGGTCATCCTGATGGCCGGGATGGTCGCCGCCAGCGGCGTCCGGCTGATCGTCCTCCACACCGACTTCGACCGGCGGAACATGGTCATCGTCGCGACCTCCCTCGGCCTCGGTCTCGGTATCGCGACCACGCCCGAAGCGATTCAAGGGCTGCCGAGCGCGGCCGAGACGTTCTTCGGCGAGCCGGTGATCCTCACGGCGCTATCGGCGCTCATCCTCAACACGTTCGTCCCCGGTGAGCAGAGCCCACTGTTCGACGCGCCCGGCACTGATTCGACGGAGACGGCGGCGCCGACGCCGAGCGACGACTGAGCCGCCTGGGACTCGTCGATCGCTTGCGTACCGAACGCTCTCCGGTGGCGCTTTCGCGGCCGAACCGTCCGGTTCCGCGCTTCTACTGTCGGCGTAAAATTCGGCCTGTTACCCGTCTATCAGCTCGCGCCCGACCCGACCTGCTCTCCAGCGTACTTCCCGATCAGCCCGAGGGTCGCGATCCCCATCACGACGGCAAAGATCACGACGCCAGCCGAGCTAAACTCACTCGTCGCGGCCGGCGCCTCTTCGCGGACGAAGTCGGCGGCGAGTACCGTCGTCACGACGATGAGGACGATCGCGGCGAGGTTCGCAAGCCAGGAGTTCGTCTCCGGCACTGTCTTCGAATCGTTGAGCAAGTAGAGCACAATGACGAGTGCGAACGGAGTTCCGACGAGTCCGAACGCGAGCATCAGCGTCAGCAGCGGGAAGAATCCGCCCTCGAGGAACGCGCCGAGGGCGCCGATCAGCGCGACGGCGACGACGGCAGCGCGAAACCGCGAGTCAGAGACGTCTTGCTCCCAGTCGAGTTTGTCGGCGATCAGGTACGGCGGGACGACGGTGTTTGCGCCGAGCGTCGAAATCGCGGCGCCCCACAGTCCGATCATGAAGATCGCGGCGGCGTACTCGCCGGCCAGTGGGCCGAGCGCGTCGGCGGCGGCGAGAGCGTCGAGTTCCGCGCCGGAGATCTCGGGAGTGTGCAACACACTGGCGGCGACGATGAACGTCGCGACGCTGAAGAGGCCGAACGCGACGAGCATCGAGCTACCGACGTCGAACAGCCCGAGGTCGTACTCCTTGCGGGTCCAGCCGCGGGCCCGCATCGTGTACGTCTGCATCGTGATGAGCGTGATGTGGACGGCACCGCCGAGCACGCCTGCGATAATCAACGCGGCACCGGCGTCGGTCGGAATTGACGGCGCGAGCCCCGAGACCGCAGCCGTTCCGTCGGTTGGGACGATGAACGCAGAAGCGATGAAGGCGATGACCACCGCCGAGACGATGAGCTTCGCGCCGAGCTCGGCGATGTAGTAGCCGCCCCCGGCCAGCCCGACCGCGAGGGCGAGCGCCCACAGGACGCCCCAGATTCGCGCGTCGATCCCAGTGGCCATCGCGCTGACGTCGGCGACCGTTTTCATGATCACGATCTGGGCGAGTCCCGAGGCGAGTACCGTATCGATCACCAGCACCCACGCCCAGAACGTGCCCAGACGCTCCTCGACGGTGGCGACGATTCCCTGTTCGGTGAGCAGTCCCAGGCGCATCGAGAGGTACTGCGCGGTCGCGCCCAGCACCGCTGCGAGGATGACGACCCACAGCATGTCGTAGCCGAACACCGCGCCGGCAGTGATCACCGCAGCCATCGTCGCCGGTCCCGCGGCGATCGCGCCCGCGAGCCAGGTCGGTCCAAGCTTCGAGAAGTATCTCCTCACGCCGATGTGTTCCGTCTCTGTCCGCTCAACCGCTACGTCGGTCATTGACTGCTCTATCGAGTACGCACTGAAAAAGGATTCTACTCGGTTGTACTACCGGGATGTTAGATGATTATGCTGTTGTACCACTCGGAACGCTTCCGTAACCGTTACCGCGTGCTACCACCCAGGTATCCCTATGCAGCTCTCAGACAGCCAGTTCGAGCAGTACCAGACGGACGGCTACGTCGTCGTCGAGGACGCGCTTTCACCCGACCAGATCGAGCGCGTGACGGAGCGACTCCGGGAGTATACCCACGGTGACCGCGACCCCGCCGGCTTCGACAGCCAGCTCGAACCCCGCGTCGAGCGCGGTGAACTCGAGGTCGAGGAGGAAGGCGACGCCGTCCGCAAGTTCGAGGGCCTTGGAATGGTCGAGGAGGACGACGTCTTCCGCGAGGTTGCAGACAACGAGACGATCGTCTCTGTCGCCCAGCAGCTTCTGGGCCCGAACCTGAAACTGCTCCGGAGCGCGGCGATGTTCAAACCGCCCGAAATCGGCAGCGAGAAGGGCTTCCACCAGGACGCGGCCTACTACCCGATCCACCCGATGGACCACGTCACGGTCTGGATCGCCCTCGACGACGCGACGCCGGAAAACGGCTGCATGAACGTCGTCCCCGGCGCGCACAAAGACGGGATCCTCGGCCACGAGGCCGTCGAGTACGACACCGACATCGTGATCGGCGAGCGCGACTACGACGCCGACGACGCCGTCGCGGTTCCGATGGAGGCCGGGAGCGTCCTCTTCCAGCACTGCCTGACGCCCCACTACACCGCGCCGAACACCTCCGAACACTGGCGGCGCGCGCTCATCATGGCCTACATGCGTTCGCGTTCGCGCTTTACCAAGTCCGACGAGGAACTCCCCGGCTGGGTGGACTCCGTTCACATCACGGGCGAGGAGTTCCCGGGTTGCGTTTGAAGACTGTTCGCACGCACCACGAAGTTGCGGAGAAATATGCCGCTTTCACCCCGGTATGGCTCGGCTTGAACCCCTTCTCGCCAACCGTGACCATCTTCTCGTAGAGCTTGAACGATATTCGTGTGTGACTGACTGTCTTTCTGGCACGACAATACAAAGTGGGTGGGTGTTCTACGTATATCCGTAGATCACGGGCCCCGGCAACTGTCGGAGAACACCCGCTACGTCCACACACCCATGATAAGTAGACGCAACACGCTGGTCGGAATTGGATCGCTCGTCGCCGGTGGCGGTGCCGTGCTCGCAACTGGTGCGTTCAGCACCGTCGAAGCCGAACGAAGCGTAAACATCGAAACCGCGGGAGACGGAAGCGCGCTCCTCCAAATCGTCGCGAACGATGGGGACTTCGACGGCGTTGATGACACTGGTGGCGACACCGTTGAACTCAGTTTCAATAGCATCAACATTGAGGCGACCACTGGATTCGACGATCTCCTGACTGTCACGAACAACGGCGATCAGGACGTCGACCTACACGTCGAAAACAGCGACGGCGAAGATACCCTCTCTGATGGTGAGGTAACTTTGAACTTCGAAAATGACAACAGTTCAGTCCATGGGGGCGGCAATTCGGTCGAAGTCATTTCAGGCGGATCGGTCGAGCTCTCGCTAGATCTTGTGGTTGGTGATGCTTCGGATGAGGAAGACTTCAACATCGACGTCACGTTCGTCGCAAACGCCCAGGAAGAATAACGTAATTGCTTCCCATGAGTTCGATCGGAACCCACAAGAGCCCCGGTTCCGACGAACGTAATCGATGGATCTCCGTCTCCAATGGGCTTCGAGCGATTGCGTTACTTTCTCTTGCTCTTGCTCTTCTCCTCGTGTTCGCCTCCGCGGGCGCACAAGCCCAAGACGGCCATTCCGAGACCGCCGACATCTCGATCGAGGCCACAGACGAGTCGTACGCGAGCGTCACTGACGGCGAGATCGAGTTCCATTTCGAGGGGCTCAACCAGGACGCGACCACGACCATCGACGACGTCTTTTCGATCGAGGTAACCGGTGACCAGCCGAGAACAGTCTGGTTCGACGAACCGTCCGGCGTCACGTTTTACGAAGGTGACGACCGAACGGCGACAATAGACGGGGATAACCCGCTTAGGATCGCCGCTGGCCAATCAGCCTCGATCGGTGCCGAAGTCGACACGCGCGAAACCACCGACGATGAGCCGACGGTGACCATCTACACCAACGTCGATGATGGGCTTTCATCGAACGTCCGAATGACCTACGCAGGTGTCGACGTCGGTCTGGAACCTGGCGCACAAGCTACCGGCGGACCAGACGCTACTGGCGATGAGGGGTCCGAAACTGACGGTCAATTCACCGTCCAATCCGGTGTCGAATTCGACGTCGTTGGAACGTTCCAGTACGAGCTGATCGAAGAAGAGAGTGAGTCGGCACCCTCGTTCCTTTCGAACGACGCAGGAACCGCGTCCGGATTTGCCTCGTCGCCGGCCGACTCACCAGTTACTCCGCTGTCGAATGGGGAGAGTGAGACGTTCATCGCCGAACTCTCTATCGACGGGATCGTTCGGGATACGACGCGTATCACTCTCGAACCGGGTGGTGAGCGGGAGGTGCGGTTCAGCACTTCGATCGACGAACCTGGAACGTACGACGTCACGGTCAACGGCCACCACGCCGGAAGCGTCACCGTCGAAGAGACGAACGAGATATTCACAATAAATAATATGAGCTTTACCCAGGATCACGGACTTCTCGCGATTCCGTTGTTTGGTACTCTTCTCGTACTCGTTACTCCGCCCGGTAGGCGCGCAAGCAGAGAACTGTTATCCATGGTCTCAAATCGCATCACCTCTGAGATTCCGTCCCGAAATCGACGGCACAAGTAGCTCTGTCGCCCGACGTAGGCCGTCGGACGTCAACTAGGTAGTGACTGTTCCAGCGACGTTTTCTTGACCCCTAACGTCAACTTCGCCGCTCGTGTCGATATCGAGGTTGCCGCCAATACTCCCTCCCTGTCTAAGATCGACCACGACATCGTCGTCACTCTCGATCGTGAGACTACCACCGATGGTGCCGCCGTTTTTCAGATCGAGACTGACCTCCCCACTCGTGACAATTTCGACGTTACCCCCGATCGTGCCGCCTTGCTTGAGGTCGAGACTGACCTCGTCGTCCGTCTGAATCGTGAGATTCTCCTCGATGTCACCGCTATTTTTCAGATCGAGACTGACCTCCCCACTCGTGACAATTTCGACGTTACCCCCGATCTGACTGCCTCGCTGTACGTCGAGTGTGACGTCGTCGTCCGTCTCGATCGTCAGATCGTTGTCGATGCGGCCGTTGTCTTTGAGGTCAACCACAACTTCGCCGCTGGTGACGATGTTTGTGTCGCCGTCGATCTGACCTCCTCGCCGCACGTCGAGTCTAACATCGTCGTCAGTTGTGATATCGAGGTTCCCCCCAATCTGGCCATTGTCTCTGAGATCGACTGCAACCTCGTCGCTTGTGACGATATTGAGTGATTCCTCGATCCGGCCACCGCTGGTGACATCGACGGATACCTCATCGTTGGAATCGATCTGTACGTCACACTCCTCGACGCTGCCATTGTCCCAGGACCGGTCGACCGATCCGTCTTCGTCGATGAGGTTCACGCAGCCCGTGGGTTCACACGTCACTGTGAGTGACCGCGTCGTCGTCAACGACGCGTTCTCACCGGCCACCGAAATCTCTACTTCGAGAGTCTCTGTACCCGCTTGCGAACATGAGAGTACGCCTGTGACGGTTCGCTCGGCGCCAGCTGCAATCTCTGCTGGCGTCTCGACACTGTCGATCTCGATGACCTCTCCAGCGAAGAGCGAAATATCAATCTCAGTGAGATTCTCGGAAAACCGGTTTTCAAGCGTGAGGAGGGCAACCTCGTCACCTTCTGCACCGGACACATCGTGGGGAACGATTCCCAATAGTGCATCGTCGTCGTCGGCCACTCCGACGCCGAGCGTTCGCGCCGCGTTCTGGACACTAAACGCGCCGGTGCTATGGAGGCCGGCGATTCCGGCGCCCCCGGCGATCAGCCCCAGGGCAGCGCGTCGGCTCAGCGTTCCCCCTTTGCTGCGCCGTCGCCGACTTCGTCCCATTTGTCTCTCACCCCGTTTAGTTAGTGTAATAGTAAGTCTTCCAGGCGTATGAGTCTTTGGCTTGTTTCTGGCTCACAGACCTAACAAGCCCTGAAAATCACGAATTCGACGGTGGAAGCTGCGTGGATTGACAGGGGAGGATCAGGATAGCTCGAATATCTCTCGGTAGAGACTCTCTGCCAACCCCTCGATATTTTTCTCCGCATCACCCACCGGCGTCGAATCGCGAATGCCGTTCCACTCGATGGAGAGCTGTGAAACCGGTGCGAGCGCGATTCCGCCGACCGTGACGGGGCCGTCAGGCGTGTGCAGCGTCCATTCGGTGCGGAGTCCGTCGGATGATCGCGTGACCGCTTCGATCGTTCCGCCGCGGGCGCTCCAGCGTGCAGCGAGTTCGTCGGTCAGCCGTCGGAGGCGGCGCTGGCCGAGTGCGTGGCCCGCGACGCCGACGACGGTGAGGACACCAAACGCAGCTGCGGCCATCGGAATGCCGCCGTAGGGGACGTTCAGTGACGCAGCGAGGGCGGCGGCAGCGACGACGAGTCCGACGATCCGGGCGTCGAAGGCGGTCGGGACGGTTCCAGACCAGGTGGCTTCTGCTTCGGGGGCAGCCTGCTCGAGTTGGGTCGACATGTCTGTCGACACTCGGCACGGCGGGTGGGTAGCGGTTGGGCTGTCCCAGTCGTCGTTTCAAGTCACTCCGGCGCTGGAAACCGGTCAGATGGCGTCTCGCGATCCCGTTCCACCTTGCCGTCGGGACCACAGGTTTACCCCTCGGTCGCCTACTACCCGTCGAACTATGACCGACGAGCCGGAGATCACTGCGACCCCACCGGACAGCCCCATCAACGTCACCGGAACCGATCACATCACCCTCATCGGGAGCAACGAGGAGGATACGATCGAGTACTACCGCGATCTGCTGGGGATGCCCCTCGTGTTGAAACAGCCGAACCTCGACGATCCAAACTCGACGCACCTCTTTTTCGATACGGGTGACGGGCGGATCATCACCTTCTTCGTCGGCGACCGGCCGACGAACGCGAACCCGCTTCGCCACCAGATCGGTTCGGTCCACCACCTCTCGTTCTCGATCGACCCCGAGGACTTCGTCGACACCCGCGAGGCCTTAGCCGAGGCCGGCTACGGCTCGAACGTTTTCGACCGGGGCATCTTCTTCTCGCTGTACACCCGCGATCCCAACGGCCTGACGATCGAACTCTCGACCGACAAGTACGACATTCCCGACGACCGTCGCGGCGAGGTCCTGGCGACCGCCCAGCGCCTCCGCGTCGAGGACGGCGCCGACTACGCGGAGGACGAGCACCTCGCGGCCGCCTTAGAGGAACTCGGCCTCGACGCCGAGCCGTACGACCTGCCCGACGCGCCGACGGGCGCGGGCGTCTGAGCTGGCTCGGCGTTGGCACGCTCCCGAAACTCTCTCGTCCCGGCTATCCGACCCGCGGTGCGACGAGTGGAGCAGACGTCGCCGTCGCCGGCTCGGTCTCCTCGATCACGTATCGCTGGCCGAGCATCGGATCGAGCAGACTGTCGACCCCAGCCCGGTCGTCCCGAAGGACGGGTGCATCGCCGGTGTCGGGACTCTCGATGTAGTTCTCGACAGCGTCTGCGAGGTCGATACTCAGCTCGCGGTCGGCGTTTCGCTCCGCGAGTTCGTCCTGGCTGAAGCCGGTTTCGTCGTTGGTCGCAACCAGCTGGATGTTCTGGACTGCGTTCGCATCCGAGGTGCGGAAGCTGTAGACGTCGGGGAAGACCTCGTCCATCGTCTCGTACTGGGCGTGGTAGAACTCCGAACCGGAACCCGAGGGCGCGCCGACGACGTTTGCGTGGAGCACGCCGTCGTCGGCCAGCCGATCCGAGACGAGTTCCATGAACTCGACGGTCGTCAGCTGGAAGGGGACCTGATCCTGCTTGTAGGCGTCGAGGATGATGAGGTCGTACTCCTCGTCTGCGCCGGCGAGGAACTGCCGACCGTCGTCTTCGTAAGCGGTCATGTTCTCACCCTGTTCGAGTTCGAAGTACTCCTCGGCGGCGTCGGTCACCTGGGGATCGATCTCGACGACGTCGACGTCGACGTCGTAGCGCTCGTGGAAGTCCTGCGGACCGACGTAGCCGCCCCCGCCGACGAACAACACGTTCTCTACCTCGTCTGGGTCGTCGACCGCGAGCATCGGCAGGTGGAAGTATTCGGTGTACTTGAAGACGTGGCGATCCGGATCCTCGAGATCGATCGCGCTGTGCTGGGCCCCATCCAGGTACATCGTTCGAACGTCCCCGTCGTCGACGATCTCGAGTTGCTGGTGGGCCGTCTGGGTCTCGTAGACGACGTCGCCGCGGTGATCGAAGGCGACCGGGCCCATTCCAGAGGAGACGACGAGCAGGGCGACGATCACGACGCTCGCGGCGACGGTTGGCTTCGGAAGCGAGGGGCTTACGAGCACCAGGGCAGTTGCGACTAACGCGAGCCCGAACAGCAGCCCGATCAGTTCGATCGTGAGACTCGGAATGAGCAGGAACGTCGTCGCCGCCGAGCCGACGATGCTGCCGATCGTCCCGAGCGCGTAGACGTGGCCCGAGGCCTCGCCGACCCCCGTCTTGGCCGAGAGCTCCGCAGCGTAGGGGCTAATGAACCCGAGCAGGTAGGTTGGCGGCCCGAACAGCAGGATGGTCGCCGGAAGCGCGGCGTACCGCGGCGACAGCGGCAGCGTCGACGTGTAAATGAGAAGCATGTCGCTCGCGTAGACGATGATCGCGACGTAGACTGCGGTCGCGAGTAAGATCCAGGACATCTCCCGGTTGGTCGCCTGCGCGGCGCGCTTGCCACCCTGCCAGTAGCCCAGGCTCAAGGCGGCGAGACAGACCGTTAGGATCCCGCCGACCGTGTAGATGTGGCTCCCGTACTGCGGGGCGACGATCCTGACTGCAAGGATCTCCAGCCCCATGCTGGTGATCCCGGAGACGAAGACCGCGAGTTCGGCTTTCGTCGGCTGATATGCCGTCGGCGACCGCACGTCCATTATCCGATCTGAGTCGATCCGTCGTTGAGTACCTGTTGGTCGCGGAGGTGGTCTGGTGACCTGCGCGTCGAATACGTCAGTCTGTACTGGACGTGCTCGTTCAGTACGCGTGCGTACTTAGCGACCCCCGATTCAGTTTTAAAGGTGAATCAAGAACTCTCGGAAATTACTGCTAATGATGGTGGCGGAGGGTTACATCTGTGGGCGTGTTTTCAGTATAGTCAATAATAATTCCAAACGCCAAGTAAGTCTGCACGTCATTGGGTTCGTCGGGCCTGTCAGTCGAA